>PMYN01000131.1:468-4833 GCA_003171215.1 Gemmatimonadota bacterium | reverse complement strand
TCGAGTCCGGTCGCCCGCTCTGTCCTGTTCTCGCTCTGTGAGCGCGACCTTTGCCCCCGTCCGTTGGAGGGGGTTCGTTTTTTTCATGGGCCTGTTCATGGGCCTGTTCTCCGGCCTTTGCAACAGCCGGCTTAGGCTCGCGCCTGCGTCTAGCGGTCATTCGTCGTCTCCGGTTTCTGTGTGACCTTCTTGATGATTTCCTCCCGCACGTCGTATGTCCTGCGCAACACCCATTCGTCTTCTGGATCCTCGTAGACCGCGCCCACGCCACGAACGTTGTGGCCAATCAGGCGATCCAGCACCCGCGTGTCCTTTTCCATGCGAGCTGCAGTGCTGCGCGTGAAGCGCCGGAGACCGTGGAAGCGCCGACCGGCCACCTTGGTGATCCCCGCGATTGCCTCAGCCTGATCGAACAGCTCGCCCAAATACGACTCGGTAAGGCACGGCCAGTCTGGATCTCCCGTGCTCTGCGCGATATCCGCCAACGTCCCGCCCGGATAGAGGTGGTAGTTCGTGATCTCGCGCGCTTGGTATCTGTCTTCCCACGGCTTCAAATACGTGTCAAATGCCTTCTGCCACGCGCGCTCAGCACGGCTTGAGACGTCGATCTCGAGGCTAGGCTTCTTCCGTCCGCCGCTTGGAGTCGTGAAGCGTCCTCTGGCAAACGCATACGGCCGTAGCACGAGATCGGACCTCATCGCGCGCCTGGTCTGCCCGAGTCGTGATCCGAGCGCGACGCTAACCATGTTTTCGAACCGCGGATCCATCCTGTCGCGCACCGAGAAGAGTTGCCGCATCTCGGTTAGAGTGTGGAATTCACGGACAACTTTTGGCTTCCGGTTCGTGATCTGCGTCCAAATCGTCGTCACCGTGTCTCCCCAATGCTGAGGAAGGGCAGGCTGCCGCTTCAGTTTGAGCCGGTCGAATCCCCAACGAGCGAGCGTGAACAACCAAGAGATCGTCTTCAGCGTCCGCACGTGCCCTCGCAGATTTTCAGGCGGCATCGGAACTCGCCGCGGCGCCTTCCCGTTCTTGCGAACGAGCCCCTCTTGCTTGCGTAGCAGCCACGCCGCATAAACCTTCTCGCTCTCCTTCGCTGCCTTCGCTTGTGCTTTCCATTCAGAAACGCATTCGCCGGCGAGCGCCCGTGCGAGCAGCTCTACCGTCGCGACCGACAGAGTATTGAGGTCGAAGTGCTCACCCATGATATCGAGCACGTCGGCGTAGTATTTCCGATAGTTCACCAGCGAATCGGCTCCGACGACCGCACCTGCTTCGGCGGCGAAATATTTACTGGCGACGAATGCAAGCGAGGACTCCTTGAGCTCCGGCGTCCGACGCTCATGCATCTTCTCGATGATGCGGCGAGGGTCTTCACCGCGCCCGAGTGCGTGTGACAACTGCAGGCCAATGGTTTCGGCTCGGCGCTGATCTGCTGCGCTGAGCGCGTCTTGACCCGCCGGTACGCAGAGGTTCGGAAGAGTCACCCGTTCTTTCTTGCCGTCTAAGTACCATCGCGCGCGCACGGACCCGTCAGTCCGTGCTTCAATGGCAATCCTTCGGCCCTTAGGCCCGACCGTCGTCAAGGTTCGACCCTCTGCCGCCATTTCTGCCCCCATTTAGGTTTGGGGGCTTCTTGCGCGCGCGCGCCAAAGAAATCCGAGCGGCGGAACTTCAGTCTCGGACTCCGGCCTGATCGAGTCCGGCGCATGGCCGGCAGCTTTTTGAGCGCACCGGATCGCGTGCGACTTCGAACATTTCGTGGCGTGCAACAGCGGAGCCAACTGACATCGGCGGTAGTCAGATCTGGCCCCGAGTCGAGCTTTTCCAGCGCGGCGCGGAGGCGTTCATGCGAGGTGATCAGGCTGAGCTGAGTCCCCGGCACGCGGTCGCCTTCGAGAAGTTGCGACGTAAATCGCCCGACCTCTCGAAGGTGCTCGAACAGGTCGAGCAGTTCGGACTGGAGTTGAGTCGGAATCGAAGCGCAGCCGGTAAGTTTCTGTGCCGCCTCCGTTCGATCGATTTCCCATTTGCCGAACAGGCGTTCAGTCTCCGTCTCGAGTGCCGCAAAACTCTCAAGGAGGAGCTCGAGCGATGGTTCCCAGACGCCGGTGGCGCGAAACGCCTCGACGCACGCGATAACTCGGTCGATGCCGGTGAGCCAGATACGCAGACTCTTCAATCGCCAACGCTTGCTGTCCATTTCGATAGTGCCCAGAAAAAGAAAAAGGCGACCCGTCATGCTGGGCCGCCTCTCGTTTTCCGAGTGGCTATCATCTTTGAGTCGCGTACGGATAAACGTCACGACGGGGCGGCCGAATCATGCAGAGGAAGTACCTCGGTTGTCGCCCCACAACCAATTGTTATCGGCGAAGCTGTCGGAAAACAATGGCGCGAACGCGCAATATCGAAAATAAAGTGCCCACACTCTGGGCCGCCGCTCATTAGACACGCGTGAAGTCGGGCTCGGACCCTCGTGGTGCCTCGACGTCGCCAGTCAACCGAAATACTCGGTGCCCGGAAACCAAGCATCTACGTCATCTCTGGCAATCCAGCGTCGCCTCATGGATATGTAGGGAGCGTCGGGCACGGCGCACCACAACACGTCAAAGCGAGTGCGGGTGACTAGCGTTCCACCGCTGCTGTCATTGGCGTTGCCAGAGTGCATTTCTCCCTCGCGAGAATCCTGCAAAGTTAGATTTGCGTGCGGGGGGCGTCCGTACAGCCACGCCAACTCGCGCTCCGAAAGATTGCGACCGCCGAAGAATGATCTGAGCTCGTGGAACATCTTCATCTTTCTCGTTTGATGAATCCGTTCTGTTTCGGGCGCCGATCTGCCTTTGACGAGCACAACACAGATTTCCCGAACTTCACGGAATCGCGCATACACACGAACGAGATCGAGCTGCAGCCGAAGGTGCTTATCCGTTTGTCGGACGAGCGTCTTCAACGCATCGCCATCCGTCGCGTCAACGCTGCCGAAGAGCAACTCTGTTAGGGGGTCGATCCGCTCGATTTGATCGGCGGTCGCAGTCGCCGTTGGCGTAAGCCAGCGAAAATCCGCGCCCACCGAAATTGTCTTCTCCAGGGCGGCGACTCTCGCTAACCACGAGCGAACCAACGAACGCGACGCGTGTTCTTCTCTCATATGCAGACCCCGATAAGGAGAAAGGCGGCTCCGCGTCAGCGGCCCGCCCCCTCTGCTCTCTGAGTCAAATCGCTTGTAGGATCATGGAATCGACGGGGGCGTCGCTCGGGAAAAGCCTCGATTGTTACCCCACGGTATCGACAGTATGTGCGACACACGTCGGATGCAAGCGCGTAGGCCGACCTAGAGCGGCGCGGTCACGTCCGCCACTCGCGCCGTATCGCGCATGCAGTTGTCTGCGCGATGCGGCGCGAGGCAGTGCGGCGGAACGATTACGCAGCGTCTTCCATCTCACGAACTACGTCCGTCAGTAACCACTCGCCTGCTAGGGTTTGTCCGACGGCGTCCACTCAAGGTCTCTCTCGATTGCGCCGCGGTACGCGGTGCGAACCTGCGGAGGCACCGACCGGCACGTCTGATCCCTCCGGCGGTCCCGAGTGAGTGCGCGACGGACTCGGCCATTTCTGTATCTGACGGAGTCGCGAAGACTCTCCGTCGCGGCCTTATTGGCCGAACCGCCACGTTGAGCGCTTGGCGTTACGGGCTTGTCGTTTGGAGGCACGATTCGCACCTCCAAACGACCCACGTCAATCAGCCCATGTCGTTCGAGTTAGAGCTGCAGCGCTGCCGCCGTCCGGGTGAGGAGATGCGCCTCGCTCCGGGGCAACAACTTGATGGCGCCCAGCACCTGGTCCTTCGCCTGATGGACATCGATGAACGAGCCCTCGCGCACGGCGTCGCTCGCGAGCGCCACCAACGCCAGGCTGTGCACGACCAAGCGGCGGTTCGTGCGGCAGCTCCGCGCCAGCGCCCGGAACACGTCGGGCTCCGGCAGCGCGTCGGCATCCCCCTGTTCGCCGGCGACGGGGTGAAGACCGGTCGCCCACGTCTTCGAGCGATGGATCCCGCAGTGAACCGTGAAGCGCGCGTGGACGAGATCGCCCGACTGCAACTGGAGATTCGCTGCGAGGCCGGGGCTGACCCACACCCAGCGGTCGCCGGTGCTGTTGCTGACGCGCAGGCGCATGATGTGCGCGTCGTCGCTGATGATCTGCACGACGCGCTCGATGCGCGCCGTCCCCTCGACGGGGTGGTTGCCGGCGAGGGCGCCGAAGTCGGCTAACGTGAGACGCTGTGTCATAGGTGCTCCCAGTAAGAGAAAGGGCCGGCCATCCCGTTGATGTCCGGCTCTCTCTCCTGCACGCGCGCCGCGCCGG
>PMYN01000131.1:0-457 GCA_003171215.1 Gemmatimonadota bacterium | reverse complement strand
GCGATGACGCGAGCGACCACGGTATACCCGTCTTCGATCCGGACGCTGAGCGTGCCGCACGCCGGACAGTGGTCGAGAGAGCCCGTCTCTGCCGAGTAGTCGATCATGGCGAGGCCTCCGTTGGTCGGATTAGCGCCGGCCGCACGTGCGACGGCCGGCTGTCCTCCGTTGTTCGTCAATGCAGCGACACGACGTCGTGGCCGGCCCGCGTGCGGATCTCGTCGGGACGCATGCCAACGCCCTCGGCGTCCGGCCACGCGGCCTTTCCGCTTCAGTCCGTCGTCTCAGCGGTTCACGTCCCCGATGGACAGGTCGTCCGGCGCGATCACGATGCGGGTCCCGACGCTCCCCTTCGGGAGGCGCAGCACGGCGCGACGGGCGGCCGCCTCGATGGCCTGGCGAGCGCCGTGCACGCCGCACTGTCGGCGATACGCCAGGCGGGCGGCGGTCACGATGG
>PMYN01000075.1 GCA_003171215.1 Gemmatimonadota bacterium | reverse complement strand
GATGGTATTCGCCCAGGGCGGCCTTCCGCTTCGCGTCGCTGTCGCTCCGCTCGCCCGGGCTCGCCCTGGACGAACACCATCCCGCCCGCCTTGCTATTGGCGCCAAGGAGGGAGCGCCTGCACGTGTCCCAAAGGCTCCGCCCCGGGGGAGCGAAGCGACCGGAAGGCGGAGCCCGTGGGCCACGCCCGTGCGCGACCGACGACACGTCGGCCGAGCACCCGACACCGAGCACCCGAAACCGTTGCCTCAACCCCTTCGAGCGACTACAGTTAAAGGCTGTCTCCGAACTCATTAAATCGCCAAATAGGGAAGTCGTCCAATGGCAATGCCCGCCACACAAATCCGCCGCGGAATGGTCATCGTTTTCGAGGGCCAGCCGTGCCGCGTGCTCGAGTTCCGTCATCACACGCCTGGAAATCTGCGTGCGATGATCCAGACCAAGATGAAGAACCTCCGCAACGGGAACAGCTTCGAACATCGCTTCCGCGCGGCCGATACCATAGAACGTGCGTCGATGGAGACGCATGAGCTCGAGTTCATGTACCGGGGCGGCGATACCTGGCACTTCATGAACACGGAGAACTTCGACCAGCTCGAGATGGACGAGGAGATGCTGGGTGACAACGCGCAGTGGATGCAGCCCGGGATGAACATCCTCGCCGAGTACTACGATGGCCGTCCGATCGGCATCGAACTGCCGCAGTTTCTCGTGCTCGAAGTGGTGGACACGGCGCCCGTGATGAAGACGGCGACGAAGACGGCGAGCTCGAAGCCGGCGACGCTGGACAATGGCGTGGTGATCAACGTGCCGGAGTTCGTCGGGACCGGGGAGAAGGTGCGGGTCAATCCGAATACCAGCGAATACATGGATCGCGCAAAATAGACTGCAGGGGCGAGTGGCAAGACCAGTGNNGAGTGGCAAGGGTGAGTGGGGAGCGGGGAGAAACGAGAGGGGAGTGGCGAGTGGGGAGACCAGCCCCATGACTCGGCACTTCCAGCATCTCAGTTCTTGATTCGACGCTCTCGCCACTCCCCGATCGCCACTCGGTTCTCCCCACTTCCCACTCACCCTCGCCACTGTGATCTGGTCTCGCCGCTCATATCTGTTCTCACTTCTCAGACCAGAGTACTCCGACTACTTTTGATGATTGGTCGGTTATGGTGACTGTAGCTCAACTGGTTAGAGCACCGGTCTGTGGCACCGGGGGTTGCGGGTTCAAGTCCCGTCAGTCACCCTGCGGTATTGGAGTAGGTCCGTAGCTCAATTGGTAGAGCACCGGTCTCCAAAACCGGCGGTTGGGGGTTCGATTCCCTCCGGGCCTGTGTTTGAAGACGGCAGAGGACAGACGGCGGAGGGCAGTTGTTGGAAGGCAGAGGGCAGGTGACAGAAGGTAGTTGGCAGTTCGCTGCCGTCCGCCGTCTGCAGTCTGCCGTCTGTTAGTAGGGCGGTATCGTCTAGGGGACTAGGACACGGCCCTCTCAAGGCTGGAACACGGGTTCGAATCCCGTTACCGCTATGTAGAAAGTCGGCAGACGGCAGAGGGCAGACGGCAGGAAAAAAAACGAACGACGGTGATCTGCCGTCCGCAGTCTGCCGTCCGTCGTCTGTAATGGCCCTATCGTCTATCGGTTAGGACGGCACCCTTTCAAGGTGCAGAGACGGGTTCGACTCCCGTTGGGGCTACTCTGCTTGCGCAGGGTGGGGAGTGAGGCGTGCGCCGTCACAGTGCCGCGCGGCGGCATCGGGTAGTTCGGCAGCACAGTGGAGTGCGGGATTCTTGCAGGGGGCGTAGCTCAGTTTGGTTAGAGCACTCGACTGTCACTCGAGAGGTCGCGGGTTCGAACCCCGTCGCTCCCGTCGTAGGTGGATCGCTGTTGGATCGCTGTTGGATCGCTGTTGGAGTACGCGAAGGTGAACACGTTGGGATTGCCCTGGTGGTGAAACTGGTAGACACGCCATCTTGAGGGGGTGGTGCCGTAAGGCGTCTCGGTTCGAATCCGAGCCAGGGCACGTGTTTTTAGACGGCAGACGGTGGACCGCAGATGGCAGACACTGCCGTCCGCCGTCTGCCTTCCGCCGTCTGTAGTTTCGCCACAGTAGCTCAGTGGTAGAGCACTCGATTCGTAATCGAGCGGTCGTCGGTTCAATCCCGACCTGTGGCTCTCGGTAACTTACCGTCCCTCTTTCACTTCGCCGCCCTCGTCCGGGGCGGCGTTGGTGTGTCCGGACACTTCACGGACACTTTCCATCGCGGCGGACCCGCGGTTGATGCGCTCTTGGCGGCGACGATCGTAATGCTTGAACATCTTGGGGTCTCGGTCGCCGACATACTCCAGCCTGGCGGTCGGGTCCTTCATTTGCGCGCCGACCTCGCCGACCACCATCCGCCGGAATCCGTGGAAGCCCCGGTAGGGCAAGTGCGCCACGCCGGCGCGTGCTTCCGCGTGCAGCAAGTGGTGGTGCAAAGACGAGTACGACACCGGCTTCGCCGTGTCGCGCTCCGCAAAGATGACCCAGTCCGCGTCCTTCAATCGCTCCGGTCGGGCCGTTGCCGTTTTGTGGTGCGCACGCAGACGGTACTGCGACGCCTTGTCTCGCCACGCCTTCGCGAGGGCCAAGGCCACCCGCGACTCCGAGAGGATCGGCTGCTTGAGTTCCTTCTTGTTCTTCTGGTACTTCGCGGGCCACGTGATCACACCCGCCTCGTCGTCGATATCCCGCCAGCGCAGGTGCCGCAGGGCTCGCGCGCGTTGACCATGGACACCGGATAACGTCACAAAAACCCAGGCGCGCCACTGCTGTGCGTCGTCGGGATTCAGCGCCGACCGTACGCGCTCGAACTGCGCCGTCGTGAACTCTTCGGGTTCGAGAGGCGGCGGGTCGTCCTCTCTGGTCTTCCATTCGTTGCGCACGGTAGCTCTGTCCGTTCGCCGACACTCATGAACTGGTCGCGCTCCTATATTCCACGCCGTGAAGAGTCAAATGAGCCCGTCACCGGCGATGGACGAACTGTGCCTGCACGTGCTGCAGGGCGCGAACGTGGTCCGGCGGTCGCTGGCTGCGGGTGCCACACTGTACCCCGAGCGCGGCGCAGATTCGTTTCAGATAGTCGTCGACGGCGCGCTCGCGATTCAGTTTCATCGTCACGACGGCGGAGACATCACGCTCGAAGTGCTCGGCCCCGGTGCCTGCATTCTTCAAAGCGATGGCGGGTCCTCCCTTTCGCAACGGATGATCCTCTTGGCACTGGTGCCCTCGTCGGTCGCACGCGTCTCGCAATCCAGCTTCGAGCGCGTCCTGCTCAAGCATCCTTCGCTCGTATCTGCGTTTAGCGAAAAATTCGCACAACAGCAGGCAGCATTGCTCTCTCGGCTCGCCGCTCAAGCCGAACGCTCTCCCACCCGACGAGTTGCGGGTGCCCTACTGTACCTTGCCCAGAAGCTGGGTCAGTGTTGTCCGCTCGCAGTTGGTTCGCGCGTTCCACTCGCGCAGTCCGCAGTCGCCCAAGTGGCGGGCATGACGCGGCAGACCACGAACCGCGCTCTCCGACACCTGCAGTCCCTGGGCCTCATCCGCAGCGAACGCTCGCTGCTCTGCGTTCTCGATCCCGACGGCCTCGAAGCACTCACCGAGGGCCGCGTCGTCGCACGCGTGTGGGAGTCCGCCGGCCCGTGCAAACTGGTGCATCCGGACGAACCTCTGACCTGTTATCCCTTGCGACGCGCGCGCCGAGGGCGAAACGCCACGCGGCCCGTCCGATCGCCGGGCTAAGGCGCGGAGGAATGGAACCGAAAGGTGCAATTCGCTTACGACCAGTTCGCGCCGCGCTCGAGCTTGGGGTGGCGGAGTAGTAGCGTATCGCCGTCTGCAGGAAATGCAGGCACTTAAGTCACCCGGTGTCTCACGAACCGGGGAGCACTACAAGTTCGGGAAAGGAATCATACGGAGGCATCATGCCGGCACATAGAATGATCAACATGGGATTCACGGAGGAAACATTTCCCGCTGGAACGCACATGTGCTACATCTACACGGACGACCACGAGCACAAGGAAATCGTGTCGAAGTTCGTCGAAAGCGCATTGTCCGAGCAGGAGTCGGTAAGGTACTTCGCCGACGTGCTGTCAGTGGAAGATATTCCCGACCACCTTGCGCGTCTCGATATACGGGTTCTCCCAGAGCAAACGGGGGGCCGTTTTGAAGGCGACCTGGCCCACCAGGTCTACTGTCCCGATGGAACCTTCATCCCGCACCGCATGCTCGACCAGGTGCGGGAACTTTACCTGGAGAGCGTTCGCGCAGGCTTTTCAGGGGCACGGGCAACCGGCGAGATGACCTGGGCCCTCAGAGGATTTCCGGGCTCAGAACGCCTGATAGAGTATGAGTCCGGCCTGAACGCCGTGGTGCGGGAATGTCCGGTGACGCTCGCCTGTCAATACGACGCGCGGCGCTTCAGCGGCGCCACGTTGTATGAAGTCCTGAACGTTCACCCGTACATGATCGTGCGCGGGCAAATCGTGCGCAATCCGTATTACCGCACCCCGGCGTAATCCAGCCGCAGCGATCCTTGGCGAGACAGGAGAGCGCATGAAGTCCATCGCGGCGAAAACCGACGTGCTCGGGAAGTTGCTGTTCATCCAGCAAGCCTTGGACCTGCTGCCGGACGAACGCGTAATCGGCGAGTTTGTCGCGCGTGCGCTGCTAGACATCCCGGGCGTATTGAAGACGCATGTCTGCCTGAGCGCCGCTTCGGCGTCGCCGCGTGCGGATTTCGAGCCGGTTTGCGGCACCTGCACCGTCCGCCGCGGCGACGCCACGATTGCGGGGACTGCCAAATGCGTCGTCGCGCCGATGCCCGGTTACCGCGTATTTCCGTTGCGCACGGCCCGCGGAAACTATGGATACATTCCGATCAGAGTTGGCGACCGGCGCAAGTTCTCGCGGTACGATCCGCACATCGAAAACATGGCCAATACGGTTGCGAATGCCGTCGAAAACAGGCGCTACCGGGACCAGCTGGAGCGAGCCAACGACGGGTTGGAGCGCGCGCGCGAGTCCCTGGAGCGCACGATAGCCGAGCGCACCGCGGAACTCGCGGAGAGCGAGGAGAAGTACCGGCTCATCTTCTTGACCAACCTCGACTCGGTAGCGCTGGTCGACGCCGAAACAATGCGTTTTCTGGACGTGAATCCGGCGTGGATCGCACTCTACGGCCATTCGCGTGAGAGGGCGTTGGCATTGACCCTGGCAGATGTGAGCGCAGCTCCTGAGGTGACGACAGAAACATTTCGCGAATCGGTCGCCGCAGGCGAACCGGTCAGGATCGGACTGCGGTGGCACAGGAAAAGGGATGGCACGACCTTTCCCGTCGAAGTCAGCGGCGGCGACTTCATTAACCGGGGACGCCCGGTCATATGGATCGTCACGCGTGACATTACCGAGCGCAAACGGGCGGAGGAGTCGTTGCGCCTGCAAGGCGACGCCCTGAATGCCGCCGCCAACATCATTGTCATCAGCGACCGCAACGGCACGATTGAATGGGTCAACGCGGCCTACACGGCGCTCACCGGCTACGGCGCCGAAGAAGCCATTGGCAAGAAGCAGAGCGAACTGTCGAGGTCCGGCGTACACGATCAGTCGTTTGTCCGAGACGTATGGGACACCATTCTGGCCGGTCACGTCTGGCACGGCGAAGTGACCAATCGCCGCAAAGACGGCAGTCTGTATATCGTGGACATGACGATCACACCGGTGAAGAGCGCGCTTGGCGAGATTGCGCACTTCATTGCGATCCACCAGGATCTCACGGAACGGAAGCAGCTCGAAGCGCAGTTCCTGCAGGCGCAGAAGATGGAGTCGGTGGGCCGGCTCGCCGGCGGCGTGGCGCATGACTTCAACAACCTGCTGTCCGTGATTCTCGGCTGGACGGAGATGGCGATGGCGGACCTGCCCGCGGAGCACCCGATCAGGCCGTCGTTGCAGGAGGTGTTGGGTGCCGGTCACGGAGCCGCGCGCCTGACAAAACAACTACTGGCGTTCTCGAGACAGCAATTGGTAGAGCCCACGGTCTTCAACGTCAACGATCTCGTCGTCGGGATGCAGGAGATGCTCCGTCCGCTGATCGGCGAAGACATCGAGTTCGTCACTCGCCCAGGCCCCGACCTCGCTACCGTGAAGATGGATCGCGGGCAGTTCGAGCAGATCCTCATGAACCTCGTCGTGAATGCGCGCGATGCGATGCCGACGGGTGGAACGCTCACCATCGAGACCGCGAATGTGGTCCTGGATGCGGCGTATCTGCGGACGCACGCCGACGTGATGCCGGGCGAGTACGTGATGCTCGCCGTGAGCGACTCGGGCGCCGGGATGAACGAAGAGGTCAAGACACATCTCTTCGAGCCCTTTTTCACGACGAAGGAGCGAGGGAAAGGGACCGGGCTGGGGCTCGCGACGTGCTATGGGATCGTGAAGCAGGCCGGTGGCCACATCGCCGTGGACAGCGTGAAGGGAGTCGGCACCACCATGAAGGTCTATTTGCCGCGGCGTCGCGAGGCCGCCGACGCGGCCGTGCGCGGTCACAAGACGATGCCGGTGCACGGGGTGGAAACGATTCTCCTGGTGGAGGATGAGCCGGCGGTGCGCCGCGTAACCACACGCATGCTCGAGGCGCAGGGCTACCGCGTGCTGAGCGCGAGCAGCGGCGCGGAGGCGTTGCGGGTGATCGAGGAAGCACGCGAGCCCCTGCAGCTCCTCCTGACGGACGTCGTCCTCGCGGGCGGGATGAGTGGGCGCGTGCTGGCGGATCGTGTCCACGCGTTGAGGCCGGAGCTGAAAGTGCTGTTCGCCTCGGGCTACACGAGTGACGTGACCATCCTGCACGGGCTGCTCGAACAGAGCGTCGCGCTCGTCCAGAAGCCGTTCACGGCGGAGTCGCTGGGCGAGAAGGTGCGGCGGGTGCTTGATGCCGGCTGAAAGCGCGGCCCCCTTGGGGAGCACGTGTGACAAAAACGCCTGACGACAACTCTCTCCTCCGCGTCCTGGTCATCGACGACCAGCCGAACGTGCGGAAGTTAGTGCGCGAGATCCTGAAGAGGATGGGCATCACGAACGTCACCGAGGCTGAAGACGGGCGCGACGCGCTGGCAGCCGTGACGCAGCCGGGTGCGTGGTTCGACCTGATCCTCTGCGACCTGCAGATGCCGGAACGGGATGGCATCGAGACGATCCGTTCCTTCGGCGCCCTCGGATTGGAATCGGCCATCGCGATCATGAGCGTCGAGGAAGCGCGTGTGATCGAGACCGCCGGTATGCTCGCCGAGGTGCAAGGGCTCCGCATGCTCGGCACCATCGCGAAGCCGGTCACGGCCGAGAAGCTCGAACCGATCCTCAAGCGGATACGCGAGGTGCCCGCGCAACGGGCGGATGACACGGTCATCGCGCCGGATCAGGATTTCCAGCATGCCTTCACGCACACCGAGCTGTTCTTCCAGTATCAACCCAAGATCTGGATGCACACGGGGAAGGTGGAGGGGGTCGAAGCCCTCGTGCGCTGGAAGCATCCCCGCCTCGGCCTGTTACAGCCGGCATCCTTCGTCCTGGCGATGGAAGGACACGGACAGTACAACTCGGCGTTGACCGACTTCGCGTTGCGGGAGGCCATCGCGTGCGCCGGACGATGGCATCAGGCCGGCCGCGACCTGGGCATCGCGATCAATCTCTCGGTGCGGGCGTTCGATCGCCTGGATCTCCCGGAGCGGATCGAGGCCCTCGCGCGGGACGCGCACGTGCCGCCCGAGCGCATCACGCTGGAGGTGACCGAGACACAAATCGCCCGCGATGCGATCCGGATGATCGACGTCGCCGCGCGCCTGCGACTCAAGGGGTTCCGGCTTTCCATCGACGACTTCGGCACCGGCCAGTCGGGCCTGTCGAAGCTGCAGAAGCTGCCGTTCAACGAGCTGAAGATCGATCGCAGCTTCGTGCACGGCTGTTCGACCTCCGCGTCGCAGCGCTCGGTGGTCGAGGCCAGTATCGCGCTTGCGCGCAGTCTCAAGATGACGTCGGTCGCCGAGGGTGTTCAGCAGCGACCCGACTGGGATCTGCTCGCCGCGCTCGGCTGCGACGTGATGCAAGGCTTCTATGTTGCACGACCGATGAGTGAAGAGGGGCTCGAGGCGTGGGTCGCGCAGTGGACCATCCGACAGCGCTAGTGCGACGGTTTCCCTGAATGCGGGATTCTTCCCCGAAACAGACCGTTCCGCCCCGTGCGCTCGCGATTTCGATCGCCGCGCTCGTGATACCGGTCGCGACCGTCTACTGGCTCCCGGACTGGACGAGCAACGGCCTCGGGATGCTCATCTGGCTGACGGCGCTCATTCCGGCCTTCCTGTTCTCCTATTACCGCGGCATGCAAGGCGTGGCGATCGCCCTGTCCGGTGGAATGGCGGTGATCACCGCGACGCAAGTCAGCGTGGTCGCGTTCCAGATCGCCGAACCGGACTGGACGCTGCTCGGCGTGATCGTCTCGGTCTACCTGGTCGTGTCGGTCGGCATCGCCACCCTCGCGGAGGTGCTCCGCCGGGAGCGCCATGCCGCGGAGGACATGGCACGGATAGACCGGCTTACCGGCTTGCCGAACCGGCGTCACGCCGAGGATTCGCTGGAGCGCGAGTTCGCGGCGGCCGAGCGAGGCAGGGAGCTGACGGTCGTCATCTTCGACCTGGATCACTTCAAGCAGGTGAACGACCGGCAGGGCCACGCGGCGGGCGACATGACGCTCAAGGCGTTCGCCAAGATCCTTCGGACGAACACGCGCAAGGAGAACCTGTCCGCGCGCTTCGGCGGCGAGGAGTTCGTCTCGGTGCTGCGTGATACCGATGCGGACTCCGCCGTCCTGTTCGCCCAGCGCGTGCTGGACCAGACGCGCCAATGGCCGCTGCCGTGGGGCTTCCAGACCGTCAGCGCCGGAATCGCACACTACCAGCGGGGGATGGGATCGTACGAACTGCTTCTCGGCGAGGCCGACCGTGCGCTTTACCAAGCCAAGAACGGGGGCAGGGACATGGTGTGCACCGCCGCACGGTACGAGCAGCCCACGACCGGCACGCCCCGACGCGTGGCCGCTTCGATGAGCGAACCGCCCGACGAGGCCGCTCCTGCGAAAGCCACTTCAGCCAGGATCTGGATCGTCGACGACGATGCCGCAGTTCGCAGTCTGGTGAAGAGCATGCTCATCCGGGACGGGCACGAGCTATGGGACACGGGCGATGCCCTCGAAGTTATCCGCCGGTTCGCGGATGCGTCCCCCGCCGAGCGCCCCGACGTCATCCTCACGGACGTGATCATGCCGGTGATGACGGGAATGCGGATGGTCGACCAGATTGCGAAGGTCAGTCCCGACATCAGGATCATCTACATGTCGGGCTACGTGCAAAGCGCGATCGAGTGGGAGGGATCGCCGGGCTCGGTCGTCGCCTTCCTGGAGAAACCGATCGAGCGGGGAACGCTGCTCGCCGCGGTACAGCGCGTGATCCGGACAGAACCGGGTCGCTCGACTGCGTGAGTGAGAGGTGGTCTGACGATTTGAGACGGGTCAAGGGGCGGGGACCAGCGAAATACCGCAATGCGAAAGGAGTCATGATGCCTGAATATCCGTATTTCGCCACGCGGCTCGATGCGGCTCGATTTCTCCTTCATGAGAATCGAGAGCCCGAACTCTGGTTCGCCGACCTGGACCCGCACGAGCGAGAGTTGTTGCTGCAGGAGCTGAGGACCAAACGCTGGCGCATGCGCCGCCGCGCGCTGGGCGCGCACCTGATCGGGGTCACGCTGACGGTGTGTTTTCTCGGACTCGGCGTGGCGGTCATGACGATCGGTCCGGCCGAGTTCCTTGGCGCGTTTGATGCCTGGGGGCTGCCCACGGTGTCAGGTCAAGCGGCGCACTGGGGAGTCTTGGTCGTGTTGGCGGCGCTCGGTGGCTTCACCGCGGACTATGTGCTGCGCCGACGGCTCAAGATCGCCCGACTGTGGGGTCACGAGGCCGACAGCATCCGCGAGGCGATCCGGCGCGGCGAGGGGCGGCATCCGCCGTCAGACTCATCGTCGCCCGGCAGCGAGGTTGCGGCGACGGCCGACGATGCAGCGCCCCTGCATGCCGCCATTACCGTGCTACGAGAGCATACCCATTACTCGGAATCTGACATGGGTGCCGGCGGTACCGTGCGGCCAGAACATACCTCCCATTTGGAATCTCATTATCTCATCGAGCGGCTTACCGATCTGGCGCGAGGCGGACTCGTCACGGCGGAGGCCCAGACAGCGCTGCAGGCCGCTGCCCGGCGCTTGCTCGAGGAATGTGGTGCGCGGACAGAAGCCGATGCGCTGCAGCGGTGGATCGAAATGCGCGGCGATGTGGACCCAAAATAGTGAGGCCATCGAGAATGGAGATCGCGCGGTCATGCGGTGAGGCGCGGTGAGGCGCGGTAACTCTCGCCCATGGATCGCGCATTCTGCGCGTTCCCGTATCGGGGCAACGGTGGGGAACCGCAGCCATGTTGCACATGTGCCGTGCTATCGCAGGATCCACATTCTGCTGGGGAGACAATAGCGCCGGACAGCGGCTGGCCGTGATCATCCCGATCACCATCCTCGTCATCTGCCTGCTGCTCTACTCGATGTTCGGCTCGTACCAGTGGAGGCTCGTCATCCTGCTCTCGATGGTGCTCGCGCCGCTGGGTGGACTGCTCGCGCTCTGGATCACCGGCACCCACTTCAGCGTGTCGTCAGGCCTCGGGTTCCTCGCCCTCCTCGGCGTGTGCGTGCAGATCGGCGTGATCATGGTGGAGTACATCAACCAACTGCGTGCCCGTGGCATGGACCTCGAGGATGCCGTCGTCGAGGGCGCGGTGCTGCGTCTGCGCCCGATCATCCTCACGATGCTCGTGGCGACGCTCGGCCTGCTCCCGGCCGCCCTGTCGCACGACATCGGGTCGGACTCGCAGCGCCCCTTCGCGATCGTCATCGTCGGCGGCCTGATGGTCGATCTCCTCATCAGCCTCTTCCTCAGTGCCGAACATCTACCTGCTGTTCGCGAGCGCGAGCGACAAGCTGCACGGCGAGACCATGCACACGCCGAGCACGGAGCTGTCCCTGCCGGCGGCGCATCACCAAGCGTCGTAGGATGCGGCTCGTCGCGGCGCTGGCGCTGCTCGCGGCGGCGTGCGGAACGGGCAGCACCACGCTGTCCGCGCCGCGACCGATCGCCGGCGTCTACGACGGCCAGCTCCTCACCGGCACCGTGAAGTGGACCCTCACGGGGACCGGTACGCAGGTCTCGGGCAGCGGCACGTCCACCGACAACACCAACGGACAGACGGCCGCCTACGGCATCCGCGGCACGTGGGTGTTGCCGGCGTTGACCGTGCGCCTGGTCGGCGCGCCCGGCGACACCGACGCCGACTCCGTCTGGTTCGCCGGCACCGCGGACCTCGGCGGCTACGTCGGGACGCTCATCCACGGCGACCTGAACGGGCATTCGCCGACGATGTACGGACAACTCCAGCCACGGGCGCGCGGCACACCGTGACGTGCATGAGGAGGTACTTGCTTAAGAGTTAGTATGGACTAACATACGATCGTGGCCAGCACACGACCTCCGGATGATCCGAACGCCGCCGCCGGCGTCGGGCGGACCGAACCCGAGCGACAGGTCTCGCTCTCGGATGTTCACCGCACCGTGGCGGTGCCGCATGCCCAAGGCAGCTTCTGGCGGCAGTGGATGGCCTTTTCCGGGCCGGCGATCCTCATCAGCGTCGGCTACATGGACCCCGGCAACTGGGGCACCGACCTCGCCGGCGGCGCGCAGTTCAAGTACGGCCTGCTCTGGGTCGTGGCGATGGCCAGCTTCATGGCCCTCGTGCTCCAGGTCATTTCCGCGCGGCTCGGCGTCGCCACCGGCAAGGACCTCGCGCAGTGCAGTCGCGACTTCTATCCCCGCTGGCTGCGCTGGCCCAACTGGATCACCATGGAGATCGCGGTCGCGGCCACCGACCTCGCCGAGTCGCTGGGCAGCGCCGTCGCCCTCAACCTGCTCTTCCACATCCCGATCGGGTGGGCGATCGTCATCACCGCGTTCGACGTGCTGCTGCTCCTGTCGTTCCAGGGCATGGGGATGCGGATGATCGAGGCGGTGGTCGCCGTCTTCGTGCTGACCATCGGCGTGTGCTACGGCATCGAGATCTTCGTCCTGCCGCAGACCCAGCCCGTCTTCTCGGAGATGGCGAGCGCGCTGGGGCGACCGGGCTTTCGTCAATCCGGCATGGCGCTGGTCGCCATCGGCATGATCGGCGCGACGGTGATGCCGCACAATCTGTACCTGCATTCGGCCCTCGTGCAGTCGCGCAACGTCGGCCGCGACGACGCCTCCATCCGCACCGCCATCAAGTTCAACACGGTCGACTCCGCCGTCGCGCTCACCCTCGCCTTCCTCGTCAACGCCGCCATCCTCGTGCTGGCGGCGACGGTGTTCTATGGCAAGGCGAGCGTCGTCGTGGCGGGCGGACAGGTGGTCACGTTCAGTCCCGACGGCGACTGGATCCGCATCGCGCACCTGACGCTGGCGCCGCTGCTCGGCACGACGGCCGCCAGCACCCTGTTCGCCGTGGCGCTGCTCGCCAGCGGCCAGAGCAGCACCATCACCGGCACGCTCGCCGGGCAGGTCGTCATGGAAGGCTTCATGCACTGGCGCATCCGCCCGTGGCTGCGCCGCGTGATCTCGCGCCTCCTCGCCGTGATCCCCGCCATCGTGATCATCAGCATCCGCGGCAGCGGCAGCGTCACCGATCTCGTCAATCTGAGCCAGACGTTCCTCTGCCTCGTCCTGCCATTCGCCATGTTTCCACTCTTGCAATTCACGTCGTCGCGCAGAATCATGGGTCAATGGCGCAACGGCTGGATCCTGCTCACGCTCGGTTGGGCGAGCGCCATCGTGATCACCGTGATGGACATCTGGACGTTGCCGGAGGCGCTCAAGGAAAGTTGGCGGATCATCGTCGGTGGATGAGCTACGCCGACGGACGCAAATCTCATGTATAGACGCATCCTGATGGCCCTCGAGAACGGTCCGGCGGATGAAGCCATCATCCCGCACGTCATGGAGATGGCCCGGCACCTTGGCTCGGAGGTGCTGCTCCTGCACGTCGCCGACGGTTGGGCGGCGCGCAACTTCAACGAGTTGCAGCTCGCCGAGAGCGAGGAGATGAAGACCGACCGCGCCTATCTCGAGACCGTCGCGGCGCGGCTGCGCGCCGAAGGGTTGACGGTGACCACCTTGCTTGCGCTCGGCGATCCGCCCAAGGAGATCATCAAGGCCGCCGATCGCGAAGCATGCAGCCTCATCGCGATGGCCAGCCACGGCCACCGGCTGCTCGGCGACCTGATCCATGGCAGCACGATCCGCGAGGTGAGACACAGCACGTCGAAGCCGATCCTCGTGGTTCGCGCCGGCGCGTGAAGAAGACACCGGCCACCGCGCGCACGGTGCGGCGCGGCGCGCTCACGGGGCAGGCCGAGGACTACCTCAAGGCCATCTATGAGATGGAGCAGGGTGGGGAACCGGCCGCCACCAACGCCGTCGCCGCCCTGCTCGGCATCGCGCCGGCCAGTGTGAGTGGCATGCTGCAGCGGCTCTCGCGACTCGGCCTGGTCCACGTCGAGCGCTATCGGGGAGCGCGACTCACGCACATGGGGCGCCGCGCGGCGCTGCAGCTCATCCGTCGCCATCGCATCATCGAGAGCTACCTCGTCACGCGGCTTGGCTTCGGCTGGGACGAAGTGGACGAGGAAGCCGAGCGCCTCGAGCACGGCGCGAGCACCGAACTCGTGGAGCGGATGGCGGCCGCGCTCGGCCACCCCACCGAGGACCCGCATGGCGCACCGATCCCGACGAGCGACGGGGTGGTGGACGAGCGGCGGCTGCAGAGCATCGCCGACCTCGCGGTGGGGCAGACGGCGCGTGTGGTGCGCGTGAGCGACCGCGACTCGGAGTTCCTGCGCTATCTCGCGGCGATGGGGATCCGTCCGAACGCGACGGTGAAGGTCGCCGATCGTGCGCCGTTCGACGGGCCGGTGACGATCACGGTGCGCGGCGCGCGTCACCAGTTGGGCGTAGCCGCGGCTAGTCGCGTGTACGTCGAGCCGGTGGCCCGGACGCGTCGCGCTGCGAAGTGATGGGGCGCACGCGATGACCGGACCGATGTGTCTCGCCCGATGACGCACGCCGAACGACACTGGGCGTCCGTGCTGAACGAGGCATGGGGCATCGACGCCGTACTGCAGCCGCTGCCCGGCGAGTTCGACCTGAACTTCCTCGCCACGGCACGCGACGGCTCAGGCTGCGTGCTCAAGGTCATGCGCGAGGGGTGCGATGCAGCGTTCGTCAGCCTGTTGTACGCGGCGCACGCGCCCGTCTACCGCGACGCAGTATAGTCCAAGGGCGGTTATGTTGACGGGGAAGCCGCTCATACGGACTATCGACTTTTACAGGCCTCGTTGGCCACCGATCTCAAGGTCGGGACCGCCAGCCGTCTTGTCGCGTCATACGCAAACCGCGCAAAGGAGTGACGTGTGCAGCTGACTTCAGCGGCTTCCCGTTTCAGGCCGACCGTCCTTGTGGCCAAACTCTTGCTGATCACGTTCCTGGCAGAAGCCGGCGTGATGTTCCTTCTGCCGATCATCCTCCCCGACCACCAGGGTGATTGGGTCGGAGCGAACTCGGATGCGTTCCTGCTGGTCGTTGTGCTGACGCCGATCCTCTGGTGGCTGATTGTCCGGCCGCTGCGGAACATCACCGTCCAAGTACAGCATCTGGCAGGCGCAGAGCGCAAGCAGTCCGCGCAGCTCCTGGCCGAGCAATCAAGGATCCTCGAATCGTTCTTCAAGCACGTACAAACGTGTTTGGTCGTTCTCGACACACATTTCAACTTTATCCGCGTCAATGATGCATACGCGCAGACGTGTCGACGCGACGCATCCACATTCGCTGGGCGCAATCATTTCGAGCTGTACCCATCCGCTGAGCTCAAGGCAGTATTCGAGCGTACCGTTCGGACGAAAGAACCTTTCCAGGTATTCGCTAGACCGTTCACGTTCCCTGACCAGCCGGAACGGGGCGTCACATATTGGGATCTCATCCTGGTTCCGATCTTGGACGATCGAGGTGAAGTCGAGTTCCTGGTCTTTTCTCTCAACGATGTCACCGAGCGCAAGCGGGCGGAGGACACACTACGCAAGAGTGACGCGGATCTGAACGACGCCCAGCGCGTCGCCCAAGTCGGCAGTTGGACATGGAATGCCACGACCGACACGATCACCTGGTCCGAGGAGTACTACCGCATCTACGGTCGCGATCTGAAACAACGTCCACCGGGGTACAAGGAACACCTGCAGCTCTACACTCCTGAGAGTGCTGCGCGGTTGGACGCTGTGGTGAAAAAGGCGCTGCAGACGGGACAACCGTACGAACTCGAGTTAGAGCAGGCACGTACGGACGGCAAACGAAGATGGGTGACGGCCCGTGGCGAGATCACGCGCGATGAAAGCGGCCGGATCGATGGGCTCCGTGGCACCGCACACGACATCACCGAGCGCAAGGTGGCGGAGGAAGCCGAGGCCCGTCTTGTCGCGATCCTGGAAGCCACGCCCGATTTCATTGCGACCGGTGACCTGGACGGCAATGTGCTTTTCGTAAACAAGGCGGGCCTGGGCATGCTCGGTTATCACGCGAGTGAGGGTATGCCCGCCCTGCGCATCGGGAAATCCCAGCCTGGCTGGGCGGCGAAACTCGTCGCGGAGCAGGGCATCCCCCATGCCGTCGAACATGGGTCGTGGAGCGGAGAAACCGCCTTCCTCCGACGCGACGGGCGGGAGATTCCGGTGTCGCAGGTCATCATCGCGCACCGAGGGGGCGATGGATCGGTGGAGTACTTGTCGACCATCGCGCGCGATATCAGCGTGCACAAGGAGCACGAAAAACACATCACGCGCCTGAACCGCGTGTACGCCGTTCTGAGCGGCATCAACACGACCATCGTTCGCACCCGGGATCGGCAGGAGCTGTTCGATGGGGCGTGCCGAATCGCGGTCGAGCTGGGCAAGTTCAGACTCGCATGGATCGGCCTGCTCGACGCCAATGGACTGGACGTGACGCCCGTGGCCAGGGCGGGCGTCGACGAAGGCTACCTCGACAATATCCAGCTGACGGCCAGGGATGACGCGCCCGACCGCTGCGAGATGGTGGCGCGGGCGTTGCGGGAAAAGACGGCCGTGGTCTGCAACAATATCGACACCGATCCGCAGATGGAGCGCTGGCGCGAGGAAGCGCTGCGGCGCGGCTATCAGTCGGTGGTCGTGTTCCCGCTGCAATTCGACGATAAGGTGTTGGGCGTCCTCATGTTCTACGCATCGGAGAAGGATTTCTTCGACACGGAGGAGATGAAGTTGCTCACCGAGCTCGCCGATGACGTCTCGTTTGCGCTCGAACACATCGAGGCGGACGAATCCCGGCACGTACAAAGCGCCGTCCTGAGCGCCGCCGCGGATGCCATCGTCATCACCGACCGGGCAGGCGTCATCGAGTGGATCAATCCGGCGTTCACCCAGCTCACCGGGTACACCGCCAAAGAAGCGCTCGGCAAGAACCCGCGGAACCTGGTCAAGTCGGACAAACATGCGCCAGCCTTCTACAAAGACCTCTGGGATACCATCCTCGCCGGACGCACGTGGCACGGCGAGATGATCAATCGCCGGAAAGACGGCAGTCTGTTCACCGAGGATCAAACCGTCACTCCGATCCTGAATGCGTCAGGCGCCATCACGCACTTCGTCGCGATCAAAGAAGACATGACCGATCGCCTGCAGCTCGAAGCCGAGTTCCGTCAGGCGCAGAAAATGGAAAGTGTGGGGCAGCTTGCCAGTGGCATCGCGCACGACTTCAACAACCTGCTCACCGTTATTAACGGGATATCGCAGCTCGTGCTGGCAGAGGTCAGTCAAGTCGATCCGGTGTACGCGGATATGCGGGAGATTCTCCACGCTGGGGAGCGAGCCGCCACGTTGACCCGCCAGCTGCTGGCCTTCAGTCGCCAGCAGATCTTGGAGTCACGGGTGCTGAACTTCAACACACTGGTGGCGGGGATGGAGGGTCTGCTCCGGCGTTTACTCGGCGAGGACATCGACTTGGTGGTCGTGCCGACACCAGGGTTGGGTAACGTCAAGGCGGACCCCGGACAAATCGAGCAAGTGATCACCAACTTGGCCGTGAATGCGCGAGATGCCATGCCGCAGGGTGGCCAGCTGACCATCGAGACGCAGAACGTCACGATCGACAAGGACTACGCTCGCCAGATCGGTGTGACCATGCCGCCCGGATCCTACGTACTGCTGGCCGTGAGCGACTCCGGCGGCGGCATGGACGAGGCCATACGCGTGCGCATCTTCGAACCGTTCTTCACCACCAAGGGTCCGAGCAGGGGCACGGGGCTGGGGCTGTCGACCGTGTATGGCATCGTCAAGCAAAGCCACGGGTTCATCGGGGTCTATAGCGAGGTCGGCCAGGGAACCAGCTTCAAGATTTACCTGCCACAGGTGACCGAGGCCGCGGGCACCGATCGGCCGGGGCCGACCGTCGTGTCCAGTTCCGGCACCGAAACCATCCTCCTCGTGGAAGATAACGTAGGGCTCCTCAAGCTGGCCACGCGTTTTCTTGAACCCGCCGGCTACACCGTGCTCGGGGCGGGCACAGGGGAGGAGGCGCTGCTCGTGCTGGCGCGTCATGCAGCACCGGTGCACCTGCTGCTCACCGATGTCGTGATGCCCGGCATGAGCGGACGACACCTCGCGGAGCGGCTCGCGCAGACTCATCCGGGGATGAAGGTGCTCTACATGTCCGGCTACACGAGCGACACCGTGGTGCGACACGGGGTGTTGGAGGAGAAGGTGTCCTTCATCAACAAGCCGTTCAATGCGGCGGCATTGCTCCAAAAGGTTCGGGAGGTGCTGGATTCGACCGATGCGGGCAACAGTGGTTGAATCCGCCGACACTACATTAGCCGGCGAACGAAAGGCTCCGTGAACCTCCTCATCGTTGACGACGATCCCACCAGCGTGAAGCTGCTCCGCGCCCGACTGGAGTCCAAAGGCCACGCAGTCGTCGGGGCCCATGACGGCGTGGAGGCGCTCGCGCTGCTGGAGCGCCAGCGAGTGGACGCAGTCATCTCCGACATCTTCATGCCGCGGATGGACGGCTACCGTCTCTGCGATGAAATGCGCGCGCACGCGCGCCTTGAAAGCCGTCCGGGCACCATCGCGCCGAATACCCGCTTGGCATCTCCTCGGCGAAGCGCGGCGAGCGGCTCGGAGACGTGCTGCGAGCGGCCCACGTCCTGGGTCAGGTCGCAGTTGGGTCGCAGTTCGTACTCTGCAAGAGCCCCGATTGAGGGCGCTATTACGTCAACCGACTCGCGCATACCAGAGGGAAGCACGGCTTTCTGCCGATCAGGAGTGCCTACGGGATCCCATTCGTAATCGAGCGGTCGTCGGTTCAATCCCAACCTGTGGCTCTCTATCAGTCACTGATTCACCGATGGTCGCCCCCTACATCCCCGGGTATTTCCCCGCCAGCGTCTTGAAGCGCACTTGCTGCGCCGGCGTCGCGTCCGGGCGCACCTCGAGGTTCCACGCCTTCGTGGGATCGGTCGATGCCGCAAAGCGCAGTCCGAACCAGTCGAGCGCCTCGGTGTAGTCGAGTTCCTCCGTGGAGCGGAGCGTCTTGCGCATGAACTCGGTGAGATCGGTGCCGGCAAGTTCCGAGGCGAGGGCGACGAGATTGTCCGGCGTGTAGCCGTGCGCGCCACCATAGCGTTTCATGCCAAGGCGCATGAAGTCGTCCATGGTCTTCCTGCCGTTGCTGGCGTGCTGGATTCGAGCGTCGAGCACCCAGCCCACAACCTGGCCTTTGTCGTAGTAGCTGACCGTCTGGCCGGCGTTGCCGCCGACGCCGGACCCTCCGGTGGCGAAAATGCCGAGTGACGCCTGTTCGAGCGTTTGCACGAGGCGGCCCGGCCGATTCTGGACGGCCGTGATGGCGGCGGAAAGCGTGCTGAGGAAGTCCTGAATGGAGCTGACGCCTGAGCGACTGACCAGCAGGTCGCCGTAGTACGAGGTCACGCCTTCGGCGAGCCAGAGCCCGGCCGTCCTGGGCGCGTGCTCGTAGTCGAACGGCCCCAGTTCCACCGGCCGGAACCGCTTCACATTCTCGGCGTGAAAGTATTCGTGTGCGACGTAGTCCAGCCAGCGGAGCGATGTTCCCGTCTCGGTGCGCGGGTTCGACGTCAGGAGCGTGGAGTTGAGATGCTCCAGTCCGCCGCCGCCCTGCCGAAAGACGTTGAGAAAGACGTACTTCCTGAACGGGAGTCCGCCCCAGAACCTCGCGTTGGCCCGCGCGATCTTCTCGAGCTTCGCCGCCGCCGTGTCGCCGTTGTACGTCGCGGGAATGTCGCCGATGTCCGCGAGGTAATGCGTGCTCCCGGCCACCACGAACCGGTGCATCCTGATGTTGCCGATGATGATGGGCGAATCGACCAGTTCGTCGTAGCTCGTCGCCACGTAATCGTTCGGCTTCCTGTCGCTCGCCCCGGCGAGCGACGTCGCGGTCTGGTGCCACTGCGCGGGCAGTTCGATATGGACTTCATGCATGCGCCTGGTGCTCTCGACGAGCGTGACGAAGGTCGGCGCACCATTGATCACCGCATAGTCGGCGACCACAGAGTTGCCCGTCACCGTGGGGCGGCTGCACTCGAGTTCGTAGGTCAGCGTGATCGTGGCCGCGCCCCGGGTGGTGACACGCCACCGATTGGGCTGCGGCTGCTCGACGCGCAGCGAGTCGCCCGTGGGGCCGCGGGCGACGAACTGGTGCAGGCGGCGCACGTAGTCTTCCTGGACGTAGTAGCCGGGCGACCAGACCGGGATCATGAGCTCGACGGTGGCGGCCTTGCCCGTCGGGATCGTGGCGACGACATCGGCCACGTGTGTATCGGGCGCCGGGAATTTCAGGGTGTAGATGATCGGGTCGAGGCGCTGAGCTCCGGCGGCCGGCGGCCCCAACAGGAACGCGGGCAGGAGGCCGGCAAGGACGAATCGAGACCAGTGCGATCGCATGGGATGCTTCCGAGCGTGGGTTCGAAGTTGAACATACACCGAGATTCCGCCGCGGTCGGCATTAGTCCAAACGGGCGATGGTGGCGCATCGGCCTGCCCGCCATTCTTCCTCCAGGTGAGTCGCCCGCAGAGGGTGAATTCAATCCTGCCACTCATCGAGGAACGATCATGAAATACTCGCGCGCCGTCCTTCTCGTCCTCGCGTGCGGACTGGGCGGCTGCGCCTTCATGGGCCGGCAGGGCACGATCCTCTACCTGGCGGTCGATTCCGGTTTCTCCGCCAAAGAGATCGAGATGCAGATCGACAAGGCGTTCCTCGAGAGATTCAAGGACCGCGTCACCATCGACGCGACCTTCACCGTGGACAGGGCGATGGGCGCTCCGCTCACGCCCGCTCTCGATGGCGACCTCCACTTCGCCGGCCGCTCTCCGCAAATCGCGCTGATCACCGTCGCGGAGATTGCCAACGCCGCATCGTTTCCGAAAGCGGTGGAGATCGTGAAGCTGGCCGACAGCACGAAAAAACGGCTGAGTCTCACCGGAGTCTGGAGGCTCTGGCCGGAGCATTCCGGGAGTTCGAAGGAAGAGCAGGGAAGACACGTCGAGGCGGTCGACACCTACCGGCCCGACCATGTCTTCGAAATTCACCCGGTCACACGGATAAACGATCTCAGGCTCCTCGATTCCTTCGTGCCCGTCAAGGGATTCAGCCCGGGCGTTGCGCCGGAGACCTTCGACATTTATCAGAAGACCGTCTGCAAAATCATGATCAAGCCAAAGGCGATCTCCATCGTCACGAGGAAGGGGCTGTACAACGACGTCGAGTTCATCATGGAGATCACCGGTGACGCGCCGCTCGTGGTGGAGGATGGCAGGTTCGTGATGGCCTCGGCGCTCGACATGAAGGGGCACGTGGCCGCAGAAAACATTCGCATGGTCTTCGCGAAGGGCACTCCGCCGGAACTTGCGGTCAGGTCCCTCCAGCGGGGAGCGCGCCTGCACGTGTTCGGGATGCCGCGCATCAACTTCGCCGAGGTCCTTAGGAGAGTGCGGGCCTCCGCGACGGATCCCGTGCAGCTCACGTGGTCCATCCCGTACGAGATCGTCATCGTCGGCGTGTTCAACGACGAGAAGTAGCACGCCGGATCCTGCAGTATCGATCCGGCTGAGATTGGACCAGAATTTTCACGAACGAATCTTCACTCCTCCCTGCTGAAAACAAATGACTGTTGTGTCGCTAAGCCGGCGCATGACCCGCTTGCTCCTCGCCGCCTGCGTGTTCAACGCCGGCGCCCTCGGTGGCCAGGAAGTTCCGGCCGCGAAAGTCGATACCGCCAAGCACCTGCAGGTGCTTTTCACGGTGAAGGACGGCCTGCTCGCCGCAGGAGTCGTGGGCGCCACCATCGCACTGTTTCCGGTTGACCGGTCGTTGGCGGGACGCCTCCAGAACGAGTTCACGGCACCCGGCGGCAAGACGCTCAACTCGTGGGCCAACGGTTTCGACTATCTGGCGATCCCCGGCGTCTTCGTCGCGGCTCCGGCCGTCTACCTGATCGGGCGGTACAGCCACAATGACAAGATGAAGGATCTCGGCTGGCACACGACCGAGGCCGCCATCGTCGGGGTCGCGATCACCGAAGTCCTCAAGGGATTCGTCGGCCGTGCGCGACCATATGTCTCCGCGGACACGAACCCGCGCGACTTCAAGTTCGCGGGGGGATTCACGTCGGTCGCCCGCTCGTCGTTCCCTTCGGGGCACGCGACGATCGCGTTCGCCGCGGCCGCAGCCGCGTCGAGCGAGGTGAGCCGCATGTGGCCGCGCATGACGTGGATCGTCGGCCCGGTTCTCTACACCAGCGCCGCCTTCGTCGGCCTCGCGCGAGTGTACCAGAGCCAGCACTGGGCGAGCGACGTGGTGCTGGGCGCAGGCATCGGGACCTTTGCCGGACTGAAGGTCGTGCGGTATACGCACGCCCATCCGGACAACTGGATCGACAAGCTGCTGCTCAATACGAAGGTCACGCCGACGCCCGGCGGCGGCGGGATGCTGAGCTGGTCGTTCCAGATGCCGCGGGACATGGCTCATTGACCGATTGGCGCCGGATGCCTCCAATGGTCTACTCCCTTTTCCATCCCTACGAGCGATAGGCGCGAACGGTGCGCAAACCCATCATACGTGAGAGCAAATAGCCTCATCGAATGGAGGGAACGTGCCCACGACAACCGCCCCAATCTCACGCGAGCGCACCGGGCGCGACGGCCGCTCCCGTCGCGCGCAGCTGATCGCGATGCTGGAGGAACATGCGTCGCGGGAATATCAGGCGATTCTCCGCCTCGTACGCGAACGCCAGTGCGACTCCCTGGCCGACTTCGCGATGGCCGAGCACATGCGGTCGCTCATGAGTGTGAACTCGCCTGTCGTGGCTCCGTGATCGGCAAGCCGCACGCCGCTTGGCTGGCGATGGGGCTCCTGGCCTTCGGCACCGGTGCGGTATCGCACGGGCGGGAGCGCCCGGTCGCGTCGGCGGCTGTACCGGTGCGCTATACCGAAGGCACGGTGCATGGATTCCTCGAGCTGACCACGGCGGACGGTACGCTCCTGGCGCACGGCGACTTGCTCCAGATCGTGAGGGAAGGCGGGATCGCGAGCCGGATGGTGTTCCATCTCGCCAAGGGCTCGGTGTTCGAGGAATCGGTCACCTTCTCGCAACATGACGTATTCACGATGCAGACGTATCACCTCGTCCAGAGCGGTCCGGCGTTCGCCGATGATCTGGACGCCACGCTTTCGCGCTCGGGCTCGTACCTCGTTAAGACGAAGTCGCACAAGGACGGCCAGGAGCATGAGTATTCCGGAACGCTCTCCATGCCAGGCGACGTATACAACGGCATGGTGAGCACCATCGCGAAGAACATCTCGACGCACGAGAACACGACCGTGCACTTCGTGGCCTTCATGCCCGAACCGCGTATCATCGCGCTCGAGCTTGCACCGTCGGGTATACAGCGCGTGCACCTCGGCCAGCATGAGGAGACCGCAGTGAACTTCACGGTCAAGCCGCAGCTCGGCTTCCTGCTCCGCCTCGGGGCGAAGCTGACCGGCAAGATGCCGCCGGATAGCCACGTCTGGATCATCACCGACGAGGTGCCGGCGTTCGTGCGATCCGAGGGCCCGCTCTACTCCGGGCCCGTGTGGCGCATCGCGCTCACGAGCCCGGAGTGGGCGAAGTAGGGGACGAAGGCCGGTCTACTCCGTGGCCGGCTTGATTCGCTTGCCCCACGTCGCCGGCGGCGGTTCCTTCGTTGCCCGCTCCACAGGCTTTGCCGCCAGCTGCTTGAGCGCCTCTGCCACCGCGCTCTCCAACTGGCGGTCGTGACCAGCGGCGACGTCCTTCGGCCAGTTCTCGACGTCCACGTCGGGCGCCTGCCCCTTGTTCTCCACGTCCCACTGGTTTTGGCGGTTGAAGAACCCGCCGCGCGGCGCGA
>PMYN01000058.1:17994-18208 GCA_003171215.1 Gemmatimonadota bacterium | reverse complement strand
GCGGCGACGGCCAGGTGACCGTCGGCGATACCGTGATGAAAGCGAATGCGGTGAAGGTTCGCACGTTGAAGGGCGGCAAAGTCCTCGCCGGTTTCGCGGGCACCGCCGCGGACGCGTTCACGCTCTTCGAGAAGTTCGAGGAGAAGCTCGAGCGCCACCCCGACAACCTTCAGCGCGCCGCCGTCGAGCTCGCAAAGGACTGGCGTTCGGATCG
>PMYN01000058.1:16644-17961 GCA_003171215.1 Gemmatimonadota bacterium | reverse complement strand
CGGCTCCGGCGGCCCCTACGCGCTGGCCGCGGCGCGCGCGCTCTTGAAGGAGACCAAGCTCACCGCGCCGGAAATCGTTCGCAAAGGGCTCGAGATCGCCGGCGAGATCTGCATCTACACCAATGCGAACATCACGGTCATAGAGCCCGCGAACTGATCAAGCGGGTGACTGGTTAACGACTAACTGTTGGTTGGTTAATGGTGAACCAATTCGTTCACTATTAACCAACCAACAGTTAGTGGTTAACGCCTTAACGCAGTTCAGTTTGCTCTACAGCTTCACCTTGAACCGCCCCAGATCCCCGTCCTTCCGCGTGTACCCCGCGGGCACCTTCAGCTCAGCCTCCTCCACCCGCTGCGTCCCGATCTTCGTCACCTCGAGCACCGTCCTCGACTCGCGCCCGTTGTCCTCGCGCTCGGTGATGATCGTCCGCAGCGGCGTCCCGCGAACGAGCGAATGCCGCACGCTGTCCGAGCGCGCCGCGAAATCCAGATCCGTCGATGGCAGCACGGTCATGGCCGACGCGACGATCTCCATCAGCGGATTCCGCGCCAGCTTCAACGTCGGATCGAAGAAATACTCCATCTCAACCGTTTGACGAACCGGTGTCGTGAAGCCCATCGCTCCGACGTCCATCGTCCAGTGCTCTGTCACCCGAACGTGCTGTGTGGCGCGCCCCGCGATCTTCTCGCCCGCGCCGAGCCGTTCGGTCTCGAAATTCGAATCGCGCAGCTTCATCGTGACCGCCCTCCCGGCCGCGCGAATGCCGAGCGACGCGATGTGCGCGAAATCATCGGAGTTGAAGGTGGTGAACGTCCGCTCGCGCGGCTTCACCACCGTCACCACCTGACCATCGCCCGACACGAGCAGATACTGCCCGTCGCCGTTGTGGTCCTCCACATCGATGCGCGCGCGCCCTCCGCTCACTCGCACCGTGCCCGTGATCCCATCCATATCGTGATCGCCCCGGGCCCGGAAATCGTAGCTGTACGTAGACGGTGTCTGCGCGCCGAGCACGGCCGCGGCACACACGAGCATGGAGAGCGGCAAGATCGAGCGTCGCATGGCACTGTCCTTTCAGGGTTCAGACGGCAGACGGCAGACGGCAGACGGCAGCCCTGCGGCCCACCCCGGTCAGTACGGGCCGACGCGCCGTGGGGTTTCAGCCGGCATTAGCTTACACCCATGTCGTCCAACCGCACCGAACAGGCGCTCGCCCGCCTTGCCGACCTCACTCCGCGCAAGATCGTCGCCGAGCTCGACCGTTACATCGTGGGCCAGGACGAGGCCAAGAAGGCCATCGCCATCGCCCTGCG
>PMYN01000058.1:0-16593 GCA_003171215.1 Gemmatimonadota bacterium | reverse complement strand
GTCGGCCGCGACGTCGAGTCGATGGTGCGCGACCTCGTCGAGAGCGCGATCGATATGGTCCGGCACGAGCGTGAAACCGAAGTCGACGATCTCGCGAACGATCGCGTCGACGAGCGCCTCCTCGACCTCCTCCTGCCGCCGCCCACGGAGGCGCAGGTCGCGCAGGTCGGCGACGCCGAGCGCGTGTTCGTCGCGTCGAGCCAGGGCGGGGTCACGCAGGAAGCCGACGCCGCGCGCGACCGCCACAAGCGCACGCGCGAGAAACTCAAGCAGCTGATGGTCGATGGCCAGCTCGAGCAGCGCGAGGTGGAGATCGAAGTCACGCAGCAGTCGCCGCAGGTCTTCGACCTCATGAGCCAGCAGGGCGCCGGCGAGGGCATGGGCAACCTCGGCGAGATGCTCTCCGAACTCATGCCCAAGAAGAAGAAGAAGCGCACCCTCACCGTCGCCGACGCGCGCCGCATCCTTCTCGACGAAGAGTTCGAGAAGCTCATCAACTTCGACGACGTGGTGACCGACGCGCTCGAGCGCGTCGAGAAACTCGGCATCATTTTCCTCGACGAGATCGACAAGATCGCCGGCGCCCGCGGCGAGACCGGCGGCCCCGACGTCTCGCGCGAAGGCGTGCAGCGCGACCTCCTCCCGATCGTCGAAGGGAGCAACGTGCAGACGAAGTACGGCATGGTGAAGACCGATCACGTCCTGTTCGTCGCCGCCGGCGCGTTCCACGTGAGCAAGCCGAGCGACCTGATCCCCGAGCTGCAGGGACGCTTCCCCATCAGGGTCGAACTCAAGCCGCTGACCGAAGCCGATTTCGTGCGCATCATGACCGAGCCGGAGAATGCGCTCACCAAGCAGTACGCCGCCCTGATCGCGGCCGAGGGCGTCGAACTGCACATGACCGCCGATGCGATCGCCGAAGTCGCGCGCACCGCCGCGCAGGTGAACTCGCGCATGGAGAACATCGGCGCCCGCCGCCTTCACACGGTGATGACCACCCTGCTCGAAGACGTGATGTACGAACTCCCCGATCGCGGCACCGCCCCCGTCCACATCGACGCCAAGGTGGTAAGGGATCGCCTCAAAGCCATCGCCGAAGACGAGGATTTGAGGAAGTACATTTTGTAGAAGGAATTTTCCCCAATCCCGCATTCCTCTTCCGCACCCTTCATCGGGTCGAGAATCCCGCATCCGATCTCGCCCCTCATGACTCATCGCTAGCTTTAGAGATGACCTCCGGCCGCACCCACCGCGATTTCCTGACCATCCCCGATTTCACCAAGGATGAGCTGATCGGCCTGTTCGCCCTCACCGACCGCATGAAACGCGGCGTGCACGTGCGCAAGCCGCTCGTGGGAAAGATCCTCGCCATGATCTTCCTCAAGTCGAGCACCAGGACCCGCGTCGCGTTCGAAGTGGGCACCAACCAGCTCGGCGGCCACGCGATCTTCCTCAGCGATCGCGACATCCAGATCGGCCGCGGCGAGCCCATCGCCGACACCGCGCGCGTCCTCTCGCGCATGGTCGACGGCATCATGATCCGCACGTACACCCACCGCGACGTCGACGAACTCGCGCTCCACGCCGATGTTCCGGTGATCAACGGCCTCACCGATCTTCAGCATCCCTGCCAGGTCCTCGCCGATCTCGTCACGGTGCGCCAGCACCTCGGCACCCACGAGGGCAAGAAGATCGCGTGGATCGGCGACGGCAACAACATGGCGAACTCCTGGCTCGACGCCGCGTATCGGCTCGGCTTCGATCTCGCCCTCGCATGCCCCGAGGGCTACGACCCCGACGCCGCGCTGCTCGCGCGCGCGCAGAAGCACGCGAACGTCACGCTGCACCGCGACCCGCGCGAGGCGATCGCCGGCGCGCACGTCGTGAACACCGACGTCTGGGCCTCGATGGGACAGGAAGAGGAGCAGGCGGCCCGCGCGAAGGCCTTCGCGGGATTCACGGTCGATGCGAAGCTGATGAGCGGTGCTTCACCGGACGCGATCTTCCTGCACTGCCTTCCCGCGCACCGCGGAGAGGAGGTCTCCGCCGACGTCATCGACGGTCCGCAGAGCGTCGTGTGGGACGAAGCCGAGAACCGCCTGCACATCCAGAAGGCGATTCTCGCGGTGGTGATGGGCGGCGAGCGGCTCGCCTAGCGTCGCGACACACCGCGGGCTTTTCATTGCAAATGGAACCGGCTGGTCTCACCCGTTCAATCCGGCCACTGGCAGGATAGTGAGACACGACCTCACACTCAGCGTCCACGGCTTCGACATCCCCGCGGCGCTCGAGATTCCCGACGGCACGCCCGCGGGCGCCGTGCTGCTCATTCCCGGCTCGCTCTTCTCCAATGTCGACGGCGACTACCCCGCGTGGAACGTGTTTCCGCGGGTGTCCGCCTTCCTCGCCGAGCAGATGGCCGAGCGCGGGCTCGTGGTGTACCGCTTCGCGAAGATCGGGCCGGGCACGGGATCGGTCGAGACCGCGAACGCGAAACCGGAGCTCGTGAAGAGCTGGCGGGGCCGCGCCCGCGTCGCGCACGCGGCGCTCGCGCACTTCCGCGCCGAGCTCGCCGCGCGCGGCATCGCCGTGCCGCGCCTCGTGCTCGCCGGCCACAGCGAGGGCGCTGTGGTCGCCTCCGTGATCGCGACCGAAGGCGCCGACGCGGACGGCGTGGTCCTCCTCAGCGGGCCGTCCATCGGAATCCTCGGCATCATGATCGAGCAGGCGCGCGCCATGCTCCCGCCCGGTGCGAGCGACGCGCCCGTGGTGCTGCTCGAGAAAGTCGTCGCGCACATCCGCAAAGGCGAGCCGATCCCCGGCGACCTGCGCGCGCAGGCCACCGGATCGTTCGGCGCCGGCGCGCTCGTGAACATGCCGCCCGAGGCCGTCGCGTACATGCGCGACTGCGACGCCACCGATCCCGTCGCGACGATCGCGAACTACGAGAAGCCGGTGCTCATCATCCAGGGCGGCACCGACTCGAGCGTTCCTTCGCACCACGCCGAAAGGCTCCGCGCCGCGCGCGGATCGAGACCCACCACGCACATCGTGTTCGAGCGTCTTTCCCACCTGTACAAGCCCGTTCCCGACGGCATCTCGCCGATGGAGATCTTCGGCCTCACCGGGCCCACCGATCCGCGCGTAGCGGAGGCCATCGACAACTGGGTGCGCGCGCTGTAACTCTCGAGGCGTATGACGAATCCTTGTCCACAGTGCGGCGCGGTTTTCGCAGACCCGGCGAGTACCTGCGAGGAGCAGTTCGACAAGCTCCTCGCGCTCGATCACTCGCGCGTGCAGCCCTGGGGCAGCCGTCACGGCCTCGCGTTCTCGACGTTCGCGCTGCAGCATCCGGACGGCCGGACCGCGGCCCAGCTCGCCGCGTGCTGGGTCATGCTCTACCGCGTGTGGATCGAGGGCGACAATCGCGCGAAGCTCGCCGCCTCGATGCGCTCGCAGCAGAATCTCTCGCCGGAAGAGTGGGGCGTCCCTTCGCTTCCCAAAGCTCCTCCGGCGCTCACGCGTTACGCCGTGACCATCGCCGACCTCGGCGAGTTCGACTCGGAGACCTACGCGGTGAAACTCGAGGAGTGGGGCAGGGCGACACTCGCGGCGTGGATGGCCGCGCCCTAAGGCGAAGTAAAACGCCCTCGCGCGCGGACTACGCCGACTTCAGCGCCGCCTTTCGCGCCGTCGTCTCTTTCTCCAGCCGTCCGCACATCAGCTCGCAGAGCTTGAGCACCTCGCGGTCGGCGAGCCGGTAGTACGCGAACAGCCCCCGCTTGCGCCGCGTGACGAACCCCAGCGCGAGCAGTTGCTGCAGATGCCTCGAGAGGTTCGCCTGCGCGATCGCCGTCGAGCCCACGAGCTCGCTCACCGTGTGTTCGCCGTCGGCGAGCGCGTGGAGGATCTGCAGCCGCACGGGCTCGCCGAACGCCTTGAACCGGGCCGCGACCAACTCGAACAGCGCGGGCGTCATGCGGGACTGGCGCATCCGGGAGGCTCCAAAAGCGTGACAGGTTCGTGAGGGAAACGCTGACTGACTGTATGAGTATATCCGAATATACTCGTACATGCAATACCGCTGGACCATTCCGGATTCAACAGGAGTCCTCCATGCCCACCAATGAAGGCGCGGCCGACCGCGCGCTGCGCGTCGTCCTCGGCATCGCCATCCTCTCGCTCGCATTCGTCGGGCCGCGCACGCCGTGGGGATACCTCGGATTCGTGCCGCTCCTCACCGGTGTGTTCGGCTTCTGCCCGCTCTACACCGTCTTCGGATACTCCACATGCCCCGTAAAGAACAAGTAGCCGCCGGCGGCGCGCACGGCTCCCGCTCGTATCGCGGCCGGCCGGTCGACGTCGTGATCGACGTGCGATCCAGGCTCGAGTACTGGCTCGGCCATCTCGACGGCGCGACCTGCATTCCGCTGAACGACATGGTCGTCCGTGTCGCCGAGCGCACCGACGTCGATCCCGACTCGCGCATCATGGTCTACTGCGCGAGCGGCGCGCGCTCGGCGACCGCTGCGACGCAGCTGCGCGCGATGGGTTACCGGCACGTCACCGACGCCGGAGCCATGTCGGAGGCGCTCCACGAGTACAAGCCGTAGCGCGGCGTGCCCGGCACTTCTTCACAATGAGATCGCATTCATGGAAATGATCATCGACTTTCCCGGCGGATCGCGCGTCGACGCGCACTTCGGACCGTTCACCGTAGCGACCGACCAGTTGCCCGACGTGAGCGCGCCGACGCCGTTCGCGCTTTTCCTGGCGTCGATCGGCACCTGCGCGGGCGTGTACGTGCACGAGTTTTGCCGTCTGCGCGGGATCTCGACGGAGGGGCTCCGGATAGTCGAGCACACGCATTCCGACGCGAACGGAATGGTCGAGCGCATCGGCCTCGAGATTCAGCTGCCCGCTGATTTTCCCGAGAAGTATCGTGAGTCGGTGATGCGCGCAGCCGAGCTGTGCACCGTGAAGAAGCACCTCGAGCGGCCGCCCGCGATCGAGGTCACCACGAGGGCCGTGGTGGCCGAACTCGCGAGGAGCCTCTAGCAACCGCATCGCCGACGGCGCGATCCCGATGGCCTGATTGTGTAGCGTCGCTTGCTGCTTGCGGCACGTTATGGGATGTTCCGGATCTCATGACTCTCGTACGACGCTTCCTCCCCGGACTATTGCTCGCGACGCTGCCCGGCGCACTTGCCGCCCAGGACGCGCATGGCTTGGCATACTCCGCGGCGATCGTGATCGACTCCGGCGGGCACAAGAATACCGTGTCGATGCGATTCGAAGTCCTCGGGGCCAAGTTCCGGATGAGCACGGAGGCTGACGTCGCCGGTGCGCCTCTCAATATGTACATGGTCATCGATTCGGTCGCCGGCACATTCACGAACGTCATGCCGGCGCAAGCGATGGCCACGGTGATGAGCTTGTCGACGCTGAAGAGCTCGGCCGCGTCGTCGTACACGATGGATTTCGACGGCAAGCCCAACATCGATGTCGTCGATCTCGGCGCCGGAGAGCCGATCCTCGGGCACCCGACCCGTCACTACCGTCAAACCGCGGCGTACGTCAGCAAGACGACCATGGGCGCCGACGTCTGCACCAATCGTACGAGCGGCGTCACGGATTTCTGGGCAACGGGGGACATCGCTGCTCCGGACATGCTGACGTCCATGCGGCGATTCCTGCCCATCGCCGGTCGCGGACCTCTCCCTTGGAAACTCGACTCCATCAGAATCGCGGAGATCAAGGGCGTCGTTCTGCGGCAGGTCGCCACGGGCAGCATCATCACCGCTGGCGGAGACACCATCAATGTCCACTCGTCCTGGGAACTGACTGAGTTGAAGCCCGGCTCCGCCGACCCGAAGGACTTCGAGATCCCGCCGGGCTACAACGTGATGGACATGCGCGATATGATGGCGAACGCGGACCCCGAGATGATGAAGCAGGCCATGGAAACGGCACAGTCCAAACTCAGCGAGACTCTGAAGAAGACCCTCTGCGGAAGAGGCGGCTCCTGAACCGCCTTGGCCCCGACTTCATCCTCGAATCTGATGCCGTTTCTGAACCGTCCCTTTCACCGAGCATCGTTGGTCGTCACGGCTTCCCCGCCGCCAGCCCGATTGCGCGCGACAGCTGCGCGTCCACGTTGTGGTTGTTGATCTCGTCGATGGAATTCTCCACGGTCACGTCGGGGGCAAGGCCGATATCCTCGAACCAGTGTCCGTCGAGCGTCAATTCGAGCGATTCGGGGAACTGGTAGCTCCAGCCGTTCTGCAACTCGCGCGCGAACGGGTTCCCCGTCTCGCCGGCCGTCGTGTCACCCACGACCGTCGTGTTCCCGAGCGCGCGCATGGACAGCACGAACAGCTCCGCCGCGCTGATGGTGTTGCGGCTCGTGAGCAGATAGACCTTCCCCACAAAGCGGCGCGAACCGGCTGGTACGACCTGCTGCGCCATCGGCGCCGCGAAATCGGAGTGCGCGGGTCCGTTGCGATAGCGAACGTACGCCACAGTGGTCGTGCGGTCGGCGAATCGCCCGGCCGCTCCGGTTGCGTTTTCCAGGAAGCCGCCCTCGTTGTTCCGCACATCGATGATGATCGAGTTCACGCCGCCGAGAAGCGTGAGGGCGCTGTCCACGCTCGACAGCCAGCCGCTTCCCTCGAACGTGGAAAATGCGATGTAGCCGACGGCCGGCGAGACGACGCCATACGAAATGCCGCCGGGCAGGTCGCCGCCATACTGGACATACTTTCCAAACGTGACCGTCGGGGCGAAGTAGTCGCCGTGGCGTTGCGTGCCCACGCGGCTCCCCCTCCACAGCACGTGATCGTCCTGGAGCTTGCTCAGCATGCTCGCGATGACCGTCGACGCGCCCTCGGGGTCCGATGCCGCCAGCGCGCGTGGCCGGTAGACGGCGCCAAGCGAATCCCAGTTGACCTGCTTCACCACAAAGAGCGAATAGTGCAGGTCGAAATCGTTCCATACTTGATCGAAGAGCGCCGCCGGGCTCGCGGGCGGGTCCGGTCCGACGATCGCGTTGCATGCCGTGCAGAGCGAGAAGGCCGCGCAGAGCGAAAGGACCGCGGCCGGCGCGACGCGTCGCCTCACGGCATGGCTCCGAAGCGCCGGACGACGCCCACCGAAAAGGATTGCGAGACGTGGCGCACCGGCTCGAGCTCGTCGAGTTCGAAAATGCCGAGGCGATACGTCGCCGTGATGCCGATGCGGCTCTCGGGCCTGAACGCGTACGAGAGTTCACCGTTCGCCTGGCGGAACTGAGAGAGCGGCGCGAAGTGAACGTGCATCAACTGCGGAGCGAACCGGACGTCGGCGTACGGATGGTCCACCCACGCGAGCAGCGGCACCGCGAGCGAAGCTGCGACTTGTCCCGCGCCCACGCGGCGCGTCCACCGCGCGGTCGGGCCCAGCGTCGCGACGCCGAGGTCGAAGCTCTGTTGCGCGATATCCTGGCCGGCGTAGAGGTGGCGCGCGAGCGTGAGGGTCGATCCGAACTCGATGCCGAGCGCGAACTCGGCTCGGCGCGCGGAGCCGCCCCGCAGCTGCCAATCCATGCCGGCCTCGAGCGCATAGAGACCGAATGCTTCCTCGAGTGGAATGTCCGCCTGCGGCACCGATCCGGCGGGCGTCAGCGTCGATCTGCCGGCGGTGAGCGACACATGGAGGCGGCTCCCCTCGCGGACCCGGTCGTAGTCGATCCGCGCGCCGGTCCCGTTTCCCGCGTAGGCCAGCGGCGAGTCGGCAGCGTCGCGGCGCGTGTCCTGTACCATGCCCAGCGAGACTGTGAGCGACTGCCGCGGCGGCTCGCCGCCGGCTTGTGCGTGCGCGGGATGCCATGCACACGACGCAATCGCCGCGACCACCAGCACGGCTCGAAGTTTCCCGCTACCGCAGTGACCGGCGAACGCGTGCTCCTTCGAGGAAGCACGCGCTTGGAAACCGTGTTGATGAATTCTACCCTCGTAGTGTCGCTGTCGGCGGCGCCCCTGTTACCGTAGGCGCCTTGAATGTGCACGTTTGTCGCTTCACGCTTTCATACCCATTCAGCGCCCAGAGCGTCACAATTCGTGGAACTTCTGAACCGCCTCGCCCCCGACTTCACCCTCGAATCGGACTCCAACGCGCAAGTCACGCTTTCCAGCCTCAGAGGGAAAACCGTGATCTTGTACTTCTATCCTAAAGACGACACCCCCGGCTGCACCCAGGAAGCCTGCGAGTTCCGCGATCTCTTCCCGCGCTTCAAGCGCGGCAAAGCCATCATCCTCGGCGTCTCGCCCGACTCGCCCCGTAAGCACGCGAATTTCAAAAGGAAATACGACCTCCCGTTCACCCTGCTCTCTGATAAAGACCACAAGGTCGCCGAGCGGTACGGCATCTGGGTCGAGAAAACGTTCTGGGGCCGGAAGTACATGGGCGTCGAGCGCACCACGTACATCATCGGCCCCGACGGCCGGATCGAGAAGATCTTCTCGAAGGTGAATCCCGCGGGTCACGCCGCCGAGGTGCAGGCCGCGCTCAAGTAATCGCGAGCGGCGAGTCGGGGAATACCACCGCGCGCTTGCGATGATCGCCGCGAATAGCGGCATCGAGATGCAGCAGCATCGCGCCGACGCCCGCCGCGCCCTGCATCCAGCCGGTCTGCGCGGCGGTATCGCCGGGCGCAATGCGATTCTCCGCCTGCACCCAACGCTCGCGCTCGCCTTCGATGGTGCTACGGTTCAGCAGGTCGTCCGCCTGCCGCCGCGCGTAGGCGAGATCCGCCGTGCGCCCGCCGCGATTGTACCGCTCGAGAAAATACTCAGCCACGCCCGCGTTGCCGCAACACATCGAGCTGTTGTTCCAGAATCCGGCCGTGCGCTTCTCCGGAACGCCTTGCGCGATCAACCCCCGCGCGCCGCCGTCGGCAGTCGCACTCCATCCGCCGCGCGCGTCGAGCGCCGCGAGCCGCTCCCACAGCCGCGACGTGCCCGGCGCGCCATGACACCAGCTCAGGTAGAAGAGCTGCGACCCGTCGCCATCGTGATGCCGGATGACGAAACCGTCGCCCGACGGCGCGGCGATCGCCCGCAGGTAGCGCGCCCCGTCGAGCGCCGCGTCGAGATGCTTCCGCTCGCCGCCGTGCGCCGAGAGCGTCGCGAGGAAATACGCGATCCCCGCCGTGCCGTGCGAGAAGTTCGGCATCTCGCGCGGGAACGTCGGATCCATCATCCACTTCCGCTGGCCGTCGGTCACGGGCTTCGCGAGGGCGAGCAGGTGATCGCCCGTCTTGCGGGCGACGTCGGTTGCCTGGTCGCCGATCAGTTCGCGCTGCGCGAGCAGGGCGAGAGCGGTCCCCGCGCTTCCGGAGATGATGTCGGTGACGTCGGTCCACGCCACGCCGCCGTCCGGCGTACTCTTCGCCGCGGCTGCGATCGCCTTCGTGCCACGCTTCGCGGCCGACAGGAACTCTTCGCGCCCCGACGCGCGATGCACGGTCTGCAGCATGAACACGTGGCCGGCGAGGCCCGAGTAAAGACCCGCGTCGGCAACGCCGCTCGCGGATTCCGGAATCGAGGCGGCGATGACGGCCGCGCCCTTGACGGCCTCGTCGAGGAATCGCGGTTCGCCGGTGAACGCGTGCAGCTCGAGATAGAACAACACCACGCCCGGCGTGCCGCTGTACAGATCGTCCTCGGGAACGCCGCGCGCGGCGTCGCCGGGAATCGCGGGCCAGCCGCGGCCCTTCGCGGTGTCGATCGCGGTCGAACGGATCCAGTGCTCGGCCCGCAGCGCGGCGTCGAGATACGGCCGGTCCGTCGCGCCGCGCTCCATCGCGCGGCGCCACTCCGCGAGCACCATACGCGGCAGCGCCGGCAGCGCGGCGCCCGCACACAATGCAGAATGAATGAGATCGCGGCGGCTGATCGAATGCATGACGAATCGTGCATCGTTCAGCCGCCGCGCGCCACCTTCAAGCGCTCCATCTTCCATCTTCCATCTTCTACGGACTCATCGCCCCGCTCAGCATGATGTGCGCCTTCGGTGTCCCCGCATGCATCAGCCACGGCCCCGCCTTCGCGGGCGTAAGCGAGAGCCCCGTGCTCTCCGCCGTCGCGCCGGGGACGTACACCACGAGCAGCGTCGTCGCGTCACTGACCTTCCCGGTCGCGCGGTCCCAGCTGTTCTCCTTCCCGAAAATCTGATACATCGCCGCCATCTTCGGCATCTTGAGCTTCCCGCTCGCCACCTCGGCGAATCGCACGGTGTCCACCTTGGGATCCTTCACGCCCTGCGCCCTCAGCTCGCGCCCGCGCGCCATGAACGGCTCCATGCTCTCGTGATAGCACGCCACGTGGAACGCCTTCTCCACCGCGAACAGCGCGAGACAGGTCATCCCGTTCTTGCCCGCGCGGATCGTCTCGAGCTTGCCCGCGGTGCGATACCCCATCACGGTCGCGCCCGAGCGCATCTCCGCCGGGAGCGCCAGCACCGAGGCCGCGATCTGCTGCTCCACCGTCGGCAGCGGCGACGCCGCAGGCGCCTGCGCGCGCGCCATGCCTGCGGCTCCAATTGAAAGCGCGATCACCATCGCGACCGTCTTCGCGGCTGTGAGAGACTTCCCGTTCATCTCCGGTTTCCTCGCGTATGAATTGTTTCCGTTCGGCCGCTGCACGAGATCCACCAGCCACCGCGCTGCCTTCCCGAGCGCATACCCCGCAACAGTCGCCACTTCAGCCACGCTGGGAGTAGCCGGCTCGCCGAGCGATCGCAGAATCTTCGACCGCATCCGCAGGATCACCGGGCTCGCCACCGGCACCGCCTGAAAATATGGATCGTATCGCGTCCCCACGCCTTCGATCAGCGCCGCCGTGCGCCCGAAGTACACGAGATGCTGCGGCAGCACGATCGGAAAATCGAACAGCGTCTTCATCACGCGGTCGGCGAGCAGGGCGTCGATGCGCTCCTTGGTGGTGGTGCGCGAATACGCGTTGGCGATGAGCAGCTCGGCCAGCCACCGCACCGTCTCGGGCGGCGTGCCGGGAATGATCAGGCCGAGCGCGACGAACCCCGCGGCCACGGCATCGGGATCGCGCTTTATCGCCGCAATTGACGTACGCATGAGGGAGCGGCGGGTCTCCAGCGGCACGCGTACCACCATGCCGAAATCGAGCAGCACGATCCGCCCATCGTCGGCGACCATGAGGTTGCCGGGATGCGGATCGGCGTGGAACAGGCCGTCGACGAGCATCATCTGCACGTACAGCTCGACGAGCGTCGCCACCACGCGCGGCACGTCCACTCGCGTGACATCGAGCCGGTCGATGCGCGTCCCCTCCACGAACTCCATCACGAGCACGCGCTGGCGCGTGAGTTCGTGCACGATCTTCGGAACGATCAGGTTGCGGTTCCCCGCGAAGTTCGCGCCGATCTCCATCGCGTGCTCGGCTTCGAGGCGGAAGTCCATCTCCTCCGCGATGCGCAGCTCGAACTCGTCGAGCACCACGCGCACGCGCAGCACGTGCGGATGCTTCCAGTAACGCTCCACCCACGAGAGGATCCGCCGCGCCGCAATCAGGTCCGCCTTCACGGCCGTCTCGACGCCGGGCCGCAGCACTTTCACCGCGACGACCTCTCCCTTGTAGCGCGCGCGATGCACCTGGCCGAGCGAAGCGGCGGCCACCGGCACGCGCTCGAACGCCTCGAACACTTCGTCCACCCGCGCGGCGCCCATCCCCTGCGAGTCCGGCCCGTTGCCGTGATAGCTCTCGGCCACGATCCCCGCGACCGTGTCGAAACTGAGCGGCGGGACCTGGTCGATGAGCTTCCCGAGTTCCGAGAGATACGGTTCAGGAATGAGGTCGGCCCGCGCGGCGAACACCTGCGCCATCTTCACGAACGTGGGCCCAAGGCGGATGATCGCCTCCACGAGTCGGCGTGCGCGGCGCGCGTGGACCTCCGGCGAGCGCGGCATCGGCCCGCCCCACCAAATCCACCGCCGGCGGTCCCTCAGGAACGAGACCGCGTACGGCCCGAGCGCGAGAAGCACGCGAATCGTGTGCATATATGAAAGCTACCGATTCGCTGCTCGATAACATGGCAGAGTGCCCGACTAGCACTACCCCCTGCCACCTTGGCATATTCCCATCTGCTGTAGCTCTGCCGTCCTTCGTCCGTCGTCTGCGAATCGTCCTCTGCCCTCGGCCATCCCATGCTGAAACGCACTCCATTCCATGACTTCCACGTCGCACTCGGCGCTAAAATGGTACCCTTTGCGGGCTTCGAAATGCCCGTCCAGTACCCCACCGGCATCACCGCCGAACATAACGCCGTCCGCCATAAGTGCGGCCTCTTCGACGTCAGCCACATGGGCGAATTCCTCATCACCGGACGCCAGGCCCTCGAGTTCGTGAACTACGTGACGACCAACAACGTCGCCGCACTCGAGATCAACCAGGTCCACTACTCCGGAATCCTCAACGACCGCGGCACGTTCGAAGACGACTGCCTCGTCTATCGCTTCGCCGATCACATCATGATGGTCGTGAACGCGTCGAACAAGGACAAGGATTTCGCTCACATCTCCAAACAGCTCTCCAAGTTCGATTGCAAGCTCGAAGACATCTCCGACAGCATCGCGCTCCTCGCGCTCCAGGGACCCGAAGCGCAGAAGATTCTCCAGCCGCTCACCGACGTCGCCCTCGAACCGATCGGCTACTACCACTTCAACGTCGGCACCGTCGCGGGCTGCAAGGACATCATCGTCTCGCGCACCGGGTACACCGGCGAGGACGGCTTCGAGCTCTACTTCGACCGCAAGCACGCGGCCGTCATCTGGAACGCGCTCATGGCCAAGGGCAACGTGCTCCCCGTCGGACTCGGCTGCCGCGATTCGCTCCGCCTCGAGATGGGCATGGCCCTCTACGGCAACGACATCGACGACACCGTCACGCCGCTCGAAGCGAACCTCCAGTGGCTCGTGAAAATGAAGAAGGGCGACTTCGTCGGGAAGCCGGCGCTCGAAGCGCAGAAGGCAGCGGGAATCCCGCGGAAGCTCGTGGGCTTCACCATCGCGGAGAAATCATTCCCGCGCCACGGCTACAAGGTGTTCGTGAACGGCGCGCCGAGCGGCGAAGTCCGCAGCGGCACCATGAGCCCGAGCGTCGGCATCGCCATCGGCACCGCGTACGTTCCCACCGCGCATGCGAAGCCCGGAAACACGTTCGAAGTCGAGATCCGCGACAAGCGCCTCACCGCCACGATCGTCGAGCTGCCGTTCTACAAGAATGCGACGCACCGGTGAGACAGACGGCAGACGGTAGACGACGGACGGCAGTTTCGACGGCAGATGGCGGACGGCAGCGCATGCGGCGCGCCGCGAGAGTCCGTTTGCTGTCTGCCGTCTGTTGTCCCACCCGCCGTCTGCCGTCCGCCGTCTGCCGTCCGATCGCATGAAGGTCTTAATCACGCTGACCGATGTCGAACCAGCAGTGCGTTTGAACGCACTATTGGAAGCCGCGGGCGTCAAGACCGCGATGGCCTCGCCGCTCGACAATCTTCCCGCCGCGCTCAAGCGGGAGAAGCCGGACGCGATCGTCTTCACGGGGAATCTTCTCGACCCGCAGACGTTGCAGCTCGTGCGCGCCCAATTATGGGATGGGGCTGCGGTGCTCGGCCTCGCCGACGTCGGCGATCCGCAGCTCGAGCTCCGTCTGCGTTCGCTCGGCTTCAACGAGGTGCTCACCAAGCCGATCCCGGCCGAGGAAGTCGCCGAGCGTGTGAAGGGCCTGCTCGAGCGGCGACGGCTGGCCGAGGAGACCGGGTTGTACGGCGACAGCGAGGCCGTGCGCGAAGTGCTCGTGAAGATCCAGCAGATCGCGCCGGTGAGCAGCACCGTGCTGATCGAGGGCGAGAGCGGCACGGGCAAGGAACTCGTCGCGCGCGCGATCCATCGTCTCTCGCCGCGTCGCGCGAAAGCTTTCATTGCCGTGAATGTCGGCGCGCTGCCGGAGACGCTGCTCGAGAGCGAGCTGTTCGGCCATGAGAAGGGCGCGTTCACCGGCGCGGCCGAGCGGCGGATAGGGCGGTTCGAGCTCGCGCACGGCGGGACGATCTTCCTGGATGAGATCGGCGACGTGCCGCCGAGCACGCAGGTGAAGCTGCTGCGGGTGCTGGAGGAGCGGCTGGTGACGCGCGTTGGCGGAACCGTGCCGATCCCGGTGGACGTGCGCGTGGTGACGGCGACGAACAGCCCGTTGAAGGAGAGCGTGGAGCGCGGGCGATTCAGGAGCGACCTGTATTACCGGCTGAACGTGCTGCGCATTTATCTGCCGCCACTGAGGGAGCGGCGCGAGGACATCGTCCTGCTCGTGCGGCGGTTTGTGCAGGAGTTCTCGCACGAGCACCGGAAGGAGTTTCGCGGCATCACGCCGGGGGCGATGGAGGCGCTGGTGGAGTATTCGTGGCCGGGGAACGTGCGCGAGCTGAGGAACCTCGTGGAGAGCATGGTGGTGCTTTCCCATGGGAGGGAGATCGGGCTCGAGGATATTCCGCGCGCGATGCGCGACGACGTGGGCGACCGGAGGTTGCCGGTGTTCGTGGGGCCGATGGTGCGGGAGGGTGAGCGTGCGGAGGGGAGGGAACTCGAGTTCATCGTGCGCAGCCTGGTGGAGCTGAAGCTGCAGGTGGAGCAGTTGCGGCGGCGGGTGGACGAGGATCGCGACCGGTTCGGCGGCGCGGCGGCGGTTGCGGGTGCGGGGTTGGTGATGCCGCCGGGGATCGTGCCGCCGCTGGCGAGCGGGGGCGTGGAGCCGGCCGCGTTGGGAGCGGGCGGCGGCGGTTTGGTTTCGGTGAAGCCGGGGATGACGATGGCGGAGATCGAGCGGGCGGCGATCGAGTCGGCGTTGCGGGAGACGCGCGGGAATCGTCGTAAAGCTGCAGAGATATTGGCGATAGGCGAGCGTACTCTTTATAGGAAGCTGAAGGAGTACAATCTGCCGCTGGGAACTTACGATTCGGACAATTAGCCCGCCCCGCTTTGCCATCGCCTTGCGCAACTGACTAGTAAGTGCACAGAATATTGTGTATACATAAGGAGGCCTGATTTGGCTGTGTCTCCGGCTTGGCTCAGATTTTCGCCCGATGAACGCAGACACTTCGAGGTAGTACCAGCGCGATGCCGCGCGTCTCACACCCGGACATCGTGACAGCCCAACCAGGACAGCCCGGCCAGATCGCAGGATCGGTACTTCCGCTGAAGAAGGCGGAGGAGTTGTTGGCGACCTTGCAGGATGTGGTGTCGGCGCGGATCGTAGCGGACGCGAGTGGCGGCGTCGATTCGATTCATGTGCTGGTGATGGGGACGACGACGCCGAAGCAGGTGGTGCGCAACATCGAGAGCGCGTTGATGGCGCAGCTCGGGATGCGGATCGACCATCGGAAGATTTCAGTCGCGACCACCGTGCGGCGACCGGTTACGAATCCCGAGGGTGAGCCGATGGCGGAGCCGAAGCTGGAGTCGAAGCTGGAGTCGGCGGGGCCGGGTGGCGGCCGGGCGCTGTACTTCGAGGATGTGGAAGTGCGCGGGTCGCGGGCGAAGGGCGTGTCGTGCAGGGTGACGCTGCGGCGCGGGAAGGAGCAGTTCGTAGGCGAGGCCGAGGGATTCGAGAGTGAAAGGTCGAGAGTGGAGATAGCGGCGCGGGCCGCGGTTGCGGCGATCGCGTTGTGTGATGGCGGCGAGTTGAAGCTGTCGTTCGAGGGCGCGAAGGTGATCGACGCGTTCGACCGTCAGTTGGTGCTGGTGGGCGTGCTGGTGCATCAGGGGCGGAGCAACATACTCCTGACGGGGAGTTGCGAAGTGAAGGAGAGTCTGGAGACGGCGAGTGCGCTGGCCGTCCTGAACGCGACGAACAGGTGGGTGGAGGGAGTGCGCTGAGTTCTGTTGTGTCAGTGACACGCAGGTTGACCGCAAACTAGAGGAGAAAAAAACCCCCGACTCCGGCGGAGCGAAGCTGAGCGGGCACAAGTAGCAGGAGCGGAGCCGATTTTGGAGCACACCTGACAAGCGGTTGGGTGTGACTTTTTGTCCAGAGGAGGTGACGCAACTTGGCCATTCTCGCGAATGTTGTTCTCGCAGTTTTGTCGTTCGTGCTCGGAGAGAACGTGACTTGGGTGTAAGTCGGCGTCGGGGGTTCTCCTTTCTTCTATGAGTCAGAGCGCTACCAAGCGGTACGTTGTCCTGTGTGCAGTCGGCGCTGCGGCAAGCGCCGAGTTCGTAGCGCGCATCTCCCCAGGACTCAGCTGGGACAATGCCGCAGCTGCCGGCTTTTTCGCATTGCTCGGATTGGCGGCGCAGGCCCTCGCGCATCGCCTTCCCAAGGGCGTCGCGGGGAGCATTGGCTTCATTCCGTTCATGAGCGCTCTGGTCGTTGCACCGAGTTTGCCTCTCGTGTGCGCCGTTGGCCTTGCCGTACTCGCCGCGGAGGTCTTGCAGCATCAGGTGCCGTTGAAAGCGACCTTCAACGTCGCGCAACACGTTTTCGCGATTTCGGTCGCCGTCCTTGTCTTTGCATACTTGGGCGGCCACGC
>PMYN01000074.1 GCA_003171215.1 Gemmatimonadota bacterium | reverse complement strand
TAACTCGCCGCTCCCCTCTCCACGCCGCATCCCGCATTCCTCTTCCGCACCCTGCATCGGGTCGAAATTCCGCATCCCGCATCGATCTCCCCACTCGCCACTCACCCGGGCCACTCCCCACTGGTCTCACCCCTCGCCACTACCCTCGCATCTCACTTCTGCAGTTATCGATCGCGCGTGCGAGGATCCGGCCGCACCGCAAAGGTCTGCGTAAGAGTTTTCCCGGCGGCAGACAGCTTTGCCGTGAACGTTCCGGTGAGCCGTGGTACGGCACCGCCCCGTCCACCGCCACCACGTCCTCCGCGTCCGCCTCCTGCCGGCGCCGGCGGAATGGGATCCCAAATCACGCGATGCATTCCCGCGTATGTCGAGTACGCCTCCGGCGTCGTTCGCCAGAGAGGAGACGTGTTCGGAATTCCGCCTGCACGTCCGCCCCGCCCGGCGGCGGGGAGCACCACTTCCGTGCTGAAAGTGGCCACCGTTGCTCCCGCCGCGTCTATGATCTCCAGCGTCCAAGGCCACTGAGAGGTCTTGCTCATATAGAAATCGATCACTGCCCCATTCGGCGGATTGCTCGCCTGCGGCTCGTCCTTCTGCAGAGGCGTTCCGTTGTCGCCGCCCTGCAGCACGTTGATCGCGTCGGCCGGCTTGAACAGGTAAGCCTCGGACGCGAGCACCGCATTGTTCACCTGTCGCAACGGGCTGATGTCGTCGATCACCCAGAAGCCGCGGCCGTGCGTGGCGACGACGAGATCGTTCTCATAGAACTCGAAGTCGCGCACCGACGTCGCCGGCATGTTCAACTGCAGCGGCTGCCAGCTGTCGCCGTCGTCGAGCGAAACGAACGCGCCGCGCTCGGTGCCGGCGACGAGCAGGCCCTGACGCTTCGGATCTTCCTTCACGACGTGCACGTACACGCCGGCCGGAAGACCGTTCGAGATTCGCTGCCACGTCTTCCCCATGTCGCGCGTGCGATACACATACGGCTCGAAATCCTGCAGCTGGTGGCGATCGACGCTCGCATACGCGGCGTTGAAATCGAAGTGTGATGCCTCCACCGTCGTCACGCGGCTCCACGCGGTGAGCGCCGGCGGCGTCACGTCCTGCCAGCTCTTCCCGTCGTTCGTCGTGACGTGAATGAGCCCGTCGTCCGTGCCGGCCCAGACCATCGGGACCAGCAGCGGTGATGGCGAGAGCGTGTAGACCACTCCGCGATTTCCGTTGCGATCCGTGTCCGCGGCAGCCGCCGCATCGAGAGTCGACGGCACGCCCGGCGCGGGGCGCGTGAGGTCGCCGCTGATCTGCGTCCAGTTTCGCGCGCCGTCGGTGGTCTTGAAGACGAACTGGTTCGAGTAGTACATCGCTCGCGGGTCGGCGCGCGAGATCACGAGCGGCTGCGTCCAGTCGGTGCGCGCGGGCTCGGTCAGGCGCGCCCCGGTGGTACCCGGCACCGGCGTGTTGAGCTCGAGATCGAAGGCGCCGCCCGTACCGCCGTACACGATCCCGGGATGCAGCGGATCGCCCGCCGTGTAGCCGCTCTCGCCGCCCGCGCCGATCGGCTCCCAGTCGCGCATCGAGATTTCCCCGAACTTGCCGCGGCTGCAGACGGCCACCGCGCCGCTGTCCTGCTGCGCACCCGTCACCCAATACGGGAAGCGATAGTCGACGCTCACGTGATAGATCTGCGCGATCGGCTGGTTGATCCACGAGCTCCACGTCACCTCGCGCGGGTCTTCCGTCTTCGCGTTGCGCGTGATGATCGCGCCCTGGTCGCTCGCGACGATCATGGTGTTCGGATCGTCAGGCGAGACCCATGCCTGATGGTAGTCGTCGCCACCCGGCGAACCGCGCAGCGGAACCCAGGTCTTGCCACCGTCCTTCGTGCGATTGACCGCGACGTTGGGCACGTAGACGACGTCCGGATCCCTGGGATCGACGGTCACATGCTCGAAGTACCAGCCGCGTCCGCTGAGCGCCGGATCGGACGAGATCTTCGTCCACGTCGCGCCGCCGTCGTCGGAGCGGAAGAATCCGCCCTGTACCGGCTGCGCCGCTGCGCCTCCGCGTCCGCCACCGCCGCCCGCAGGTGCCGCCGGCGCGGGCGCCGGCCGGGGCGCCGACGTGTCGGGCTCCAGGCAATCGACCACTGCGTACACACGGCGCGGATTGCCGGCGGACACCGCGATCCCCGTCTTGCCGATTCCCGACTTCGGCAGCCCGGCCGTAAGCTGCTTCCACGTGTTGCCGCCGTCCGTCGACTTGAAAATGCCGCCGCCCGGTCCGTTCGAGGGACGATACGTGTACCACGGCGGACGCCGCGTATTCCAGAGTCCCGCGTAGATCACGCTCGAGTTCGTCGGATCGATCACGACTTCGACCGCGCCGATGTTCTCATCCTTGTAAAGCACCTTCTTCCAGCTCTTGCCGCCGTCCATCGAGCGGAACACTCCGCGCTCCGCGCTCGGCGCGTACAGATGCCCGATCGCCGCGACGAACACGATGTTCGGATTCTTCGGATCCACGGCGATGCGGCCGATGTGCTGGGTGTCGTCGAGACCGATGTGCGACCAGCTCTTGCCGGCGTCGGTGGACTTGTACATCCCGTTGCCGTAACCCATCGAGTCGCGCAGCGTGCATTCGCCGGTGCCGACGTACACGACGTCGGGCGCGGAGGGCGCGACCGCGATCGCGCCGATCGATGCCACGGGCTGCGAATCGAACACGGGCGTCCACACGCGCCCCGCGTCGATCGACTTCCACACGCCGCCGTTCACGGCGCCGAAATAGAATTCGTTCGGCCTCCCCGGCACGCCGCAAGCCGCATCCACGCGTCCTCCCCGGAACGGCCCGAGCATTCGCCAGCGCAGGCCCGACGTGAGATTCGCGAGCTGCTGCGCCGAGATCGCCGTGAGGTCGCGATGCGCGCCGAACGTGCGATCCAGCGACGCGCCGTTCGCCGTCTCGGCGTTCAGCGAGCGCTGAAAGCCAGGCCCGACGACGGAGAGCGCGCCGGCCTGGCCGGCAAGGAGAAGAAAATCGCGTCGGGAGAAGACGGAATCGTCAGGCGACTTGGGCACGAAGAGCTCCGGATGAAGTGGGCGACCGAACTAATCCTACGACGAAGGCCCATCGCGAACGAGGGGGTGTCATGGAAACGACAGAAGTGAGTGGGGAGTAGATGGGAGTGGCGAGATTCGACCCGATGCGGAATTCGGTAAAGGAATGCGGGATGCTGGGTGGAGCGGGGAGTGGCGCGCAGCGGCGAGACATCAAGAGTGGCGTGACCTCTCGAGGAGGCGCACTTTCCGCATTCAACTCGCGTCTCACCCCTGCTCCCATCTCATCTCTCAA
>PMYN01000159.1 GCA_003171215.1 Gemmatimonadota bacterium | reverse complement strand
CGGTGCCTGCCCATGATGTGATAGAGGGTTTCGCCCATCAGCTGAATGTAGAGAGGGGTTTAGGCAGGCGCCAGAGCGGACTAACTGCTATAATCATGTTAGACGGTTACTGATTTCAGTGGCGCTTTGTAGGGGGATCCCGGGCCTCATCGTGTAGGCTGGGGCTCGCTGAAACACATTGCCGCCATCTTCCGTATTGCCACTAGACCCGTTCGAGGATTCCTCTATGCTGCGCACACTGTTCACGATCGGCGTGATGGCCATACTCGGCCTCTTCGTGATGAAGCTCGTTTTCGGAATTCTCGGGGGAGTCCTCGGCCTGTTCATCGGACTGGCGTTTCTGGCGTTCAAGATCGTGTGTATCGGCGCCGTGGCGTACGTCGTGATCGCGATCGTAAGTCCGAGCTCGGCAAAGCGGCTGCGGGAACGCTTCTCCGGTGCGCCCACCACCTACTAACTGCAACGAACGGCGAGTTAACCCGTTTCTTGTTTGTTGGTTAACTGAGGTATGAAAATTCGCCCTGACTCTCAGCCCGCTCGACGCGGCTCGAAGTCAGGGCGAATTATTTAACTTCGGTTAACCAACAAACAAAAAACGGGTCAACTCGCTGTTGGTTTCGTCTCCAATCTCTCGACCACGGCCCACGCCAGCATTGGCACCATGATCTCGTGGTGCCCCGTGATTTCGTAGCCCTTCCCGGTGTCCATCGTCGGCCGCTGAACGACGTTCATGTGCGGCCGGTAGTGGCGCTGCATGTCGAGATCACAGGTGACGAACCCGCGCGGCGCGCCGGCGTTCACGTTGCGCGCGATGGTCAGCGCCTTGAGGAACACCTCGGGCATGATGACGGCGCTGCCGAGATTGAGCACCACGCCGCCGTCATCGATCCGCTCGATGCTCGCCGCGAGGCGACGGAAATCGCGGTGGCTCGTGTCGCCGATCGCGGCTCCGCTCGCCGCGGGGTGCTGATGGATGATCTCCGCGCCGATCGCGGCGTGCACCGATACCGGGACGCCGAGCCGCCACGCGCTGAGCAGGATCGAGAGCTCGGGGTGCGCGAGCGATTTTTCCTCGTCGAGCGCCACCGCCAGCGCCTCGCCCATGCCGCGCTCTTCCTTGCTGCCACGCACGAACGCGTCGTTCATGCCGCGCCCCGTTTCCTCCGCCATGCCGAAGGTGCCGTCGCGCAGTCCGCTCTGGACGTCCTCCGACGTGCCGCCGAAACGTGCGATCTCGTAGTCGTGGATCGCTCCGGCGCCGTTCATCGCCATGTGGGTGATGACGCCACGCTTCATCAGGTCGATGAGCACGGGTGCCAGGCCTGTCTTCACGACGTGGCCGCCGAGCATGACGATCACGCCGCGCTTGCGACGCGCGGCGCCGGCAATCGCGTCGGCGACCAGGAGGAAATCGCGCGCGACGAGGACATCCGGCAGTGCGTGCAGGAAGGCGGCGAACGAGCGATCGTCGGCGGGCGGGGAAGAGAACTCCTCGGCGCGCACCTTGTTCGGCCGCTTCGCGATCGGGACCGTGCGCACGCGCGAGAGGTCGGTCTCGGCCGGCCGCTTCTTTCCGTCGCTCAAGGCTTCTTTCCCGACGACGGACCCGGCGCCGGGGTGCCGTACGTGACGTGCTTCAGCTGCAGCCCGAGCGAGATGACCTTGGCGAAGCGGGTCTGCAGCTGAACGAGTATGCGATGGTCATCGTCGGACAGCCAGATCTCGGCGTGCCCGTCCTTCGAGAAGATGCCGTTCGTCTTGATCGTCGGCTGCAGCACGATGGTCGCAAAGCGGCCGGCCGGCACATCGATCGTGTCCTTGCGCAACACCTTGATGACGACGGGGTTCGCGTCCGGATTGAAGTACTTGTCGAACGAGTATTCCTTCCCGACTTCCAGCGGCAGCGAGCGCACGAAGAAGAAGAACGAGGCGTCGTCGAGCGGGTCCGGGACCGACTTCCGCTCCTCCTTCCCTTCCTGACGGAAGACACCGCGCGATGGGAAGATGTTGTAGTATCGCGGCGTGTGCCGCCCGCCTTCGTAGAGATTCTGCTCGAAGCGCAGCGAGTAGAGCGACTCGACGTCCATCCAGCTGTCGTACGAATCGTCGACGTGGTACGTGCCGAACGGCGTGCTGCCCTTGATGTTGAAGTGCAGCCGCCACGCAGCGCGGCCGCGCATGGTGTCGATCCCCACGACTTGCATGGTACCGGAGCCGCTGCTGATTCCGGCGAGCTTGACACTGTACTCGAGGTCCTCTCCGGCGGCCCACGGCACCCTTGCCTGCGGTTGGGCCGACAGCGGTGCGGCCGACAGCGCGAGCAGCAGGCCCGCGAACGCCGCGACGCATCTCGCGACGGCGCGGCTCACGCGACGGCGCGCGGCGAGGGTCTCGACCGCGCAGCCCACCCGCGCTTGGCCAGGTCGATCACGTCGGGCCACGGCTTCACNNNNTCGGCAAACGGCCGGTCGCCCTGCTCCTTCAGCAGGTCGCGGACGATACTGATCCGGAGAAGCCGGAATCCGCCGAACGGATCCTTCACCCCGGGCACCGTGACGAACGAGCGAATGGGCCACAGCCGAGGGAGCCACCGCGCCAGCCGCGCGAGCTTGCGCACGGGTTCCGGTGCGGACGCGCTCATGACGCGTTCGACCGCGACGACGTCCGCGCCGCCCTCGAAGCGCTTCACCAGTTCGGGCAGGTGCTCCGGCTGGTCGGTGAAGTCCGCCTGCATCAGCACGACGGCATCGCGGCGCGGATACTTCGTTCGTTCGCTGGCGGTCCTCAGCAGCGCCTCGACGGCGCGCGAGTAGCCCACGTGTTCACGCGACCCGATCACGGTGAGCGGCATCACCTTCCGATACGGCTCGAGTGTCTCGCGCGTGCCGTCGGTGCTGGCGTCGTCGTAGACGATGATCTCATACTCGCGCGAATACTCCTGGAACACCTTTCGGATGCGCCAGAGCAACACGCCCACGGTCGGGGCTTCGTTGTACGAGGGGATGCAGAGGTAGAGCACGGGATCTCGAAGGCTTCTGGAGGAGCGGATCATCAATAGTAGACGGGCGCTGGGGCACCTCGCTACGGGGTACTACCCCTGGGGGCTAAAATCCGCCCTGGGACCGAGGGTGGACTCCCTTCGCGCGCGTTTCCCGTCGCGAGGTGGTTCGTCGTTCTTGAACGGGAGGCTGACATGCTAGTCGCGAACGTTCGGTCGCGCTTCACACGTGCAGACGCCCACCTCGCGCTCGCGCTGCTCGCGCAGTCCGGCGAGCAAACGGCCGACCAGTCGGAGGAGCGGCTCCGCGACGATGGACTAGACGCCATCCTCGACGACCCGCGCCTGCTGCGCGCGCTCCTCTCCACGCGGCTCGGCTCGCGCGCCTCGGAGCAGCTCTTCCTGTACGTCGTTGCGCGCCACGCGATGCTCCAGTCGGGGGAGGACGAAGTGATGCTCGCCGACTACGCCGCGTCGATCCTGCTCCATTTTGGGCTGCGCGACCGGGCCAATCGCATCGCCGACACCGACGACGAGACGTACGACATGCTCACGGCGCTGATCGCCGAGGTGGACGGGCCCGACACACGTCGCACGCTGCTGGTGCGTGCGCACCTCGGCAACTACGCGCTCTGGCTGGCCGGGATGTTTCCCGATTTCATCGAGCACCGGCGCTGGAGGCGCGGCGGGCCGCCGATCGACTACTTCGACGAAATGGGACAGCGCGGCTTCCAGCTCGCCGCGGAACATCGCCTCGCCAACGAGCACGGGCTGAAACCGATGTTCACGCTCGCGGCCGAGCGTTTCGCGGTCATGCGGGTGGCGCTGAACCGGGTGAGCGACACGCTGATGTTCCCGAACGCCAGCTCACCCGAGCGGCTCATGCGGCAGGTGCGGGACGAGGCGCGCTGGAAGGTTGCATAGCGGTCTTCTCCACGCGCGCGATCTCGTCTGCGAACGCCTTGAAAATTCCCCGGTCCCACGACCGCACGTCGGTCGTGAGATCCTCGGGATGCCACTGCACCGCGAGCACCCACCACGCTGGATCGTCCACCTCGACGCCTTCGATGACGCCGTCCGCGGCGACGGCGGTCACGCGAAGCCCCGATCCGACGTGGCACACGGCCTGATGATGGTACGAGTTCACGGCCATCGTCACGGCGCCCGTTGCCGCGGCGAGGCGCGAGCCGGCGGTGATGGTCACGTCGTGGGTGCGCGAGGCCGCATCGCGCGGCGAGTCGTGCCCAACGGCGGACGGATGCTCGCTTGGCAAGTCCTGATACAGCGTTCCGCCGAACGCGACATTGAGGATCTGGATTCCGCGACAGATCGCGAGCACCGGCAGGCGTCGATCACGCGCGGCCTCGAGCAGCGCGAGTTCGGTTGCGTCGCGCTGCGGGTTGATTCTGCCGAGCTTCGGATGCGGTGGCGCGCCGTAGCGTTTGGGATCGACGTCCTCGCCCCCGGTGAGCAGGAGACCGCCGACTGAATCCAGAATGTCCCCGGCGCGCGTAGGGTCGGTGAGGGGCGGAACGATCAGTGGAATGAGGCCCGCGCCTTCGAGCGACCTCGCGTAGTTGAGCGAGAGGTGGATCTTGGAAGAATCCGCCGTAGCACTGATGGCTATGAGCTTGGACATGACGTATCCTAACAAAGTCCATTGATCGATGCGGGATGCGGGGTTGGGATGCAGGAAGCGGGGAAGGGCGGATGCGCAACGCGAAAGGGATGCGGTAGGCGGTTAATGCCTCAGCCAGTTCCGATCCTGAATCATTTTCGCATGCCGTATCCCTCTCGCATCCGGCATCGTGTCTTTCCCGTATTCCGCATCCCGGCCCCCGCATCCGGCATCAGGCCGGAATCCCGCATCCCACCCCGCATTCCGCATCCGGCAAAGTGTTTGAATCGTTGAAGGCCACCATCCAGGATCTTCTCAACGGGCGCGTCGCCCCCACCGACCGTCGCGCCGCCATCTACGAGATGAAGCGCGCCCTCGTGAGCGCGAAGCTCGGCGTCGAGGACCTCAGGGAGGGCGTCGAGATCACCCGGCGCAAGCTGAACACGGAGCGCGAGCAGCTTGAGACCGTCCGGCGCCGCAAGACGCTGGCCGAGGGGATCAACGACGCCGAAACGGTCGCGCTCGCGGTGAAGTACGGACAGCAGCACGGCGATCACGTTGCCGTGCTCGAGCGCAAGCTGGACGCGCAGGAGGCCGAGGCGCAGCTCGCGGAGCGCGAGCTCGCTGAGATGATGTCGCAGCTCAAGGCGGCGAACGCCGGCGTGGGATCGAGCACCGATCCGACCGGTTCACGCGGCGGCGGAATCAGCGACGAGGAACTGGGCCTCCCGGACGACTCCAAACTCCATGCCGAGCTCGACAATCTGGCCCGGGCGAACAGGCGCAGCGCCGCCGACGCCGACGCCGAGGCGAAACTCGCGGAGCTAAAAAAGAGAATGGGGCAGTAGCAACGACAACTGCTTTCCACGGATTTCGCAGATCTTCGCAGATAAAACAAAACTTGGGGGTACCGCAACAGCCAAAGCAGTTGCAGTACCCCCAAGAGTTTTTGCAGTTGTCTATCCGCGGATTCCGCGAAATCCGTGGAAAGGCAGTTGTCTTCTTCTATGCTTTTACGCTAGACGTCAGTCGCTTGAGCAGCGGCACGCACAACAGCATCGCGAAGGCCGCGCCGAACGACGACACCACGAAGATCGTGTAGAACTGCGTGAGCGTCGGGATCTTCTCGACCATCGCCGCGATCGTTCCGCCGAGCTTGTTCGCCGCCGCGTTCGCGAGGAACCACACGCCCATCATCAGCGACGCGAACCGCACGGGCGAGACCTTCGTCACGTACGAGAGCCCGATCGGCGAGAGGCAGAGTTCGCCCAGCGTGTGGCAGAGATACGCGGAGCAGAGCCAGACCCAGCTCACACGCAGCCCCTGATCGGCGCCCCGTGCTCCGAATATCATGAACACGAATCCCGTGCCGAGCAGGAACAGTCCGATCACCATCTTCATGGCGGTCGAAGGTTCCATCTTGTGCTTGCCGAGCGTCATCCAGATCCACGCGAACACCGGCGAGAAGATCAGGATGTAGGCTGGATTCACCGACTGGAACCAGCTCGCGGGGATCGGCTTCGAGACGAGCCCGCCGAGGGTGAGGTCGGTATTGCGGTCCGCGAAGAGATTCATTGAACTTCCGGCCTGCTCATACGCCGCCCAGAAGAACACGACGAAGAAGGCCACGATGAAGATCGCGAACACGCGACGCCGCTCCTCGCCGTGCGTACCGAGGATCGCGATCCCGAGGGCGCCGCCGATCACGCCGCCCATCGCGAGCCCGAGGTACCCGCCGCCAAGGAAGCCCATGAAGCATCCCAAGGCGGCGCCGCCGATCCCGTGCATCGGGTTCGCGACCGGGATTCCCTGGTCGACGATGGAATCGACCGTACTGAAACTCGGAAGCCCGATTCCAGGCAGGTACTTCTCGCGGCCCCATACGTAGGTGATCAGTCCGAGCACCATGCCCACGCCGGCCGCGGCAAACCCGTAGTGCCAGCCCCAGCTCGGGCTGTCGGCGAGATAGCCGCAGATGATCGGCCCGAGGAACGCGCCGGTGTTGATGCCCATGTAGAAAATCGTGAAGCCGGCGTCGCGACGCGTGTCACCGTCGGCGTAGATCTGTCCGACCTGCGTCGAGACGTTCGACTTGAAGAAGCCGGTGCCGACGATGATCAGGCCGAGACCGACGTAGAACGCCGTCTCGCCCTGCAATGCGAGCGTGAAGTGTCCCGCCGAAATGATGATGCCGCCGATCACCAGCGACCGTCTCGTCCCGATGATTCGATCGGCGAGGTATCCGCCGATGAGCGGCGTCAGGAACACGAGCATCGTGTAGTTGCCGTACAGCGTCGCCGCGCGCGCGGCGGTCCAGTGCTGGGCGTTGACGAGATACAGCACCAGCAGCGCGCGCATGCCGTAGTAGGAGAAGCGCTCCCACATCTCGGTGAGGAAGAGCAGGCCGAGGCCCTTGGGATGGCCGAAGAGGGAGCGGTCGGCGAAAACCTCGGAGCGCGCGACAGGAGAAGACATTGAGATGATGTGAAGTGAGATATTTGACTGAAAGCTGTCAGCGGAGAGCTGTCGGCCGACAGCTATCAGGTTCCATCCCAGACGATGCGCTTCTTCTTCACCCGCGGGTCCGGCACCGGCACCGCGGAGAGCAGTGCTCTCGTGTACCCGTGCTGCGGCGAGGCGTACAGCGTCGCCGCAGCCGCGATCTCCACGATCCGGCCAAGGTACATCACGGCCACGCGCGTGGCGATCCGCTCGACGACCGCGAGATTGTGCGCGATGAACAGATAGGTGAGGCCGCGATCGCGCTGCAACTGCATCAGCAGGGCGAGCACCTGCGCCTGCACCGTCACGTCGAGCGCGGACACGGCCTCGTCGAGCACCACGAACTCCGGCTCGACGGCGAGCGCACGGGCGATCGCGATGCGCTGGCGCTGGCCGCCGGAGAATTCGTGCGGGAGCTTCGCGGCGTCGCTCGCACGAAGCCCGACCTCCTCGAGGGCGCGCGCCACCCGCGCATCCGCCTCGGCGCCTTCCGCGAGCTCGTGCGCCTCGATGCCCTCGCGCACGGTGCGGCCCACTCGCATCCGAGGGTCGAGCGAGGTGTGGGGATCCTGAAAGACGACCTGCATCCGGCGACGGAGCTTTCGCAGCGGCTCGCGTTGGAGTGCCAGCACGTCGATCCCGTCGAACGTCACGTGGCCCGAGGTTGGCTCGATCAGCCGCAGGATCGCGCGCCCGGTCGTGGTCTTTCCGCACCCGGATTCGCCGACGAGCGCGAGCGTCTCGCCGCGCGCGATGTCGAAGCTCACGTCGTTCACCGCCCTGATCGTCGCGTGCGACGCGCCGAACATCGTGCGGTGCGCAGCGAACTCATGCGTGAGATGGCTCACCGAGATGAGAGTATCGCTCATCGGCCTTCGGTCTTCCGTCTTCGGTCTTCTTTCATCGGTCGGCCGTCAGGCGTGGAACCGCGCGCAGCAACTCGGCCGTGTAGGGGTCGGCCGGCGCGTGGAAGATCCGGTCGACCGGCGCGTCCTCGACGATCCGCCCGGCGCGCATCACCATCGCGCGCGAGCACAGCTCCGCCACGACGCCGAAGTCGTGCGTGATGAACAGCACCGCCATTCCCGTTTCACGCTGCAGGTCGCGGAGGAGGTCGAGGATCTGCGCCTGCACGGTCACGTCGAGCGCGGACGTCGGCTCGTCGGCGATGACCAGCGCGGGCCGCATCATCAGGGCCATGGCGATCAGCACACGCTGCCGCATGCCGCCCGAGAGCTCGTGCGGGTACTGGTGCGCACGCCGCGCGGCGTCGGCGATTCCGGTGCGGTCGAGCATGGCGACCGCACGGTCCCACGCCGCCCGTTTTGATCGCTCGCCGTGCAGCAGCGCGACCTCCGCGACCTGCGCGCCGACCTTCATCACGGGGTTGAGCGCGGAGGCCGGCTCCTGGAAGATCATCGAGATCTTCCTGCCGCGCAGGTCGCGCATCGCGCGCTCGTCGAGCGCGAGCAGGTCGGCGCCGTCGAACGTGATGCGGCTCCCGGTGCCGATGCGCGCGCCGGGTGCCATCACGCGCATCAGGGCGAACGCGACGGACGTCTTGCCGCACCCCGACTCACCCACGAGTGCGACGGTCTCGCCGGCGTGCACGGCGAACGAAACGCCGTCCACCGCGCGCACGGGCCCCGCGTCGGAGGCGTACGTCACGACGAGATCGCGCACGTCGAGGAGGACGGGGGCGGTCACCTCGCCGGCCTCAGTCGAAGGATCATGGGAGCGACCGCTCTCGGGGTCATGTACGCGGCCTTTCTCGCGGGTCCATGCGCTCGCGCAGCCGTTCGCCGATGGTGTTCACCGCAAGCACGGTGCACACGATCGCCAAGCCGGGGAAGAGCACGACCCACCACGTGTCGCCCGGACGCTCGGCCGCGTCGCTGATGATGTTGCCCCAGCTTGCGGTCGGCGGCTGGACGCCCAGCCCGAGGAACGAGAGGCCGGCCTCGAGCGGGATCACCGTGGCGAGCGCGAGCGTTCCCGTCACGAGCAGCTGCGGCACGAGGCCGGGCAGCACGTGCGACACGAACACGCGCCATTCGGGCGTTCCCGTCGCACGCGACGCGAGCACGTAGTCGCGTTCCTTCAGCAGGCGCACCTCGCCACGCACGAGGCGACTCGTGCCGGGCCACCCCGTGCATCCGAGCAGCACGATGATTCCGCCGACCGTGAGCGGTCCCGTGCTCGCCACGAGCACGAGCAGCAGCAGCACGCGCGGCACCGAGAGCACCGCATCCACGAATCGCATGCAGATGGTGTCGGTCCATCCGCCGACGTATCCGGCGACCGCGCCGACCGCCGCACCGAGGGTGAGCGCGAGCATGACGGCAACAACCGCCACGCCGAGCGACACGCGCGCGCCATAAATGACCCGGCTCAGCACGTCGCGCGAGTATTGATCGGTGCCGAACGGGTGCGCGCCGGACGGCGGCAGATTCTTTTGCGTCTCCGACTGCGGCGTTGCGCGCGGGTCGTGCGGAGCGATCGCCGGAGCCGCGACGGCCACGACCACGAACAGCACGAGGACCGCGGCGGCGAACTTCACGCTTCGATCCGCAGGCGCGGGTCCGCGAGCGCGGAGAGCACGTCGGCGAGCGCGCTGCCGAGCACGACGAGCATGCTCCCCACGAGCACGCCGGCGAGGACGAGCGGATAGTCGTTGCCGCCGACCGCCTCGACCATCATGCGCCCGACACCGGGCCAGCTGAAGATCGTCTCCACGAACACGGCGCCGCCGAACAGCATGGGGAGGAGCAGTCCGACGATCGTGATGAGTGGACCGAGCGCGTTGCGCAGCGCGTGCCGCACGACCGCGGTGTACTCGCCGGCTCCTTTCGCCCTCGCCGTGCGGACGAATTCTTCCGGCAGCACGGCGAGCATCGCGCTGCGATGGTAGCGCGAGACGCCCGCGGCGGTGAGCAGCGCCAGCGTGCCCGCAGGGAGCACCAGATGGCGGGTGACGTCCCACGCGCGGCCGATCGCGCTCATCGAGTCGTGCAAGGCGGGGTCCGCGATGCCGCTGACGGGGAACCAGTGCCAGCGGGCTGCGGGAAGCGCGAGCGCCGCCAGCGCGACGAGGAACTCGGGCACGGAGAGCACGGCGGTCGCGAGCGTGCCCGACGCGCGCTCTGCGGGCGTTCCGCGGCGCGCGGCCTGCCACGTTCCCAACGTGAGGCCCGCGAGCACGCCCGCGATGAGTGCCGCGCCCATGAGGAGGAGCGTGCGCGGAACGGTCTCGAGCAGCACGTCGGCAACGCGTCGATTCCGGGAATGCGACCAGCCGAATTCACCGCGCGCGAGATTGCCAAGCCATTTCAGGTACTGCACCGGCAGGGGCTGGTCGTATCCCCAGCGATGCATTTGCTGTGCGTGCAGCGCAGCGGTGCTGGTGGGATCGTCGAGGCTCGCGGCGAACGGATCGCCGGGCGCGAGGTGCACGAGCGTGAAGGCGAGCGTCGCGACGAGCGCGATGACCACGAGAGCCTGCGCGCCGCGCGCGAGGAGGAAGCGACGCACTCGCTATGGAGTCTTTGCGGGCGCGGCGTCGCGCGGCAACCGCTTGCCTGGCGCGATGGACCAGCTCGGGATTCCCATCCACCAGGCGTCGGGGCGGATCGTGCCGAGCTGCAGGCGCGTGTTTACCAGGGCCAGCGACGGCGGCTCGTAGAGCCAAATGGCCGGCGCGTCGTCGACGATGATCTGGTAGGCGGCGCGATAGTGGGCCTTCGCATCGGCCTGCGTGGGCGCGGTCACCGCGCTGTCGACCAGTGCGTCGAACGACGTGTTCTGGTATCGGCCCCAGTTGAGGCCGCCCTTGCTGGTTGCCGAGCTCGTCCACGTTTGTGCTACGCCGCTCGGCGTCGGCGTGGCGCCCCATCCGCCCATGCTCGCGTCGAACAGGTGCTGCTGCGATCGCTCGGTCCAGGCCTTGTTGTCGAGCCTCTCGATGTCGACCTTCACGCCGGCCGAGCGCCACTGTTCCTGCATGAGCACGGCGAAACGCTGGCGCGGCTGGCTCGAGGTCGGCAGGATCAACGTGAACGCGAGCGGCCGGCCGTTGCGCGCGCGAACGCCGTCCGCACCGGTGCGCCAGCCGAGCGAATCGAGAAGGCGCATCGCGCCCTGCCGGTCGAACGGGATCTGCGTGAGCGTCGTGTCGGCGGACCATTGCGCGCGCACGAACGGACCGAGGCCCACACGGCCGAGCGAATCGAACACGCTGCGGACGAGCAGTTGCCGGTCGAGCGCCATCGTCAGCGCGCGGCGCAGGGCACGGTCGCCGAACAGCGGATGCGGGCGGTCGCTCGCGCCGTCGCGAAGGTTGAAAAAGAGAAAATTGTAGTTGTAGTTGCCGAGACGAATCACCCTGAGGTCGGTCTGCTTTCCGGCAGCGACCGCGTCATCGACCGAGGGATTCTCGAGAAAATCGGATTCGCCGGCCATGAGCTGCTTCACGAGCGTGGATGCATCCGGCGCGAAGGTCCAGATCACGCGGTCGAGCGTCGCATGCGCCCCGCCGTACGATGCGCTCGGCGCGAGCTCCAGCCGAACCTGCTGTTCCCACTTCACGAGCTTGAAGGGTCCGTTACCGACGGGAGCGCGCGAAAAAGCCGACAGCGCGACCGAGTCGTGCCAGATGTCGCGAAGCAGATGCGCGGGAAGCGGCGTGAGCGACGTCACCAGCCCGTCGAATCGCTCCGGGGAGCGCTTGCGAAACCATGCGGTGCACGTGATGGAGTCGCCGACGCTGACCGAGTCGATCGAAGCGCGCAGGTCGCCGCGCATGCGCGCGCCGACGAGCGAGTCCGTGAACAGCTGGAAGCCGAACCTGACGTCTTCCGCCGTGACCGCGTGCCCATCCTGCCAGCGCGCGCGCGGGTCGATGTGGAACGTGACGGCCAGCGAATCCGGCGACCAATCCCATCGCTGCGCGAGGCGCGGCACGAAGCCCGCGTCGCCAACCGTATTGAGTGAGGCGCCGCGATCCGCGAGCTTCTGGAAGATCAGCTCCGTCACCGCGCGCGCCTGAATATTGTCGGCGTTCGGCGGAAAGAGGGTCTTGGGATCCTGGCCGGTTCCGATGATCACGGTGCCGCCCCCGGCGGCACCCTCCCGTCCTGCGCATCCGGCGAGCAACGCGACCGTCCCGAGCATCACGCACGCGCCGCGCCTGACCGAGTGGAATCGCATTGGGCTCCGTAGAGACACGGCCAACATTATCCGGCTAGATGCGCCACGTCCACTCCGCACTCGAGAATCGTGCGCGATGCGGCGCGGCAAATCGTTCGGCTTCAACGGCGTCGAGCCCCGACGGCTCGCCCTCCGCCTCCGCGAGCGCGGCGCCGAGGGCGTCGCGCACTTCATCGTACGAGGGAGAGCGCCCGAGGCACGCCCGCAGCGTCGCCGCGGGCAGCGCCGGCGTCACCGGCTGCGTCGCGAGCTCCGCGATGCGCGGCTGGTCGTCGTCGATCAGGATGGAGCCGTGCTGCAGCAGGGCGCCGCGCTCACGCACCTGCGCGCTCCCCACGAGCTTGCGCCCGTCGACCACCAGCTCTCCCGCGGAGGGCTCCGCGAAGCAGGCGGCTCCGCCCGGACGGCGCGGCGTTGAAACTGGAGCCTCGGCCACGCGCACGCCCAGCCGCGCGATCGCGGCCATCAGCATCGCGTTGATCCGGCGATAGCTCTCATTCAACCGCTCGCCCTCCGGAGCGGGCGCCGTCACGCTATACGTCACCTCGCGGTGGTGCATCAACACACGCCCGCCGGTTGGTCGCCGCACCGCGCCCACGTTTGCGAGCTCCAGCACGTCAGGGTCGAACCGGCCGAGCACGGACTCGTGCCGCCCGAATGAGAGCGTCGGACGCGACCATCCGTATACCCGCAGCAGCGCTTCACCGGTCTCGCGCGCGCGGTCCATCAGCCCCGCGTCGAGCGACATCTGCTCGGCGCCGTCGAGGTCGCCCGAGTCGAGGAATCGCCAGCGCACGGTTGTCTCGATGCGGTCTAGCCGGTCAGCGCGTCACGGCGTAGTAGATCACGTACAGCCAGCTGAAGAAGCCCTGGATGATCGCCCAAATGATGGAGTGATGCTGGCTCCATGAAATCACGCACGCGAGCGCGCTGCCGAAGCTGATCCCGGCTCGCGCGGCTTCGGATCTGTAGGACATAAAGTGGACCCTCTGAGGTTCGGGCATACCGCAATCTAGAGAACGATGCAAAGGGCTGGGAGGTGGCTGTCGACCACGCTCAGTACCTGCGCTTGTCTGTCCCATTAGTTTTCAGGAGTTGACATCTGACTTTCCTGCGATCAACTGGCGCGTTCAGTCGCGCCGAGAAGGAGATTCGATCCGTGTCCAAGACCATACCGCAGCCCGATTCCTTCGTCTCGCGCCATATCGGACCATCCGATGCCGACGTGCGCGACATGCTCGACACCCTCGGCTATCCTTCGCTCGACGCGTTCGTCGACGCGGTGATCCCCGCGAATATTCGGTTCCGCGGCGCGCTCGACGTCCCGGCCGAGCGCTCCGAACAGGACGCCCTCGCGTCGTTCCGGGCGGAGATGTCCGACAATGAAATCTGGCGCTCGTTCATCGGCATGGGGTACTCGGGCACGCACACGCCCGCGGTGATTCAGCGCAACGTGCTCGAGAATCCGGGCTGGTACACGGCGTACACGCCGTACCAGGCCGAGATCGCGCAGGGCCGCCTCGAAGCGCTGCTCAACTATCAGACGATGGTCAGCGACCTCACCGCGCTGCCGATCGCGAACGCGTCGCTGCTCGACGAAGGGACCGCGGCCGCTGAGGCCGTCACGATGGCGCACGGCATCGCGGGCGACGGCAAGGACACCGTGCTCGTCGACGCCGCCTGCCATCCCCAGACCATCGACGTCGTGAGCGCGCGCGCGGCGGCACGCAGCATGACCGTGATCGTCGCCGACGCGGCGAAGTTCGACATCGGTGCGGGCGTTTGCGCCATCCTCCTTCAGTATCCGGCGTCGGACGGCGCGGTGCGCGATCACCGCGCGCTGGCGGCCACCGCACACGCCGCCGGGGCACTGGTGATCGTGGCCACGGACCTGCTCGCGCTGACGCTGCTCGCCCCGCCGGGCGAGTGGGGGGCGGACATCGCGGTCGGAAACTCCCAGCGCTTCGGCGTGCCGTTCGGCTACGGCGGCCCGCACGCGGCGTTCTTCGCGGCGAAGGACGAATACAAGCGCCACATTCCAGGCCGCATCATCGGAGTGTCGCGCGACAGATACGGGAAGCCGGCGCTGCGCATGGCGCTGCAGACGCGCGAACAGCACATCCGCCGCGAGAAGGCGACGAGCAACGTTTGCACCGCGCAGGTGCTGCTAGCCGTCATGGCCGGCATGTACGCCGTGTGGCACGGCCCCGATGGACTCACGCGCATCGCGACGCGCGTGCACCATCGCGCGGAGACGCTGGCCGCCGGCCTGCGCAAGCTCGGGCACGCGCTGCGCGAGGACGTGGTCTTCGACACGCTGAGGGTCGGACCGGGAACCGGCGGCAAGACGCCGGGAGCGATCCGCGCCGCCGCGGAGAAGCAGCGGATCAACCTTCGATACTTCGACGGCGGTGACATCGGCGTTTCACTCGATGAGCTCACGACGGTCGCCGACATCAACGACCTGCTCGCGGTGTTCAACGGCGGAACCGCACCCGCGTTCGGTCACGACGCGCTCGCGAAGGATGTCGACGCCCGCTACGACGAGCGCTTCGCGCGCACGAGCGCATTCTGCACGCACCCCGTGTTCCGCCGGCACCATTCGGAAACCGAGATGCTGCGCTATGTGCGCACGCTCGAGTCGCGCGACCTCTCGCTCACGCACTCGATGATTCCGCTCGGCAGCTGCACCATGAAGCTCAACGCGGCCGCCGAGATGTTGCCGGTCACCTGGCCCGAGGTGGGCGGGATCCATCCGTTTGCGCCCCGTGAACAGGCGAAAGGATACGCCTCGCTGTTCCGCCGCCTCGAGGCGGCGCTCGCGAGCATCACCGGATTCGCGGCGGTCTCGCTCCAGCCGAACGCCGGATCGCAGGGAGAGTACACCGGGCTGCTCGTGATCCGCGCTTACCATAAGTCGCGCGGCGACACGCACCGCACGGTCTGCCTGATTCCGCAGTCTGCGCACGGCACGAATCCGGCGAGCGCCGTGATGGCCGGGATGCAGGTGGTGGTCGTGAAGACGGACGCGAGCGGCAACATCGACGTCGCGGACCTCAAGGCGAAGGCCGCCGAGCACTCGGCCAACCTCGCCGCGTTCATGGTCACGTACCCGAGCACGCACGGCGTTTTCGAAGAGGCGATCAAGGACATCTGCGCCACCATCCACGCGCACGGGGGACAGGTCTACCTCGACGGCGCGAACATGAACGCGATGGTGGGACTCTGCCGGCCGGGCGACATCGGCGGCGATGTCTGCCACCTGAACCTCCACAAGACGTTCTGCATTCCGCACGGCGGTGGCGGCCCCGGCGTGGGGCCGATCGGCGTCGCGAAGCATCTTGCGCCGTTCCTCCCCGGGAATGCCGTGGTGAAGACGGGCGGCGACCACGCGATCGGCGGCGTGAGCGCCGCGCCGTGGGGCAGCGCGAGCATCCTGCCGATTTCGATGATGTACATCGACATGATGGGATCCGGCGGTCTCGCGTACGCAACGAAGATCGCGATCCTCAGCGCGAACTACATGGCGCACCGGCTCGACCCGTACTATCCGGTGTTGTACCGCGGGGCGAACGGCCGCGTCGCGCACGAGTGCATCGTCGATCCGCGCGCACTCAAGGCGAGCAGCGGCGTGGAAGCGGAGGACATTTCGAAGCGGCTCATGGACTACGGCTTCCACGCGCCGACGCTGTCATTTCCGGTGCACGACACTCTGATGATCGAGCCGACGGAGAGCGAGCCCAAGGCCGAGCTCGATCGTTTCTGCGACGCGCTGATCGCGATCGCCGGCGAGGCGGCCGACATCGAGAAGGGCGTCCTGCCGCGTGACGACAACCCGCTCAAGCACGCACCGCACACGCTGGAGGCGGTGGTCTCCGATGCGTGGACGCACGCCTATTCGCGCGAGCGTGCGGCGTTTCCGTTGCCGTGGGTACGCCAGCGGAAGTTCTGGCCGACGGTGGGACGGATCGAGTCGGCGTACGGCGACAGAAACCTGGTTTGTTCTTGCCCGCCGATCGACGAATACGCGGCGGCTTCCTGATTTCTGCGGGAACTGCTACAGCGAGTTAACCCGTTCTTCGTAGGTTGGTTAACCGAGGTAAGGAATTAGCCCGGGCAACAATGCGCGATGACGCGCTCGCTGTCCGGGCTAATTTGTCAACTTCGGTTAACCAACCAACAATTAACGGGTTAACTCGTTGGTGATCCTACTTCCCCGCGAGCTGCTTGGTGTACGCCGCCGCGTCCTGCAGCGACTTCACCGACGCCGGATCTGCGACGCGAATCTTGATCATCCAGCCGTCGCCGTAGGGATCGGTATTCACGAGTGCAGGCTCACCGTCGAGGCGCGCATTCACCTCGACGACTTCGCCGGCGACCGGGCAGAACAGCTCGCTCACGGCCTTGACGGCCTCGATCGTGCCGAACGTCGCATGCGAGGCGAACTTCGCGCCCTTCTTTGGAAGCTCGAGATAGACGATATCGCCGAGTTCACCCTGCGCGTAGTCGGTGATTCCGACGGCAAAGACGGCCGCGTCGGAAGTGGCTTTTACGTATTCGTGGTCAGTGGTGTAGCGGAGGTCGGCTGGGATGGACGACATGGCTCTCAACGATGCAGGATTCAGAAGAGGAATACGGGATGCGGGAGCGGACGATCATCCGTTCGAGAACTGAAACGTAGACCGCGCGCGTCGCGTTCTCAAGGCAAGTGGTCGGGCAAGTGGTCGGGCAAGTGGTCGGGCAAGTGGTCGCGTTCGATCGCGCCCCAGGTTGCGTCGACGCGCGCGCGGAGGGTGTCCAGCGTGCCGTCGTTGTCGATCACGTAGCCGGAGCGGGCGCGCTTGGTGTCCGCCGGAAGCTGGGCGTCGATCATCGCGAGCGCCTCGGCACGGCTCAGGCCGCGATCGCGCACGAGCCGCTCGAGCCGCACGTCGCGCGGGGCGTCGACCAGCAGGACCAGGTCCACGTCGTCGACCAGCCCTGCCTCGAAGAGCAATGGAATGTCGCAGACCACCACCGGCGCCCCGCGTTCACGTGCTGCGGCCAGCAGGCAATCGCGGCGCGCCTTGACCGCGGGATGCACGATGGCGTCGAGTGCCGCACGGTCCGCCACGTTCGCGAAGACGATGCCCCGCAGCGCCGCGCGATCGAGCGTGCCGTCGGACGCGAGCACGGCCGCGCCCCATCTCGCGACGATGGCAGCAAGCGCCGGTGATTCCGGCGCGACCGCCTCGCGAGCCAGGACGTCGGCGTCGATCACCGGAACGCCGCGCACCGCGAGGAGGCGCGCGACGGTCGACTTTCCGCTTCCGATGTTTCCGGTGAGTCCCACCACGAGCATCGCGAAATTCCCCTGCGCGCTTGCGCGCCGATGGGGTTACGTTACGTTCGCCTTCAGCGTCGCCAAGGTATCGTCGCCGGCCGCACCGTCCAACGCCAGACCCGCTTCTCCATGGTGAACCGCCTGCACGCCAAAGCCCGCCGCGGATGGACCATCATCGAGATGTCGATCGTGCTCGCGGTCATCGTGATCCTCGCGGCCATCGCACTGCCGAACATCGATTTCCAGCGCTATCGCATGGATGCGAACGCGCGCACGGTGCAGAACCAGTTCATCGCCCAGCAGTTGACGGCGATCCAGAAGAACATGCCCGTGATCGTGACCATCGTCTACGATCAGGGCCACCTGACCATCACCGAGGACGCGAACTCCAACGGCATCGCCGACGCGACGGAGTACACCTACAACCGGACGCTCGTCGAGGGCGCGCAGTTCGTCACGCCGCCGGTGGGCATCGACAGCGCCCCGCCATACTACGCCACGGGGCCCGGTCTCACGTATCTCAACCAAACCTACATGTACCCGACGGTCACGTTCTATCCGAACGGTTCGACGAGCGGCGACGTGGTGGTCTACATCGGGAGCACGGCCGGACGCCTCATGGACATGCGCGCCTTGCGGATCACGGGCTCGACGTCGAAGGTGAAGTTCTACCGCATGCAGTCGGACGGGACGTGGAAGCTCGCTGACATGTAGGGGAAGAACGGCGACGGGTGACGCGTGGGCGCTGAGGGCGCGGTTCGGCGATGGACATTCCCTTCATCCAGTCCGACCGACAGACTTCAGGAACGCCTCCACCAC
>PMYN01000089.1 GCA_003171215.1 Gemmatimonadota bacterium | reverse complement strand
CTCACCCTCGCCACTCCCCACTGGTCTCGCCACTCACCCCTGAACTCGCCACTGCCCTCACCGCTCCCATCTCTGCTCTTGAGCTACTTGAGGAACGTTGCCGGCTCATGGAACTCCATCCCAAACGCCTCCGCCACGCCGCGATAAGTCACCTTCCCGTCGACCACGTTGAGGCCCTTCAACAGGGCCGGGCTCTCGGCGAGCGCCTTCTTCCACCCCTTGTTCGCCAGCGTCAGCGCGTACGGGAACGTCGCGTTGGTGAGCGCGAGCGTCGACGTGCGCGGCACGCCGCCCGGCATGTTCGCGACACCGTAGTGGATCACGTCATCCACCACGTACGTCGGGTTTTCGTGGGTCGTCGCGTGGATCGTCTCCACGCAGCCGCCCTGGTCGATCGCGACATCCACGATCACCGAGCCCGGACGCATCGTCTTGAGGTCACCCTTGCGGATGAGCTTCGGAGCGACCGCACCGGGGATCAGCACGCCGCCGACCACGAGGTCGGCCGTCGCGATCTGCTCGAGGATGTTGTGGCGGTTGGAGAAGATCAGCTGAACGTTCGCGGGCATCACGTCGCTCAGGTAGCGCAGGCGCTCGAGCGACGTATCGAGAATCGTGACTTTCGCGCCCATTCCCGCCGCCATCTTTGCCGCGTTGATGCCGACCACGCCGCCGCCGAGGATCACCACCTTGGCCGGAGGAACCCCGGGAACGCCGCCGAGCAACACCCCGCGTCCGCCGTAAAGCTTCTCGAGGTACTTCGCGCCTTCCTGCACTGCCATGCGGCCCGCGACCTCGGACATCGGCACGAGCAGCGGGAGCTCGCGGTTGGGCAGCTCCACGGTCTCGTACGCGATGCATACTGCGCCGGAAGCCATGTGCGCCTTCGTGAGCTTTTCGTCNNCTCGATCGGCTCCTTCACCTTCATGATCATGTCGGCGTCGGCCCAGGTGGCGTCGGCGCTCGGGGCGATCTTGGCACCCACCGCGGTGTACTGGTCGTCCGTGAAGCCGCTGCCGAGGCCGGCGCCGGTTTCCACGAGGACGGAGTGGCCGGCGGCCACCAGCGACTCGGCGCCGGCGGGGACGAGGCTCACGCGATTTTCGTTGGTCTTAATTTCCTTCGGGATTCCGATTTTCATATAGTGGCTCGATTGGGGATGCGGGGTCGGGATGCGAGAAGCGGGAAAGTGCGATGCTGGATGCGGGTGTGATGCAGGGTGCCGGAGAGGAATGCGGATTGATTTTCTACTGCGGGCCCAGGCTGACCAGCGTCTGGCGCTCGGGCGGGAAGAACTGGGCACAGACTTCCTTCGTGTCATCGACGGTGATGGCGTCGATCTTGGCCAGGACTTCGTCGATCGGAATGTACGGCTCGCCGAAGAGTTCCACGCCGGCGGCGCGGTACATCCGGCTCGATACGCTTTCCATCGACAGCGTGATCTGGCCCTTCAGCTGCCGCTTGCCCATCTGCAGCTCCGGTTCGGCGATTCCTTCCTGCGCGAGGCGTGACAGTTCCTCCCTCACGGCGGCGGTCGCCTGCTCCGCCGTCTCGGGAGCGGTCGCGACATACACGCCATGCGTTCCCGCGTGCACGTGAAAACTCTGGAAGGTGTAGACGGAGTACGCGAGACCGAGCTCCTCGCGGATGCGCTGGAAGAGGCGTGAACTCATGCCGCCGCCGAGCAGCGTATCGATCAGCATCAGCGGATAGCGGCGCGGATCGGCGTGCGCGACCGTCGAAGAGCCGAACACCAGGTGCGTCTGCTGCGAGTCACGTTCGATGTGACGCTCGGTCGCCGGAGCCGTTACCGGCGACGAGACGGCCAGGCGGCTGTCATCGCCCCGTGGAAAATCGTTCCAGCCGGTGCGTTCGAGTTCGGCGAGCAGGTCGTCGTGCTCGATGTTGCCGCTCGCGGCGACGACGATCTGCGACGGATGGTACGCCCGCTCGTGCAGCGCGCGCACCGTCTCGGCCTGCATCGACCCGACGCTCTCCCTCGTTCCGAGGATCGAGTAGCCGTAGGGATGCTCGCCCCAGAGCGCCGCGTTGTGCAGCTCGAACACGATGTCGTCCGGCGAATCCTCGACCATCGCGACTTCCTCGAGCACCACCTTCCGCTCGAGATTCAGGTCCTCGGCGCGGAGCGACGGCCGGAAGACGAGATCGGCGATCACGTCCGCCGCCTCGGCAAGGTGCTCGTCGAGCACCCGGGCCTGGAANNGCGCTCCGGTTCCTCGTGCCCTTGAACACGAGGTGCTCGAGCATGTGCGATACGCCCATCTCCTCACGCCGCTCGTGCATCGAGGCGGCGCGCACCCAGGCGCCGATAGCAATCGACCGCACTCCCGGATACGGCTCCGAGAGTACGGTCAATCCATTGGGCAGTACGGTGCGTTCGACTCCCTTCTCTGCCACGTGCGGCGCGAGGAGGGCGGTGCCGTCAGCCACGGTGAAGCCCCTTAGCGCCCGCGGCCGCCGCGCCCACCGCGTCCACCACTGCGACCGCCCCGGTCGCCGCCTTCGCGACGCGGGCGCTCTTCACTGCCGCCGGTCGATTCGCCGGCGGGAGCCCCCGAGGGAGCGCCCGAGGGAGCGCCGGCCGCGGCGTCGGCATACGCCGGCTCCACAGCTGCGCCGTCCGAGCCCGGCTTCGGAATCAGTGCCTTCATCGAGAGACGGAGGCGCCCACGCTCGTCGCGCTCGATCACCTTCACCCTCACGCGATCGCCCTTCTTCACGACGTCTTCGGTCTTCTCCGTGCGGCCGTGCTGCAGCTCGGAGATGTGCACGAGGCCTTCCGAGCCCGGCATGATCTCGACGAACGCGCCGAACGCGGTCGTGCTCTTCACCGGGCCTTCGTAGATCGCGCCGACTTCCGGCTCGACGGTGATGGCCTGCACCATCTGTTTCGCGCGCTCCATGGAGTCCTGTCCGACCGCGGCGATCGTGACGAGACCCGTGTCGTCCACCGTGATTTCCGCGCCGCTCTCTTCCTGGATGCCGCGGATATTCTTGCCCTTCGGTCCGATGAGCTCGCCGATCTTCTCCGGGTTGATCTGCACGGTGATGATGCGCGGCGCGTACGGCGACATCTCGGGACGGGCGGCGGGCAGCGCCTTGTCCATCTCGCCGAGGATGTGCAGGCGGCCTTCCTTCGCCTGGTGCAGTGCCTCGGTCATGATCTTCAGGTCGAGCCCGTGGATCTTGATGTCCATCTGGATCGACGTGATGCCGTCCTTGGTGCCGGCGACCTTGAAGTCCATGTCACCGAGATGGTCTTCCGTGCCGAGGATGTCGGTGAGGATCGCGTACTTCTTTCCTTCCTTGATGAGCCCCATCGCGACGCCGGCCACCGCGGCCTTCAGCGGGATGCCCGCGTCGAAGCACGAGAGCGAGCCGCCGCACACCGAGGCCATCGAGCTCGAGCCGTTGGACTCGAGCACGTCGCTCACGATGCGGATGGTGTACGGGAACTCCGTGAACGGCGGGAGCACGGCCTGAAGCGCGCGCTCGGCCAGATTGCCGTGGCCGATCTCGCGGCGGCTGGTGCCGCGCATCGGACGGACTTCACCCGTGGAGAACGGCGGGAAGTTGTAGTGGAGCATGAACGACTTGGTCGTCTCGTTCTTCTCGTCGATCGAGTCGAGCCGCTGTACGTCGTTCGCGGTGCCGAGCGTCGCGGCGACGAGCGCCTGCGTCTGGCCGCGCGTGAACAGCACGGAACCGTGCGCGCGCGGGAGGAGGCCCATGTCGATCGAGATGGCGCGCACTTCGTTCGGCTTGCGGCCGTCGACGCGGAGACCGGTGTCGAGCACCTGGGCCCGCAGTGAATCGTACTCGATGTCGCCGAGCACGGCGCCGATGTAGCCGTGCTGCTCGGCGGCAAGCTGGGCCTTGAGCTTCTCCTTGACGGAGTCCTTCACCTTCTCGACGGCCTGGATGCGGGTGTGCTTGTCCTTCTGGTTGATCGCCGCGAGGATCGCGTCCTTCGCCTCGGCGTTCACGAGATCAATGATGTCCTGCGGCATCGCGGCCTTCTTCCACTCCATCTTGTCGGCGCGGCCCTTCGCGAGCAGTTCTTCCTGCATCGCGATGAGTTCCTTGATGCCGCGCTGCGCGATGCCGAGCGCCTCGACGACTTCCTCTTCCTGGACCTCGATGGCGCCGCCCTCGACCATCATGATCGAATCCTGCGAACCGGCGACGACGAGGTCCATGTCGGAGAACTCGATCGCCTGGATCGTGGGGTTGAGCACCCAATGCGGCGTGCCGTCCTCACCCGAGACGCGGCCGACGCGAACGCCGGCGATCGGTCCCGCGAACGGGATGCGCGAGGCGTTCAGCGCGAACGACGTTGCGACGAGCGCGAGGACGTCGGCCTTGTTCTCCTGGTCGGCGGAGATGACGTAGATGAAGACCTGGACTTCGTTCTTGAAGCCCTCGGGGAAGAGCGGGCGGATCGAGCGGTCGATGATGCGGCACGAGAGGATCTCCTCGTCGCGCGGACGCCCTTCACGCTTGATGAAGCCGCCCGGAATCTTGCCGGCGGCGTACGTCTTCTCTTTGTATTCGACGGTGAGCGGAAAGAACGGGAGCGTGGACTCCTTGTCGCTGACCGTGACGGCGGCGAGCACCATCGTGTCGCCGAATTGCACGAGGCAGGATCCGGCGGCCTGCTTGGCCATGCGGCCCGTCTCGATGATCAGTGGACGGCCGGCGAACGTGCGCTCGATGCGATGCATCATACGTGGAATTGCCTCAGGAGAAACACAAAACGCGCGGGCCGCATTGTGCGTCCGCGCGAGTCATGAAATGCGTTGCGAGATTAGTAGCGCAGGCCAAGATCGGAGATGATCTTCCGATAACCTTCGACGTCCGTGCGCTTCAGATAGTCCAAGTGACGGCGGCGCTTGCCGACCATCTTGAGAAGACCCCGGCGCCCATGATGGTCCTTGGCGTGCTGGCGAAAATGATCGGTCAAGAAATTGATCCGTTCCGTGAGCACCCCGATCTGGACTTGGGAGGAGCCGGTGTCGGTGGCGTGCTTGCGATTCTTCTCGATCGCGGGGGTCTTTACGAAGGCCATTGTTGGGAATCCTAAGTTCTTTGCGGTCAGTTTGTTATAGCATACCAACTTATCTACTCTCCCCACTGAAATCAACCCTTCGAGATGTGAGATTTGAGAGGGGAGTTAGGGGCGAGTGGCGAGACCAGACGAGAGTGGCGAGGGTGAGTGGGAAGTGGGGAGAAC
>PMYN01000105.1:9533-26030 GCA_003171215.1 Gemmatimonadota bacterium | reverse complement strand
CTCGAGTTCGATCCATCGACGCTAGCCCCGCCGAGCCTGATGGCGACGCCGTTGCGTCGCCCGGCGTTTCTCCCCGTGGTGTCGGCCGCCTCACTGGCGATGACACTCGCACGGAAATCGAACGGGCGCGTGGATGGATTCATCGTCGAGGCTCCCACGGCCGGAGGGCACAACGCGCCCCCGCGCGGCGAACTTCGGCTGAGCGATGCAGGCGAGCCGATCTATGGCGAACGCGATGTGGTGGATCTCGGGAAGATGCGCGACTTGGGACTCCCGTTCTGGCTCGCCGGCGGAAGGGGCTCGCCGGAGGGGCTTCAAGCCGCTCTCGAGTCGGGCGCGGCCGGCGTGCAGGTTGGGACGTTGTTCGCGTATTGCGCGGAGTCCGGCATCGAGCCGGCGCTCAGGGCGCACGTGCTCGAGGGCGTCGTGTCCGGCACTGCCAAGCTGCGCACGGACCCGCGCGCGTCGCCGACAGGTTACCCGTTCAAGATGGTCGAGCTGCCGGGCGACGCGGCCCAGGCCGCTGCGAGGGAGCGAATCTGCGACCTCGGCTACCTCCGTATCGCGGTGCGTTTGCCCGACGGCCGCACAGTGTACCGCTGTCCTTCGGAGCCGGTCGATGCGTACGTCGCCAAGGGCGGCGACGCGGCAGACACGGAGGGCCGTCGCTGCCTCTGTAACGGGCTGACGGCGAACGTGGGTCTCGCGCAGTGGCGAGCGGCGACGGGCGAGGAGGAGATGCCGCTCGTCACGAGCGGTGATGATCTGATGCAGATGGCAGGCTTCCTGTCCAGCCATCCGGGTTACACCGCCGCGCAGGCGGTCGATTACCTGTGCGCGAGCGTCACGGCACCCAGGTAGTGAACGCCGAGGCCGGCTCGCGCTTTTTCGCCGGCACGTCTTCCGCAGGCACGCCGACGTTGACGATCGCCACGATGCGCTGGTCGTCGGGCAGTCCGACCGCCGCGCGCGCCGCGGGATCACTCATCACCGACCCGGTCTTCATGTGCGTGCCGAGACCTAGCGTGACCGCGGTGAGCGCGATGTTCTGCGTGGCCATCATCGCCGCCGCGTAGTCCTCCTCCCTCGTTTCCGGATTGTCGTGGTTCATGACCGCGACCGCGATCATGCCGGGAAGCGCGCGATGCTCCGCGCCGACGGTCTCGCGCAACGCCGCACCGGCCGCGGCATCCGCGATCTTCTTCGCCTTGCGTGCACCGAGTGCGAGCCCGTAGGCGTAGCGCGCCTCCGGACCGAGGACGTAAAAGCGCCACGGCTGCGTCAGTTTGTGGTTCGGCGCGAGTGTCGCGGCGGCGAGCAGTGTCTCGATTTCTTCCCGCGAAACGGCGCGTTCCGCGAAGCGCTTGACGGAACGGCGTCCCTTGATGGCATCGGATGTGTGCATGCCGATGAACTTAACGTGCACGAGCCGCCGCCGTATCCGGATTCAGCACCGCGGCCAGGATCCATGGGCGATAGGGGCAGAAGCTCGGGCGCTTGCCGGCGTGCGCACACCGGCCCAGCTTCCCGCACATGACCGCGCGCGCGCCCGCCCGTCTGTCGAACACCGTGGAAGTCGAGACGCCGGAGCTGGTCGTGCTCTCGTACACGATCGCGGGTGTCGGCTCACGCGCGTACGCCGCGATCATCGACTACACGATCTGCTTCATCGCTGTGATCGTGGCCGACATCGGGATCACGGTCTTCTTTGCGAAGACCGGCGGGCTCATCCGAAATGTCTCCGCCTCGCTCGCGATCTCCATGATCGTGCTGATCCAGTTCGCGGTGCTGTGGGGGTACTACGTGCTGTTCGAGGCGCTCGCGGATGGGCGGACTCCGGGCAAGCGGCTGCAGCGGCTGCGCGTGGTGCGCGACGGCGGATACTCGGTGACATTCGGCGCGTCGGCCGTGCGCAACCTCATGCGCATCGTGGACATGCAGCCGATCGTGCTGTACGGCGTCGGCATGCTGAGCGTGCTGATCTCGAAGTCGGGCAAGCGGCTCGGCGACATGGCCGCGGGAACGATCGTGGTGAAGGAGGACTTCGTCCGCCAGCCTGCNNGCGGAGTTCGATCTTCTCGAGCGCTTCTCCCAGCGCCAGCGCGACCTCGACCCGGAACGCCGTGCACTGATCGCGGCCCAGCTCGCGCAGCGGCTCGCGCCCGCGCTGGAGGAATACACCGGTGCAACACCGGCGGGGCGTCTCGGGCGGCTGTACAACGCGGAGCGCGCGGCGCGCGCTGCCGGTTCGGCGTCCCGTCACGACACCGGCGCCGCGCGCGAGCGTCACGCGATCGTCGCGCGCGAATCGAAGCGGTGGGCGGGCTTCGCGGCGAGGCTCGCCGAGGCGCAGCGAAAGGGGCTCAAGGGACTGGGCGAGGACGGCGTGCGCGAGTTCGTGGCCGAGTACCGGGATCTTGCCTCCGATCTCGCGCGCCTCAGGACCGCGTCGAAGGGAGGCGAGGTGGACGAAGTGTTCTACCTCAACCGGCTCGTCGCGGGCGCGCACAACCTGCTCTACCGCCGCCGCGCGATCCGCCCGCAGGACATCGCGCGTTTCATGCTCGCGGATGTGCCCGCCGAGATTCGCGCGTCGGCGCTGCCGATACTTCTCGCTGCCGCGCTGCTGTTCGGTCCTGCGGCGATCGCAGCCACGGCGGTGCTGCGCGATCCGTCGGTGGCGGAGGCGTTCCTGCCGCCGGGAATGCTCGACCGCGCCGAAAACGGCGTGCGGCGCGCGAAGAGCGGTGATGGCTACATCGAGGACCCGCAGCTGTTCCGTCCGGTCATGGCGACCTCGATCGTCACGAACAACGTGCAGGTCGCCATCGCCGCGTTCGCATTCGGCGTGACCGCGGGACTGCTCACGGTGTTCCTGCTGGTCTCGAACGGCATCAGTCTGGGTGCGGTGTTCGGCCTCTACGGGTCGAAGGGGATCGCGTCGCTCCTGCTCGCGTTCGTCGCGCCGCACGGCGTGCTCGAGCTCACGGCGATCTGCATTTCGGGAGGCGCCGGATTCCTCCTCGCGGCCGCGCTGCTGATTCCCGGCGAGCGCACCCGGCGGCGCGCGCTGATCGAGAACGGGCGCCGCGCGATCAAGCTCGTCGCCGGCGCGGCGCTGCTGTTGCTCATCGCGGGAACGCTCGAGGGCATGGTGTCGCCCATCCCCTGGTGGCCGCTCGAATGGAAGCTGGGGGTGTCGGCGCTGACGGCGATCTTCCTGTACGCGTACGTCCGCGGCATCACGGGCGGCGCAGGAGCGCCTACAGCGCGCCTCGCGACTTGATCTCGAGGTAACGATTGATCACGCTCGCCGTCATCGCCTGCGGCGAGACGTCGATCACCGAGACGCCCGCGCGGCGCATCCGCTGCAGCGCCTCTTCCCGCGCGAGTATCAGCTCCTCGGCGGCGGCGCTCTCGTAGAGCACGCCGGGGCCGCCGGCCGCGCGCGGCAGCGCCGCCGCGAAGATGGCGTCGTTGCGCAGCGCGACCACCACGGCGAGATGGCGCGCGGTGCTGCGCGCCACGTGCGCGATGAGCGCCTGCGACGCGCGCGGATCGATGACGTCGGTGATGAACACGATGAGGGCGCGCTTGCGCTGGTGCGCCGCGAGGTAGCGAAAGGCGCCGGCGTAGTCGGGCTCACGTGACGTCGCCTGGAGGGGAACGAACGCGTTGCGGATCGCCTGAAGGGCGCCCCGCCCGGGTCGTGCCGGGACGTACGCGCGGATCTCGTCGTCGAACACGAGCGCGCCGACGCGGTCGCCGGCGTTCGCGGCGATGTCCGTGAGGATGAGCGCCGACGAGAGCGCGTGCTCGAATCGCGAGCGCGTCGCGGCGAGCTGCGTCATGCCGCGGCCCGCATCGATGAGCGTGATGACGGTCTGCGAACGCTCGATCGTGTACTCGCGCGTGATCAGCTGTGCGCGCCGCGCCGTGGCCTTCCAGTCGATGCGGCGCGGATCGTCGCCGATCGCGTACTCGCGCAGGTTCGCGAAGCTGAAGCCCTCTCCCCGGCGCCGCAGTGAGCGCACTCCGGCGGTCGCGAGGCGGTGCTGCATCGCGAGCATCCGGAAGCGCCGGACGCCTGAGAGCGACGGGACCACCAGGATCGAGTCGTCGGCGCCGAAGACGAAGCGTGCCCCCACCAGGCCGAGGCGCGTGCGGACCCGCGCACCGACGGGGCCGAGCGGCGCGCGGCCGCGCGACTCGCCCGTGACCCGAAAGCCGAGGGTGCGCGTGGCGAATGGATCGAGGGCCGCCACGGTCGCGCCGGCCCCTCCGGTCACGAGCGGCGAGAGGCGATCCATCAGACGCACGACGAGCGCACGCGGCCAGTGCGACTCGATCGTATACGTGCCCTCGACTCCATCTCCGATGCCGACGGTCTGCGGAAGCTCGCGTGCGACGGTGAGCGCGCGCCTCGGGGGCAGCAGCGCGACGTCGATTGCGGTGCCGAGCGCGATCAGGGCGAGGGCGGTGCCGGCCGCGATGGCGCCGGTGCGTCCCGGCAGGAGCCAGAGGAGCGACGAGACCGCGACGAGCAGCGCGAGGCGCCGCTCCGGCGAGAAGCGGAGGCGCGGCCTGGCGGAGGCAACGAGCGAGTGCACGCTGCCCGCGGATGTCACTTGGGCGCCTCGATCCGCAGCAGGATCGTCGCGAGCACGTCGTCCACCGATCGCCCTTCCACCTCGAGCTCCGGCGAGAGCGTCACGCGATGGCGCAGTGCGGAGGGAACGCGGTCCTTCACGTCGTCCGGCGTCGCGTAGGCGCGTCCCTCGAGCACGGCCGCGGCGCGCGCGGCGCGCATGAGCGACACGCTCGCGCGCGGCGACGCGCCGAGCGAGACCGCCGCCTCGTCTCGCGTGGCCCTCGTGATCGCCGCGATGTACTCGCGGATTTCCGGCGCCACGCGCACGCCGTCGATGAGCGCGCGGAGTTCGGCGGCCCGTGCGGCGTCGAGCACCGGCGGCACCATCGCATCCGCGGCCCGCTCCGGATCGAACCCGGCCTCGTGGTGCGCGAGCATTTCGAGCTCCGCGTCCTTCGACGGGTAGTTGATCAGCGTCTTGAGCAGGAACCGGTCGAGCTGCGCTTCGGGGAGCGGATACGTTCCTTCGTGCTCCACGGGATTCTGCGTCGCGAACACCGTGAAGAGAGGATCGAGCGGGCGCGACGTTCCATCCACCGTGACCTGGCGCTCGCCCATCGCCTCGAGCAGGGCGGACTGCGTCTTTGCCGGCGCGCGGTTGATCTCGTCGCCGAGGAGGATCTGCGTGAAGACCGGACCGGGCTGGAACTCGAACCCGCGCGCGGGATCGCGTTGCATGGACACACCCGTTACGTCCGACGGCATGAGGTCGGGCGTGAACTGGATGCGCGTGAAGCGCAGGCCGAGCGCGCTGGAGAGCGTGCGGACGAGCAGCGTCTTCGCGGTGCCCGGTACGCCCTCGATCAGGAGGTGCCCGCGCGCGATGAACGCGACGAGCGCGTCGTCGATGGCGGCGTCCTGGCCGACGACGCGCGTGGCGACCGACACGCGCACCTGGCGGAGAAGCTCCGCGCCCTGCTCGATGGAGAGACTCATGTCAGATCCGGGTGAGAGAGAGTTCGAGCTGTTCGAGCGCCGCGCCGACGGAGGCGAACTCGCGCCGGGAAAGCGGCGAATGCAATGCCTTCCTGATGAGTGCGATGTCGCCGGCGAGCTGCGGTGCGTCGCGTTGCGCGCGATCGAGGAACGCGTCGTCGGAGGCGTCCACACCCGGACGGATCGCGCCGCCCGCGAGCCGGCGCCGCACGCCGCGCACGAGGCGCGCGGTGGCCGATCGCGTGGCGCCGACCTGCGCGTACGCGCGGCCCAGCGCGTCGACGTGTTCGAGCGGCGAGCGCCGCTCGATGCGCTCGGGATCGTGCGGAGGAATGAGGCGAGGCGCCACCGCAAGGAGCAGGATGAGACCCGCGGCGAGCATCTGCAGGAGCAGGCGCCCGGAGTCCACACCGACGAGATACGCGGCGACCGCGCCCATCGTGCCCCGCTGCTCGCCGTATCCCTGATGATACTCGTCGAACACGATGCGCCGTGAACGAAGCGACGTGCCGTCGCCGCGGTCGCCGAGGTACTCGAGCATTCGCACGGCCGCGACGTCGAGGGCGTACTTGCACACCCGAATGGCATCGTTGCGCAGCAAGTCGGGATCCGCGCCGGCGACGATCCGGCCGCGGCCGTATGCGAAACCGACGGCGGCGGTACGGGAAGTCGGCCGTTCGGGGTTCGTTATCGCGTCCGTCTCGACGATCCGCGTGACGGAATCCGGCTGCGGCCCTTTCCAGGCTATCGTGGTCAACGACACCTGGTCACCGGGCCACAGGGTGTAGAGGAACCGCCGGTTGAACGGGTCTCGCTGGTCCGGGGCGCAGCCGGCCACGTCGCCGCCAGGGTGTTGCGTCCGCGTGCGGCCCGCGCCGGTCGTGAGGTGCAGCGAGTCCGCGATGAGGCTCGAGCCGCTGCCCAATATCAGCAGCAGCGCGCCGCCGTGCCGAACGCGCTCGAGCAACACGTGAACATCGGTGACGCGGAGCGGCACCACCGGATCGAGCTCCGCGATGATCGCGTCGGTGTCGGCCGGCCAGTCCGCCGTGCGGTGCTGCTCGACGCTCCATCCGAGGCGTTGCGCCATTTCGTAGAATAGCTTGCCGCCCATCGGGGCCGTCGAGTACGTGGAGAGACGTGGGTCGCCTGTGCGTCCCGCGGTCTGCTGTGGCGTGACGAGTGCCGAGATGACGATCAACACTGCGACGATCGGCAGCACAATGGCGGGCCGCGCGTACCACGGGAGCCCGGCGGCATCCGGCAAACGCGGCGACGTCACGCGACCCCTGCCCGCGAGAGGATCGGCGCGGCGTCGCGCAGCAGCGCCGCGTATTCGTCCGCCGTGCACGTGCCGACGCCGAAGATCACCGCGTCGTAGCGGCGCCGGAACTGCTGGAACGCACTGCGCGCGGGTGAGCCACGCCGGGCGAGTTCTCGCGCGTAGTCGCCGGCCGTCTTCGACGCGTGGAGCCGCACTTCGCCGCGCTGCGCGAACGCCGAGAGGAGCGCGGCAAGCAGTGCGTGCGAGGCATCGGTGAACTGGCCGGCGGCGGCGAGACGCTCGGCGTCCCGCCACGCGTCGGCGGCGCGCGCGCGCGCGGGATTCGCGTCGGCCGCGACCACGTCGTTGCGGGCCGCGAGCGTCGCGAGGATGAAATGAATCGCGATGGCCGCGACGATCAGCACGGCCAGCGCGACGGTGACGTGGCGGCCGGTCTCCGATCCGCGGAAGAACTGGAACAGCGCGTTCAGCGCGCGGCCGATGGCGCTCNNGTGTCGTGCACGGCGGGCACCGGCCACGACTGCCCCACCGCGCCCTGCGGAAGCATCACGATCTTCGTCGCTACGTCGTAGCGCCCGCCGCGCCGGGCGCGGTACCCGGGCCGCCGTCCATCGCAGCGGCCATCCGCTCGATGTCGTAGCCCTCACCGCGGATGCGGCAATCGTAGTACAGCAGCATGTCGGTCAGCCCGATGATCGGATACGCGACGATCTGGAACGCGGTCGTCAAGACGATGGTCACGACCATGCTCCGCGTGATGTTCGCCACGAGCGACACGCACACGCTCAGCAGGAAGTAGATGATCCAGACGAGCAGCAGCGTGTTCAGGATGTGCCGCTTGCGCCCGTCGGAGAGCGCCGACGAGCGCGAAAAGGCCTCACCGACCGCGCCGTCCTCGAGGACGATCACGGCGGCGACGGCGAAGAAGCGCGCGGCGACGTAGAACTCGCCGACGAAGAACACGAGGAACCCGATCGCGTACAGGATCGCCTTCAAGAATCCCGCCCAGAGGAGCGCGAATACCTTGGGGATGACGCTGCCGACGGCGTGGCTGAAATCCGCCTGCTCGCCGAGGTACACCTCCGATCCGAGCTTCACGATCGCCGCGCTGCCGATCATGAACGTGAACGAAGAAATCAGCCCGGTGACCAGCGCGAACAGGCCGAGGCCCATCGTCCCGTCGCTCCGCAGGAAGAGCCGGGACACGAGCTGCGGGATCGTGGCGACCGCCATGACGAGGATGTACTGGCTGCTGTCGCGGCGGTACAGCGCGAACGCCGCATCGACGAGTTCGGAAACGGATCGGGCGCGCAGGCGAACGTCAGTCATCGAAAGTCCGGTTCGCGGTGGGGAAACGGTGACGCTTGAGCGCGTGATCGGCCGCAACTGCTCCCACCAAATTGCGCCCGGCGCCGACGCGCGGCTAGGCGGGCTCGAAAATGTCAGTCCGCCTCGGGGAGGCGCGGCCGTCCGTGCGTGCTACTCGATGATGCCGTAGGCGACCGGCTCGCGGTCCAGCGGTCCGGAGACCCAGGCGCGGTGTCCCGGGTTCTCTCGCAGGAGCGGCGGCGGGTTCACGAGGCGGTGCCGCACCCCGTCGGCGGTGACGAGCACCGTCGAAGCTCCCTCCGACGCGAGCACGCCGTCGGTGGCCGGCACGCCGTTCGCGGCGACGACGACGAAGCGCGTGACGACGAGCGTCGCGCCGTTCCGGTGTCCCGTCACGGCCACGCGAAGTCCATCGACGCGGCGGAGCGAGGCCGGGCCGTCGAGCGTCAGCGAGGGCGTCACGCCCTCGAACGCGAGCGTGACGACGGGAATTACCTCGACGCCGACGACGCGGATGGTACCCTCGAGCGAGTCGTTGGCCGCGGCGGGCCGCGGCGCGACGGCGGGACGGGCCGGCCTGCACGCGATGGCCGCGGCGCCCGCCGCCAGCGCGAGCGCCAGTGCCGCGGCGCGCGACGTTCGCACTACTGGACTCTGACGATCGCCACGCGCAAGCCGCTCGAGGACAACAGCGACGCTCCTGCGGGCGTCAGCAGCTGCAGCGTCTCGACGCCGGCGTTCGGAGCGGAGAGCAGGAAGAACGATGCTGCCGTGCCGGGCACGCTGTTGACCACCTTCGAGAACGTGCCCGTGGCCGAGACGGCGGCGGGCGTCACCGGGAATGTGGGCGTCGGGCTGTTGGCGGGCGTCGCGAAGATTCCGCACGCCTGTCTCACGCCGTTGATCAGGCACGAGAGGCCGCGCTGTCCGATGCTGTCGATGCTGGCGAAGTTGAAGCTCGGAATGGTGATGCGGGCGTCGCTCGCGGTGTAGGTCTGTCCCTGGAAGATCGCTGTGGCGACGTTCCAGTATACGAGGAGCGTGGCCACGGATTGTCCCGTGTGCAGCGCGAGGTTGTTGAGGCCGGTCTGTGTCGGCTCGTTGATCAGCGACTGGATGAACGCGCCTTCGCCCGCGCTGGCGTACTGATCCGTGGCCCACCGCGAGATGGTCCATCCGGCTCCATAATTCGCCGGCGTGTCGAAGCCGAGCCCCTCCGAGTTGGAGGAGCTCTCCGCCTGCAGATACTGGAAGAAGAACGGCAGGTGACTCCCGACGAGCGCGTACGGCTTGCCGAGGGTTCCGTTGGTGTTCGCGTTGGAGCACGGTGCGCCCGACCCGAGACTGAGCTCGCACGCCACTGTCGCGAAGAAGTCCGCGTTGCCCTTCCACGTGGCCGAGTTGTAGTTGCGCTCCCAGATCTCGGACGATTCCTGCGCGAGCCCCTCCTCGAGCCAGATCTGCTCGAATGGACTGCTGTGCAGGAACCGCTGGGAGAAGGAGATGATGTGCTTGGTTTCGTGCGCCGCGGTCGCCCGGAGTTCGGCCTCCCACCCGGCGACGCTGTATCCGGTCGCCGACGGCACGAGCGAATAGAACATCTCCGTCTGGTTGCTGAAGTCCGCGTTGTTGCCGCTCGCCTGATAGGGGTAGTAGTCGCAGCTGTTGACGAACGCGACGATCATTCCGCCGCCCGTGGGACCCTTGAAGTTGTTCAGCACGGGCGTGAGGGTTACCGTCACCTTGCCAGTGCCGGAAAGTTGCGCGTCGTACGCGAGCGGATTGCCGATGTTGGCAAGCAGGTGCGGCCAGGTGACCTGGTCGTACTCGTTGGCGAAGCTCTGATAGAACGACGTGTCGGGTCGATATGCCTGCGGCCACTTCGCAAGGCTCGTGTCAGCGAGCACGATCACGTGCTGTCCCACGGCGACGGTGCGCGCGCCGATGGAATCCACGGTGGTGCAGTTCCCGGCGAGCTGGTTCAGCACGTATACCTTTGATACGGTGCCGACGGACTGCGAGATTGAAGCACTCACCGTGGCCTGCCGCGCCCCCTGCGAACGCGCGCGCGCCCATGCGGCGCCCGGATTGCCGAAGTTCGCGTAGATCTGCCCGTCCTGCTCCAGCACCGCTGAATGACTGCGCAGCGCGCCGCTCAACGCGGCGACCGACGGTCCCTCGCGGGCTCCGATGTCGAACAGCGGGCCTTGGGACGCGGCCGGCTGCGCGGCCTGACGCGCGGGCGCGCCGGCCGTTCGGAGCGCCGACGCCGCGGCAGACGACGCCGAGAAGCTGCCGGTGAAGGAGAAACCCTCGGTTATCACATACGTCGCGTCGGTGTTCACGACCGCGACGAGGTACTGTGCGCCCGGCTGCACGGCCAGCGTCGTGCTGAAGTTCGGCGAGCTGAGAAACGCGGAGGACTGGCCGGTCGAAAGCGACAGGCTCGCGGACACGGCCGCTGCGACCGTGAAGGCGCTGCTCGTGGCTCCGGTGAGTCCCGCAGCGGACGCGACGAACGTGAAACCCGAGCCGGCCTTGCTCAGCGAGAGACCGCTGAACGTGGCGACCCCGGCGACGGCGGCGGCGGTGGTGGTACCGCTCAACGTCGCCCCGGCGCTGTTGGCGCCGAGGGCAATCGTGATACTCGTGGTAGCCGTCGTCACCACGTCGCCAAGCGCGTCCTCGATCGAAACCGTGACGGCCGGCGTGATCGCTCCCCCGGCGGTTGGCGCCGGCGGAGTACCGAAGATGAGATGCGTCGCCGTTCCCGGTCCGACCGTTAGCGTGAGGCTCACCGACTGCGGGTTGTTGGTCACGCCTGACGCGCTGGAAGTGATCGGCACGGTCGCCGTGTACGTGCCGGCGACCAACGAGCTTGTGGCCGGCGTCAGTGTCATCGTCGCCGGCGCCGTGGCGGCGCTCAAGCTCGCCGAGAGCCAGCCGCCGCTGGGACCGCCGGCATACGCGATCGTGCCCACCGCGAGGCCGCTCAGCGTCCCCGTCCCGCTGTTCGTGACGGTGACCGCCTGCGCCGCCGGACTGGCGGCGCCGGCTGTGCCCGCAAAGACCGCGGCGTTCGACGAGAGCGAGATGGCGGGCGCCGATGCGGGCGGTTGCGTCGTGCTGTTGTCGCTGTTGCTGCCGCCGCCACTGCAGGCGAGTGTGCCAGCGCTCACCAGCAACAAGAGAGTCCGTCGCATGCAACCTCGCACAGGAGATATGGAAAGTGTGGATCCGAGGCCGGATCCACGCCGCGTCGTGACCGGGAATGTCGGAACGGGTGGAGCAATCGGCAAGCGCACCGGGTTCGACTCGGTACGACGCCGGTACAGTCCGGCGCCAGCCGGTACAACTCCTTGACCCCCGCCAGCCTACCCCTGAATATGATCCTGCGCCCCACGGCCCCACCGTGAGGCCGCGTTCCACCCGGACATCGGAGGCCAGCGTGCGCGGTCGTTCCTTTTGCTACACCGTTCTCTTCGCGACGTTCGTCGGTGCACCGCCGGCAACGCGCGCGCAGGGAGCCGCGCCATCGCTGGGCAAGGACGAGATCGCGACGCTGGCGAAGGTGCAGGTCGCCATAGACATCGCGCACGATTCCATGGACCTGCAGCTGGCGATGGTCGGCAACAAGAAGCCGGAAGTGCAGGAGGCGCTGAAGGAAAAGCTGCGCGCACAGATCGCGGAGATACTGCGTCGCAACGGCATGACGGAAGCGCAGTACAAGCGCGGGACGTTCATCGTCAGCACGGATACATCCCTGCGCCGGACGTACGACGGGCTCATCGTCCAGCTCACGGGCGCGCCGCTGCCGGGCGGTTACACGCCGCCACCCGCAGGCGGCGGGCGGGGTGGACGCGGCGGAGGTGCCGGCGCGACGCCGCCGCCGATCGCGGTGCCGGCCGGCGCGGTTGGCATGCATATCGGCCACGTCGTGAACTCGTTCGCCGACACGCCGAACGGCATGGGCCTCCTGCCCGTCGCGTTCGCCGAGGCGCGAACGGCGGCGCAGCATGCGGGACTTGCGGGCCGGGCCGCGACCCTCGACGGCATGAAGCTGCACGCGGGACACGTGATCAACGCGATGGATCCCACCATCGTCACCACCGGCCCCGGTCTCGGCTATGGCATGAAGAAGGCCTCGCTCGCCGTCGCGACCCATATGGAGCTGGCGGCGAAGGCGGCAGGTGCATCACAAAACGTGATCATGCACGCGATGCACGCCGCGACGGCGGCGCGGAACGCGGCTGCGAAGGCAGACCAGGTGGTCGCGCTGGCGAAGCAGGTTCAGGCTGCGGCCACGATCGCCGAAGCGACCGCGCTCCTGAGCCGGATCGTTTCGCTCTGCAACCAGGTGATCGCCGGCGTGGACGAGAAGGGCGACGGACGGATCACCTGGCAGACTGGCGGGCTTCAGCAGGCGCAGGAGCACGTCAACCTTATGCTCGCGGGTGAGCATTTGCCCTAACGAGGCTCACTCGTTGTCGTGGTTCGCCTCGTACTCCGCCTGCGTATTGATCCGCTGCGTCGCCTGGCGCGCGTCGCGCTTTTTCGCCGCTTTCATCGCGAGCGCATGCGTCGTGTCTGATTTCACGGCGGGGAGCGACAGGAGCTTCTCGAGGTCCCCGCTCTTGCATTCGGGGCACGCCGGCGTCGCCGACGTGCCCCGAATCAGAAGTTCAAATCGATGCGCGCACGAGCGGCAGGCGTATTCGTAGATCGGCATGTCCCTGATGAGAAGGTCAGCCTACCAGCACGACACGCAGTTGTGGCTGTTGTGCGCGCCGAGTTTCTCCAGCAGTGCGATGGTCTCGGGGAACGGACGCGTGCGCGAGACGGGCGAGTTCGCCATGTCGACGGTGGTTCGCCCGTTCTTCGCCACGGCCTTCACGTCGGCGCCCTTCGACACGAGATAGAGGATCATCTCGTTGTCGCCGCGCGCCGCGGCGTTGTGTAGTGGCGTGTAGCCGTTCTGGTCGCGAATGTTGACGTCGGCGTGCAGCACGTCGACCAGGTATTTCACCGAGGGCATCCAGCCGTCGGGTGCGTGGCGCAGCGAGTTGCCGGCGAATCCGTTGCCGAAGCCCACGCCCGACGCCGCGTGCAGCGCATACACGCCGAGTCCCGGCACCGCGGCCTTCGCCGCCGAATCCACCGCGGGATCGAGTCCCGGGCCTGGGATCACGCCGCGCCCGCCGCCGCGGGCGGGCGGCGCCGCGCCGCCGTCCGGGCCGGCCGACACATCGGTGCGGGCGCCGCCGGCAGCGCCGGCACCACCGCGTCCGCCACGGCCGCCGCCGGCGGCTGCCGAACGCTGGGACGGAACGTCCGGATCGGCGCCGTACCCGATCAGCAGCTTCATCGCGTCGACGTCGGTTGCGTACGCCGCGCGCCAGAACGGCGTGGTGCCCTCGAGGTTCTCGAGGCCGCAGTTCGCGTTGCCGCAGTTGTTGAATGCGAAATACCAGAGATGCGTCTGGATTCGCACATTCGGATTCGCATGCGCCTTGAGCAGCGCCGTCATCATCTCGAGATAGGACGTCTTCTGGTTCTGGACGGCCTGCGGCTGCGGGAAGCGCGACCGCGGAGCCCACTCCGTGTTGAGCGCCGCATAGAGCGGCGTCGCGCCGGCGGAGCTCGCGATGTTCGGGTCGGCGGCGCGCTCGATCAGCTTCATCGCGACGTCGAACTGGCCGTTGATGGTCGCGAGCAGGAGCGGAGTCGTATGATCGGTGAGGCTCGCATCGTTGACGTTCGCGCCGCCATCGAGCAGCGCGAGGACGGCGTTGACGCTGCCCTGGCGCACCGCGTGATGCAGCGCCGTGAGACCGCCGATGCCGCCGACCGACGCCGCGTAGCCCGCGACGCCGCCATTGATCGTGTCGACGACCTCCTGCACCGGGCCCTTCGCGACGGCCGCCGTCAGCATCACCGCGCGGCCGGAATCGATCGCGGCCTGGACCTGCGCGGGCGTGAACGGACCGACCGGTTGCATCGTGCCGCCGCCGCCACCACCGCCACCACCGCCACCGGCGCGCCCGCCTGCGAGCGCGGGCTTCGCCGCCGCCTTCGCCGCCGCTTCCTTCATCGCCGCGGTAACGGAATCACGGCGCTCCTGCGGCATGAACGAGACGAGCACCTCGTTCCGCTTCTTCTGCGCCGCCTGGTCCCGCGCGGCCTCGTCGTTGAGGCTCACGTTCGTGGTGTGGGCGTTCGCATCGGCTCCACGCTTGAGCAGCACCCGAATGACGTCGGCCCGGTCGTACTCTGCGGCAAAGAGGAGCGGCGTCTGTCCCCACTCGGACTCCTTCGCGTTCACATCGGCACCGTTGTCGAGCAGTGCCGTCACGGCGTCGGCGCTTCCTGACGCCGCAGCGAGATGGAGCGCCGTTGCGCCCGTCGCCGTCATCGCGTTCACGTCGCTTCCGGCCTTGATCAGCGCGCGCACGACCGCCGCGTTGCCGTCCTTGCTTGCGACGTGGAGCGGTGTGTAGCCGCCGTTTCGCGTCGCGGCCTTCAGGTTCGCGCGCGCCCCGATGAGCAGGTTCGCCATCGACACATCGCCACGCTCGGCCGCCCAGTGCAGCGCGGTCATGCCGTCGCCCTGTGCGACGTTCACGTTCGCGCCGCCGGCGACGAGCTTCCGCAGTGCCGCGGTGTCGCCCTGCATCGCCGCGTTCGCCACGACGGGGCCTGGCGGAACGGTGCCCGGCTTGCCCGGCGCGTGCGGATCTGCCGGACCCGCCGCCGCGCCGGCGAGCAGCACGGAGGCGCACAGCACGGCGGCGAGCCGCCGCGCGCGGGCCCGAACTGGCGAAGTGAATTCTGGCGAGCCCACCGTCATGTGCCGTCCCTCTGCGTTCGGAATCCGTTCGTTCAGACGCTCAGCGCGAACTCGTCGGTGCTGTCGCCGAAGCTGTGGATGTCGTCCAGGCCGAGCTTGTGCATGAGCGTCAGGAACACGTTCGCCATCGGCGTGCCGTCCGGCGCCTTGAGGTGCATGTTGCCGGCGAGCTGGCCGTTGCCGTGCCCGAGCACGAGGAGCGGGCAGCGCCTGTGGTTGTGCAGGTTGCTGTCGCCCATCGGCGAGCCGTACACGATCATCGAGCGCTCGAGCAGGTTCTTGTCGCCGTCCATCGAGTTCTTGAGCTTGTCGAGGAAGTACGGCAGCATGCTGACGTGGTAGCGGTTGATGAGGTTGTACTCGAGCACCGTCGCCTCGCGGCCGCCGTGATGCGACGCCGGATGGAATCCCTTGTTCGTGCCGCTCTCCGGGAATGCGCGGCTGGAAGCGTCGCGGCCGGTCTTGAACGAGATCACGCGCGTCATGTCCGACTGCAGCGCCAGCACCTGGATGTCGAACATCAGCCTGATGTGCTCCTCGAACGAATCCGGGACGCCGATGGGCGCCTCGGGGAGTTCGCGCACTTCGCCGGAAGAGTTCCGCGACTCGACGGCCTGAATGCGGCGCTCGAGTTCGCGGATGTCCGTGACGTACTTGTCCAGGCGCTCGCGGTCCGACGGGCCGAGTTCGCGCTTCAGCCCCGAGACCTCTCCGACGATCCAGTCGAGGATGCTCTGATTCGCCTTGCGGCGCGACATGCGGTCGGCGCTGTCGGTCCCCGCGCCGAACAGCAGGTCGAACGCAATGCGCGGATTGCGGATCATGGGGAGCGGCTCGCTCGGACTCGCCCAGCTGATGGTGTCCGTGTACGCGCAGCCGTAGTTGTAGTAGCAGCCGCCGGCCTGGTCGAGGTTCTCGATGCAGAGCTGGAGCGACGGCATCGCGGTGCCCTGTCCGATCCGGCGCGCGATGATCTGGTCGATCGACGTGCCGACATAGAGGTCGGAGCCCTGCGTCTGCTTCGGGTGCGACTGCGTGAGGAAGGTCGCGCTCGACCGGAAATGGTCGCCTCCGATCTCCGGCGGAGCAAAGGCTTCCGCCATGCGCACGTCGGTGTTGCTCACGATGGTCAGGTAGTTCCGCCACGGCTCGAGCGCGGGCAGCGCGCCCTCGGCGATGAGCTCGAAGTTCTTCCCGACACCGGCGGGCGCCCAGAGATTCTTCGAGGCGCCGAATGCGTTCGACCCCGCGGCGCCATGCACCTGCTCGATGAAGATCATCCGTGTTCGGTCCGCGCCGGCCGCGTTGCCGAACCGGCTGAACGCCGGCGTCATCGCGTCGAGGTACGGCAGGGCCAGGGTCGCACCCATTCCGCGAAGGAAGGTGCGCCGGGGGATGGTCTTGCCTTTCAGGAACTGCATGCGTCGCTCTCCTGCGATGGTGGGGTCT
>PMYN01000105.1:1485-9475 GCA_003171215.1 Gemmatimonadota bacterium | reverse complement strand
TTCTCCGCGAACGAACGCATCAGCGGCGCCGGCCGCGAGAGCAGCGACTTCCGCAGGTCGGCCGGCGAACTCAGCGGCGTGCCGTCGTACATCTTGCCCTGCGTGTCGAGCGCGATGCCGTTCTCCCGGTAACGCCACTTGCCGGTGACGTCGAAGTTGTCGAGCGCGAGGCCGATCGGATCCATGTACTGATGGCACGCGTTGCAGGTCGGATTGGAGCGATGGATCTCCATGCGTGCGCGAGTCGTGAGCTGCTTGCCGTCCTTGGCGTCCTGCGTGTCGTCGAGCGCGGGAACGTTCGGCGGCGGGGGCGGAGGCGGCATGCCGATGAGCACCTCCATCACCCACTTCCCACGAAGCACCGGTGAGGTGCGGTTCGCGAGCGAGGTTTGCACGAGGATGCTGCCATGTCCGAGCAGGCCGCGGCGCGTGTCGTCGGGATAGTTCACGCGGCGGAACTCGGGGCCCGAGACGTTCGGAATGCCGTAATGGCGCGCGAGGCGCTCGTTGACGAACGTGTAGTCCGCCGTGAACAGGTCGAGCACGCTGTGGTCGCCCTTCACGATGTCGCTGAAGAACAGCTGGGTCTCGAGGGTCATCGCGTCGGCCAGCTGCTGGTCGTAATCGGGGAACCAGAAGGCGTCGGGCCGAACCTTCTCGAGGTCCTGGAGGCGCAGCCACTGAGAGGCAAAACGCGTCGACAGCGCCTCGGAGCGCGGGTCTGCGAGCATGCGCCGGACCTGGAGATTCAGCGACTTCGGGTCGGAGAGCCGGTGTTGCTGAGCCAGCGAAATGAGCTGGTCGTCGGGAATGCTGCCCCAGAGGAAGAACGAGAGGCGCGAGGCCAGCTCGATGTCGCTGATCTTGTAGTCGTGTCCGGGCGCGATGTTCGGGGGCGCCGCCTCGAATCGGAACACGAAGTACGGACTCGCGATCGTCGCCTGCAATGCGCGCTCGATCCCCGATTCGAATCCGCCCGTCGCCGCACCGGCCTTGTAGAACGACATCAGTCCTTCGCGGTCGTGCGCGGTAAGCGGCCGGCGATATGCCCGAGTGGCCAGCCGCGTGATGATCTGGTCGGCGCACGCGGTCTCCGCAGCGGCCTTCACGGGATGACAGCTGAAGATGAGCTTGCGGCTCGCGGTCTCGGAGAGGCCCGTGACCTTCGACGGACCGAGGACCGCGAACTCGATGATGTGCGGCGGCGTCGTGCTGCCGGCGCTGGCCGTGCCGTTTGACGCCAGCGACCACTCGCTCGGCTTGATCAGGTCTTCGTACGGTCCCTCGGAGCGGCGCACGAACGACACCGAGACTTTCTGCTGCCCCGCCTTGATCGCGATCGGCTCGGTGTGGAAGTTGTCGAGGCCCAGCGGCGTGTCGGCCGAGGCGTTGACCTGCTCGACGCCCTTCTCGTAATGGAGCAGAGCAACCCGCTGGCCGTTCACCGAGACGTCGACGTCCTCGAGCTTCGAGCCGACGCCGCCCTCGATGTTGATCCGGAAGGAGTAGAGGCCGTCGGCCGGAAAGTTGTGCTCGCTGACGATGCCGCCGCGCGTGCCGTACGGCGCGCCGTCGAGATGATCCCATGGGTGCTGCGAGACGAATGGCGACGAACGATACGTGGTGACGGCGGGCGCGGCCTTGCGATCGCCGACCGCCATGCGTGCGACGGTGCCCGCCGCGTTGAGATACCCGTCGAGCAGCGTCGCGGAGAGCGCCTGGGCGTCGGCGATGTTGTCGAAGTTCGCGCTCTTGGTGTCGAGCGGGAGGAAGTCCGCGGCATTGATGTTGACCCCGAGCAGGTCGTGCACGACTCGCTCGTACTCCGGGCGGTTGAGGCGCTGGAATCCGCGAGGCCCGGGGTTCGGCGTGGAGGCCGCCCTGTCGATGACGTTTTCCATCGTCTGGACGAGCAGCATCAGTGTGTCGCCGGCGGGGCGGCGTGCGCCCGGGGGCGGCATGATGTCCGCGCGCAATTTGCGGATCATCTTCTCGGACGTCTCGAGGTTCGAAGGCGCCGCTTCGACCGCGAAGTCGTCCAGCGACAGATTTCCCTTCATCGTCTTCGCGTTGTGGCAGGCGCCGCAGTAACGCTTTACGATCGGCGTCATCTCGGCGGGCGCGGGAAGGCGGCGCGCCGGAAGGTCGCGCGGACCGGCGATAGTAAGCGGATGCCGCGGAGCTCCCGAATCGACGGAACTGATGCTCGCGGCGTAACTACCGGCCGTGAACGAAAGCGCGGCCGCTGCAACAGCCACTGATGCGATGACAGTCTTCAACCTTCGCCCCCGTTGGTCGGCGCGGATCCCTCGTCAGCTTCGCCCCTACAATAATGTAGGGGTATTAGAGGACCATACGCCAGAGAACGTCCAGCGTTGTCGGCCCTCCCGCAGGGGGAGGGGGCGCTCGCCCAGTCTTAGTAGATCAGCTCGTAGTTCAGGCGGAATCCGCGCGCCGGCTGGGGAATGAAATCCTTCACCACCGAGAGGTTGTCGCGATACACGGTGTTGAAGACGTTGTCGCAGTGGAGGCTGATGTTGTGCACCATACCCTGCTGCGTGAAGCGCACCCCGAAGCCGAGGTTCATCACGGTGTATCCTGACGTGGGTGTATCGCCCTCGCCTAGGCGGGTCTGCGACGACGCCATGCGCATCTCGAGCATCCCCATCCACTTGCTGTCCTGATACGTGCCGCGCAGCAGGCCGCGGAGCGGCGGGGTGAACGGGAGCGGCACGTTGTTCTCGGTGTCCTCCGCGTTGACGTAATCCGAGCTCGCCCTGATGGCGACGTACTCCCACGGCTGAACGGTAAGGCTCGCCTCGAACCCCATGAGGCGCGCGTTCGTCGCGGCGAACTGGCGGACCGGAAAATCCTGGATCGTGTCGCCGCGCAGGAACCCGTAGATGTAGCTGTTGATGTAGTTGAGATACGGTGAGACCTCGAACGAGACGTTCGAGAACTCTCCCTTCAACGACGCGTCGACGCCGAATCCCGTCTCGGGCCCGAGGCTCGCGGTGCCGACCGAGTAGGTGCCGCTCGCAGCGTCGAGTCCGTTCGCGAACAGCTCCTGGACGGTCGGCGCACGGAACGATCGCGCGAGATTCAGCGAGCCCGTCACTTCGGGGCTGAACTGATGCATCGCGCCGACCGACGCCGTGAACGCGTTGGCGGTCCGCGCCGAGTTGATCGTCTGGAAGACCGGATCGGTGGAACCCGAGAACGGCCGTGTCTGGATGTTGTTGTAGTCGAAGCGGGCCGCGGCGCTGAAGCTCGTGGCCGGCGAGGCGTGCAGCTCCTCGTACAGATATCCCGCGAGGCCGGTCGTGAGCGAGTTGGGCCCGAGCGGCTGGTCGCCCTCGATCGTGAGATCCTCGATGTTCGCCCAGAGGCCGAACGCGCCGTCAACGTCACCCCGGCGTCGCTGCTGAAACTGCAGCACGCCGTTGAACTCGCGCTTCTGAAAGTGGTTGGCCTGCGGATCGGATATGCCGCTCGCGTCCTGCGCGGTCGGAAACTCCGAATGCCCGTAGTCGTTGTAGCTGGCGTTCAGCTTCACCTGCCGGACGAAAGAGCCGCCCGCGTTGAACAGGCTGCGCCATTCGAGGGTATTCCGCTGCTGCGAGATGCGCGACGTGGCCGGCGGCACGTTGGCCCAGTCCGCATTCGGCGGAACACCGGGAATGCCGTAGTTCATCTCGAAGTGCTTCACGCCGAGGCCCCACATCCCGAAGTCGCCCTGGTGCGCGTAGCCGAGTCCCGCCTCGCTGCTCTTCTGGTCGGTCTGCGGCATCGCCTTGAGGTTGAAAGCGGCGCCGCTGCCGGGATCCGTGTAGATGCCCGCCGGAATGCCGATATCGCCCGCCTTCAGTGCGCCGGCCGAGACGCTGAACGCGGAGTTCCCGCCGCTCCACACGTTCCTGGCGAAGCCGGAGTACTCACCGCTCACCGAGTTGCCCTCGAGATTCAGCGTGCCGGAAAACGCATGATCCGAAATCGCCGGAACGATGTTCGTGATCACGTTCACCAGGCCGCCCAGCGTGTTCGGACCGTAGAGGATCGCGGACGGACCGCGCACGACATCCACCTGCGCGACGCCCAGCGCCTCGAGCGGAGTCGCGTGCGCGGGATCGAACGTGGCGATGTCGCCCATGCGCAGGCCGTTTTCGATGACCAGCACATCGTTGTCGGTGAGTCCGCGCAGGATCGGACGCGATGGCGCGGATCCGTTGCCGCGAACGCTCACACCGGGAAGATCCGAAAGCTTCTCGGCGAAACTCGTGCCGGTGCCGTTGAGGAAATCCACCTGCGATTTCGAGTCGACGGACTGGTATTGATCGGTGATCGCACGAGGCAGAGGGCTGGCGGACACCACGATCTCCTGCAGCGCGACCGCCGAACGCTTCAGGTCGAAGGTGGCCGATGCCGTGGCGCCGCTCACCTCGATGGTCTTCGATGACGACGCGTAGCCACTCGAGCTGACGAAGACCGTGTAGCTCCCCTTGGGGACGCCGGCGAACGCGAAATCCCCGTGTGCGCCGGTGCGCTGCACGCGATCCAGTTCGACGAGTCGGACGGACGCNNCGACGGCGCTGGCGAGGACGAGGAACAGGGCGGCAATCGTGACACGACGATGACGGGACATTTCAGGAAGCTCCGGTTTGTCAGCTTCCTGTCATCTTAACACACAGTTCCTGCAGCGCTAGGGCTGGCTTCCCGCGTTCAATCCGTCAGCCGCCATCACGCCGCGCTGATGAGCGGTATCGCGAACATCGCGAGTCCGGCCGCGCCGAGCACGAGCGACCCGTACCACACGAGCTTCACGCGGGTGAGCGCGGAGACGGCTCCGAGCGCGATCGCTACTTGAAAGAGCGCGACCGCGTCAGCGTAGTGATGGTGCTTCTCGAGCAGCCCGGCGGCCTCGTGCTCCTTCGCGTCGCGCTCGGATTCGAGTTCTTTCGCTTTCGCCTGAATCTCCTTCTGCTCGGCGTCATAGCGACTCGCGGTCTCCTCGAGATCCGGAGGAACGGGACGGCCGGCGGCCTTCCAGGTGACCGCTGAGGCGCGCGCGACGGCGCCCTTGATGCCCTTCGCTTGATAGTAGGCCCACTGGTCCGAGGCCTGCGCCTGGATGCGCGTGGCGTCGGATTTCAGCGCGAGCGCCTCGTTCACGGTGTCGCCCGCGCGCAGCGACGCGACGGCCGCAACCGCGGCGAGCAGCGCCGTGGTGAGCGACACCCAGCGCAGCATGCTGCTCCCCGAACGCTCGATCTCTTCGTCGATCGTTTCGCGAAGCTTGTCGGTGTCGATCTCCGGCCCTTCGGGCATCGTCAGTCGGGTGCGCGCTAGGGCTGGTAGATGACCTTGACCGGCGAGGCGCTCAGGTTGGTCGAGCCGCTGCCGAGCTGGCCCTCTCCGCCGTCACCCCAGCAGTAGGCCACGTTGCCGCCGGCCATCGCGCAGGAGTGATAGTTGCCGGTGCTGAGCGTGCGGAACGTGAGTCCGCCCGCGACCGCGATGGGCACGTTGCTCGTCGGACTGGTGACGCCGCTGCCGAGCTCGCCCCAGATGTTGTCGCCCCAGCAGAACGCGGCGCCGCTCGCGGCGAGTCCGCAGGTGTAGAGTCCACCCGCGCCGACCGTCGCGAAGCTGAAGCCGCCGGAGACCGCGACCGGGAGCGAGTGGTTCTGCGTGTCGCCGGTGCCGAGCTGGCCCTGATCGTTGCTGCCCCAGCAGAACGCGGCGCCCGCGGCCGTGATGCCGCAGGCGTGCTGGAAGCCGGCGCTGATGGAGACGAACACGGTGGCCGACGTCACCTTCACCGGGGTCGCGCTGGAGTTCAGCGTGCCGCTGCCGAGCTGGCCGCGCGTGTTGTCCCCCCAGCACCACGCAGCTCCGTTCGTCGCGACGCCGCAGGTATTCTGGAATCCCGCGCTGATCGTGGCGAAGGCGATGCCGCCCCCCACGAGGACCGGCGACGAGCTGTTCGCGGTCAGGCCGTTGCCGAGCTGGCCGCTGAGGTTGTTGCCCCAGCACCATGCGGCGCCGGCGGAGGTGAGGCCGCACGTGTGGTCCTGTCCTGCGCTGATCGACGAGAAGGTGAGACCGCCGCCGACGGCGACCGGCAGCGAGCGGTGCGCGAAGGTTCCGTCGCCGAGTTCACCGCTCAGGTTGTCGCCCCAGCAGAACGCCACGCTCGCCGCGGTCAGCCCGCAGTTATGCGCGTATCCCGAGCTGAGCGACGCGAACTTGAGGCCGCCCTTCGTCACGACGGGCGAGGTACTGTTCGTCTGCGTGCTGTCGCCGAGCTGGTCTGCCTGGTCGCCGCCCCAGCACCAGGCGCTGCCGTCGGTTTGGAGGCCGCACGAGTGGAGGTCGCCCGCGCTCACGGCGATGAGGTGCAGCACCTGGACCGTCACGGTCGCGGTGCCCGAGCCGCCGAACGCCGAGCCCGTGATTGTTGCGACGCCGGCGGAGACGCCGCTCGCGAGACCGGTGGAAGAGATCGTGACGACGGCCGGGTTGCTGCTCTTCCACGCGGCGGTCGCGTTGGGATATGTGTTGCCGGTCGAGTCGGTCGCTGTCGCGGTGAACTGCACGGTGCGGCCGATTCCGATTGTCGTCGACGAAGGAGCGACCGCGACGGAGGAAGGTCCGAGCGTGATGCTCGTCTGGACGGTGATGTTCGACGTGCCGAGGTAGCCGCCGATGCTGGCGCTGATGACGGCCGATCCGACGGCGACTCCGGTGACGAGTCCGGTGCTGCTCACGGTCGCAAAGGCGGCGTTGTTGCTCTGCCAGGTGACGGTGAGGTTCGGAATGACGTTGCCGGCCGCGTCGCGGACGGTCGCGGTGAGCTGCTGCGTTCCCTTCACGACGACGAAGGCCGGCGCGGGCGCGACCGTGATCGAGGAGATCGACGGCGGGAGCGCGGCCACGACGGCGATCTTCGCGGTGCCCACGGCGGTGCCACTCGTCGCGTTGATATTCACGCTGCCGGGCTTGCGCGCGGTGACCAAGCCCCCGCTATTCACGACGGCGATGGTCGTGTCGCTGCTGCTCCACGTCACCGAGGGTCCCGTGAGCACGATGCCGTTGATGTCCGACTCGGAGGCCGTGATCGTCACCGTGTCGCCCACGAGCAGGGAGATGTTCGTCGGCGTGAGGAACACGGAGGCGACCGCCGTGTTGTTCGTGAGGTCGTGATGGCAGGAGGCCGCCACGACGGCACCAATGATCAGACAGCTGCGAGCGGCAAGAGTCGCGAAACGCACGAAGAGAAACTCCAGGGGAAACCGTGTCAGGTACTCCCGCGCGTCAAAGCCCTCACGCGGGGACGCCTCGTGCGGAGAAGCACACACTGGCGTGCACTCATACCTACGGGAGGGCAGGGTGTTCCGGTAGTGGGGGAGGGTCATGACTTGTTGCGAGGAACCGATCCGACGAACTTGACTTCTGTCGCCGGCCGATTCCCACAGGAGGAATTATCGATGCACCGCTTCATCCGGGCAGTTGCGCTCATGGTGTTCCCGGTCGCGAATCTTGCCGCGCAGGCGCCCGCCGCGGGTTCGCGTTCCGCAGGCACGGGGCCGCTGGTCGAGTTCGAGATGATGACCTGGCCGGAGGTGAAGGCGGCCATCGAGGGCGGCAAGACGACGGCGCTCGTGTACACGGGCGGCACGGAGCAGCGCGGTCCGCAGAACGTGAACGGCGGCCACACGCTGATGGGGAAGGCGACGGTCAAGGCGATCGCGCTGAAGCTTGGCAATGCGATCGCGCTGCCGGTGCTGCCCTACACGCCGAACGAGGCGAACGCGGCGCTTCCCGGCACGATCGGTCTCACGAACGAGCTGCTCAGCGCGATTCTCGAGCGCATCTCCCAGCAGGCGATCAAGACCGGATTCACCAATGTGGTCATCATGGGCGACCATGGCGGTGGGCAGCCGAACGCCTACGCGGTCGTCGCGAGGAAGCTCGATTCGGTCTACGCGCC
>PMYN01000105.1:0-1470 GCA_003171215.1 Gemmatimonadota bacterium | reverse complement strand
TCGCACGCCGGAATTCCCGACACCTCGGAGATGCTCTACCTCGGCCTCGACCTCGGCTGGGTGCGCCCGGACCAGATTCCCACAGCCGTGCAGGACCGAGAGCATCCGAACGGGATCCAGGGCGATGCACGGCCGTCGACGAAGGAGCTTGGCCGCAAGATCTTCGACATGAAGGTCGATTACGCGGTGAAGCAGATACAGTCGATGCTGGGACAGAAGTAATCCGCAGAGCACCCGACGTGTTTCCTAAGGTTCTCGCCGTCGCGCTGGCGGCTATGGCGGCTATGGCGGCTACGGCGGCTACGGCGGCTACGGCGGCTACGGCGGCTACGGCGGCCGCGCAGGCACCGGCGCAGTCGCGACCCGACAGCGCGCTCAGCGTCATCGCGATCGGCGGACCCCGCGAGCCGCTTCCCGCCGAAAAGGCGACCGCGAGGATCAGGAGATTCTCGTTCATCGCGTACGGCGACACCCGCAACTGGCACGACGGAACGCTGCCGCAGGACGTGCACGGGCTCGTCGTGGAATCGCTGCTCGCGAAGGCCGCGTCGCTCGCGACGGGACCCGATCCCGTCCGCTTCGTGGTGTCGAGCGGCGACGCGGTGGTGAACGGACAGCGGATCGATCAGCTCAACGTGAGCTTCGTGCCGCTGATCAACCGGATCACGGCGGCCGGGCTTCCGTACTTCTTCGCGGCGGGGAATCACGACGTCACCGGCGCGCAGGACCTGCAGAACCCGCAGCGGGCGATCGGGCTGGCCAACCTCCTCGCCGCACACAGGAACCTGATTCCGCCGCAGGGTTCCGTGCGGCGATTGAACGGCTATCCCACCTACGCGTTCGGTTATGGCAACACGTTCGTGGTCGAGTTCGACTCGAACATCGCCGGCGACTTCACCCAGTACCGATGGGTGCGATCGCAGCTCGATTCGCTCGATCGCAAGCGGTACGTGAACATCGTGATTGTCTGTCACCACCCGGCGTTTTCGTCGGGTCCGCACGGGGGATTGACCGTCGAGACGTCCACCGCGGCGCTGCGGCAGCTGTACATGCCGCTCTTCCGGAAGCATCACGTGCGGCTCCTGCTCGCGGGACACGAGCATCTGTTCGAGCACTGGGTGGAGCGTTATCGCGACCGGAGTGGCGCGCACCGGATGGACGAGGTCGTGAGCGGGGGAGGCGGAGCGCCGCTTTATTCGTATTCGTCGGAGCCGGATCTCACGTCGTATCTCGCGGCGGGAGCGCCGGCTCACGTTTCAGTGGATCACCTCGTCAAGCCGGGCGTCGACTCGCTGGGGAATCCGCATCACTACCTGGTGGTGCACGTGGATGGGGAGAAGTTGACGGTCGAGGTGGTGGGGGTGGGGTGGGGCGCGGCGTTCGCGCCGTATTCCGGGGGGATGCTCGTGATTCCGCCCGAGAGAAAGACGAAATGAGATCGGAGTGGCGAGATTCGACCCGATGCGGAAT
>PMYN01000100.1:31147-36267 GCA_003171215.1 Gemmatimonadota bacterium | reverse complement strand
GACGTGATCATGCCCCAGATGGGGGAGTCGATCGCCGAGGGGACCGTTTCGCGCTGGCTGAAGAAGGTCGGTGACGAGGTGAAGCGCGACGAACCGCTCTTCGAGATCTCCACGGACAAGGTGGATGCGGAGATCCCGTCTCCGTCCGCCGGCGTGCTCGCCGAGATCATCGTCGGCGAGGGGAAGACGGTGGCAATTCAGACCGTCGTCGCGCGCATCGAAACCGAGAAGGGCGCGGCGGTTGCCGCGCCTGTCGCGGCACCCGCGCCCGCGGGCGCTCCTGCGCCGGCGCCCCGCGCGCCCGAACGGGCCGCCGTTCCGCTGATGGTCGCGCAACCCGCGCACGCGGCGCCTCGTGCGCCGAGCAGCGGCTTCGAGGAGCGCATTCGCACGAAGAGTTCGCCGCTCGTGCGCCGCATCGCGGCGGAGCACGGCGTGGAGATTTCGCAGCTCGCCGGGAGCGGCATCGCGGGCCGCGTCACCAAGCGCGACCTGCTCGGATTCCTGGAGAGCGGCGCGCCGATGCCGGCTCCGGGCAACGGCGGCCACGGCGCGGTCGCGACGCCCGCGCCCGCCCCACTGGCCGTTTCGAGCGCGACGGCGTGGCCCGGCGATCTCGTCGAGCCGATGTCGAAACTGCGGCGCCTCACGTCGGAACACATGGGGATGGCGATTCGCGTGGCGACACACGTCACCACGTTCTTCGAGTTCGACCTCACCCGCGTCGCACGCGTCCGCTCGTCGCTGCGCGCGGACTTCGAGGCGCAGACGGGACAGAAGCTCACGTACCTGCCGTTCATCATCCAGGCCGTGGTGATGACGCTCAAGCGCCACCCGATCATCAACGCCGCCGTCAACGGCGGCGAGATCATCTTCCGCCGCCGGTACAATATCGGCCTCGCCGTCGCCCTCGAGCCGACCGGCCTGATCGTGCCCGTGATCAAGAACGCGGAGGACCTGTCGCTCTCCGGTATCGCGAAGGCCGCCAACGATCTCGCGGGCCGGGCGCGCTCGAAGAAGCTCGGGCCCGCCGACGCGCAGGACGCGACGTTCACCATCACGAATCCCGGCGTGTTCGGGTCGCTGATGGGCACGCCCATCATTCCCGTCGGCACCACGTCGATCCTCGGGCTCGGCACGATCGAGAAGCGGCCGAAGGTGCTCACCGGAACGGATGGCGAGGACACGATCGCGATCCGCACCTGCGCGTATTTCTTCCTTTCGTTCGATCACAAGGTCGTGGACGGCGCCGATGCCGACCGTTTCATGGGGGACCTGAAGCGCACGCTCGAGTCGATCCCCGACAAGGGTTTCTAGCCGATGCCGCGCGCGCTCTCGATCAAGCGTTCGATCGTTCCGCTCTCGGAGCGGGCCAAGTATCTCGAGCGCCTGAAGGCGCGGAAGGACTACTACCAGCACGCGAGCTGCGAGTTCTGGGTGTTCGAGGAGGCCGCGCTCACGGGCGCGTTCATCGAGTTCGTCGAGGCGGCCGATGCCTCGACGCTCGAGGCCGCGCACGCCGCCGCTCCCGAGCCGGTGCTCGATCCCGCCCGCATCTACACTGAAGTGGAGCTCACCTGACATGCCCACGCGCAGCATCGACATCGACGGCGCACGCTGGAACGTCTTCCCGTCGGGCTACACGACGCAGTACGACGCCGATGAGTTCGGCCTGCTGTTCGTGAAGGGAACCGCCGGCGATCGCGTCGTGCGCATCACCCGCTACTCGCCGCAGGGCGCGCATTCGCGCGAGCGGTCGCTCGCGGCGCTGACGGACGCGGATGTTCGCGCGCTGTTCGGGCAGTCGCAGGCGAGCTTTACCTCGCCCGAGGCCGGTTACGCACCGTGACGGCTCGCCTGGACGCGGACCCATCCGGCGGTAATCCAACCGCCGCGCACAGGCCGCCCGGCTTCGTCGACCTCCACTCGCACTCCACCGCCTCGGACGGCGCGCTCGCGCCCGCCGAGGTCGTGGAGACCGCCGCGCGCGCGGGGCTCGCCGCGCTCGCGCTCACCGATCACGACACGCTCGCCGGTGTCGCGGCGGCGCGGGAAGCCGGTGAGCGGCTCGGCGTGCGGATCGTCGCGGGCGTCGAGCTGAGCCTGATGGACGGCGACAAGGAAGTGCACATGCTCGGCCTGCACATCGCACGGGTCGACGTGCTGCAGGCGGAACTCGAGGCCGTTCGCGATTCGCGCAAGTCACGCGCCGAGCAGATCGTCGCGAAGCTGAACGTGCTTGGCGTGCCGCTGACGGTTGATGCGGTTTTTGCCCAGGCGGCGGGCGGAGCCGTGGGACGGCCTCACATCGCGCGCGCGCTGATCGCCGGCGGCTGGGTGCGCGACCAGCGCGAGGCGTTCGACAAGTACCTGGGGGCCGGGCGTCCCGCGAACGTCGAGAAGCAGCGCATCGCGATTGCCGATGGCATCCGCCTGATTCACGCGTGCGGCGGACTCGCCGTGATCGCGCATCCCGGCGGCGACGGACGGCGCGAGCGTGTGGAGCCGCTCGTTGCGCTCGGACTCGACGGCCTCGAGGTGAAGCATCCGGGGCACTCGGGCGAGGACACGCTCCGCATCGCCGCACTCGCGGATTTCTTCGGGCTGGTGAAGAGCGGCGGATCCGACTGGCACGGTGCGACGAGCGGGCCGCGTGTGCTCGGCGGAATGCAGGTGCCGGAAGAGTGGCTCGATCGCCAGGACGCGCGACTGGAGAAGCGGCGCACCGCCACCGTCGCGTGAGCGTGCTCGCGGGACGCGTGGCACTTGTCACGGGTGCCGGGCAGCGGGTGGGACGGGCGATCGCACTCGCACTCGGAGAGGACGGTGCTCACGTGGCGGTGCACTATCACGGGTCCGAGGACGCGGCGCGCGCAACGGTGAAGGCGATCGAGAGCGCCGGAGGCGCCGCCTCGGTCTTTCGGGCCGACCTGCGCGATGCCGGGGCGGCCTCGAGCCTCGCCGGTGACGTCGTCCGTGCGTGCGGGCGTCTCGACGTGCTCGTGAACTCCGCCGCCACGATGATGCGCACGCCGCTCGACACGGTGACGCCCGCGCAGTGGGACGACGTGTTCGCGCTGAACCTCCGGGCGCCGTTCTTTCTCTCGCTCGCCGCCGCGCGCGCGATGGGCGAGCAGGGCGGCGTGATCGTGAACATCTCGGACCACATGGGATTTGAATCGTGGCCGGCGTTCGTGCCGCACGGCGTGAGCAAGGCCGCCGTGTCGGCGATGACGCGCGCACTCGCCGCCGCGCTCGCTCCACGCGTTCGCGTGAACGCCGTCGCGCCGGGCGCCGTGCTCGCCCCGGAGGGATGGCCGGCGGCGGCGCAGGAGCAATACGTGAAGGAGACGCCGCTCGCCAGGATCGGCACGCCAGCCGACGCGATCGTCGCCATTCGCTACCTGATCGGCGCGACGTACGTGACGGGTGAGACGCTGTTCGTCGACGGCGGCCGCCATGACGCGCGCTGACCACACCATAGCGGACGAAGCCCCCGCCGCGCCCCGGCGCTACGGCACGATCGTCGTCGTCGGCGGCGGCTGCTATGGCGGCTACTACGTGCGCCAGCTCAGGCGCGCACGCGAGCGCGAGGCGCTGACGTACGAGCGCCTGATCGTCGTCGATCACGACGAAGACTGTGCGGTCGCGCGCGAGCACCCGGCCGATCTCGAACTGGCCGTCTCCGACTGGTCCGAGTTCTTCGCGGTGTTCCTCGGCGGCGCGGCGCGGGACGTGGACGCGATCGTGCCGTCGCCGCTGATGCCGCACCTCCTCTTCGAGTGGCTCGAGCGGCGCGCGCGCGAGCGGTGGCCCTCGCGGCGCGTCTCGATCGAGATGCCCGGTGCCCTGTCTGGTGTTCCGTGGCAGAAGGAGGGCGGTGAATCCACGCGCTATGTGAGCTTCGCCGAGTGGATGTGCCCCGTGAACTGCATCGAGCCGCGGATCTGTCCGCATACGAGGGATGTGCGCTCGTGGAGCCTGCCGCCGACGGTGACCGCGCATGTTGCGGCGGCGCGCGCAAACGGCGAGCAGCTTGACGGGCCCGCGATATTTCACTGCACCCATCGCGCATACGGCGTGGGGATGATCGATGTGCGGGATGTGCTTGCGTCCGAGCAAATGCTTGTTCTGTGCGCGGAGCGAGGAGCGGGGAGGCTTCTGGTAGGAACGGTTTCGCATTGTCACGGGGCGCTGGGGGTGCTGGTCGTGACTTAACGGCAACGCGGTCAGACGCGAGCTGTCAGTGAATAGCTTCCAGACAACGGCCTCATTACCGATCGGCGCGCGAATCGGTAATGAGGCCGTTGTCTGGCGGCTAAAGTCTGACGGCTGTTGTCTGAGAGCGTTGCAGTTATTTATTGCCGTTCATTGCCCCGAACTCGCAACCGTGCGAAATTGCGGGAACTTGAATGAGAGGAATCTGCCGTGGCGAGTTTCGACTACGACGTCGTGATCATCGGAGCCGGACCCGCGGGCATGTGCGCGGGGATGTACGCGGGACGCTCGATGCTCAGGACCGTGGTGCTGGAGCAGGGGCTTCCGGGCGGTGAGCTGCTCAACACCGAAGTCATCGAGGATTACATCGGTTTCGAGCACATCCTCGGCTGGGAACTCGCCGAGAAGTTCAATTCGCACGCCACGAAATTCGGCGCGGAAATCCGCACGTCGGTGCGCGTCGGGAAGGTGCACAAACTCGCCGACGGATCCTTCGAGACGACGGTCGAGAACGGCGACGTGTACCGCTCGCCGGCCGTGATCGTCACCGCGGGCGGCACGCCGGTGAAGCTCGAAGTGCCGGGCGAGATCGAGTACGCGGGGAGGGGCGTCTCGTACTGCGCGATCTGCGACGGCGCGTTCTTCAAGGGACATACCATCGCCGTCGTCGGCGGCGGCGATGCGGCGTGCGAGGAGGCGGACTTCCTGACGCGCTATGCCGACAAAGTATGGCTCATTCACCGTCGCGAGGAGTTCCGCGCCTCGAAGATCGTGCAGCAGCGCCTGTTCGCGAACCCCAAGGTCGAGGTCATTCTGGACACCGTGGTCGAGAAGATCGGCGGCGCGGACGGCTTGATGACGCACGCGTCGCTCCGTCATGTGAAGACGGGCGAGCGGCGCGA
>PMYN01000100.1:2002-31076 GCA_003171215.1 Gemmatimonadota bacterium | reverse complement strand
GTCGAGAAATACCTGACCGCGCGCAAGAACGGCCACGCGGCGCCCGCGCCGATGCCCATGCTGATGCGGAAGGCCGGATGATCGTCTCGTCGGTCACCGTCGGCCCCTTCGCGGAGAACTGCTATCTCCTGATGGAGGAAGGTTCGCGCCTGGCGGTGCTCGTGGATCCCGGCGACGAGGGCGCGCGGATCGTGCGCGAGGTGAACGCGGCCGGTGCGCAATTGCAGGCGATCTGGATCACGCATGCGCATCTCGATCACATCGGCGGCATCGCGGCGGTGCTCCGCGAGTGGAAGGTGCCCGTGTACCTGCATCCGCTCGACCGGCCGCTCTACGATCGGGGCGCGCAGCAGGCCGCTGCGTACGGCATCCCCTTCGAGTCGCCGCCGGCGCCCGACTTCGAGCTCGCGGATGGCGATGAACTCGTGCTCGGCGCGCTGCGCTTCGGCGTGATGCACCTGCCGGGACACGCTCCCGGCCACGTCGGATTCTACGGTCACGGCATGCTGTTCAGCGGCGACGTGCTGTTTGCCGGCTCGATCGGTCGGACCGACCTGCCACTCTCGAATCCTGCGCAGCTCGAACGCTCGCTCGAACGTCTCGCGACCCTGCCGCCCGAGACCCAGGTCCATTCGGGCCATGGACCGGCAACGACGATCGGCGAAGAGCTGCGGACCAACCCGTTCCTGACGGGCGTGGCGCGGATCGCGGGCCGATGAACCGCTCGGTGCGACTGCAGGCGGCGGCGCTGCTCGTGGCGGCGTGGATCGGCGCGGCGCTGATCACCGTCGCCGTCGTGGCGCCGGGCGCCTTCGCGGTGCTCCCCTCGAGAACGATGGCGGGCACCATGGTCGGCCGCGTGCTGCCTGCGTTGTTCATTGCGGGGATGGTGATCGGGGTCCTCGTGGCCGTGGTGACGAGCAGCGCGCCGTCGGCCGGTGCGCCCCGCTGGGCTTCGGCGAGCGCCCTCCTGGCCGCGCTCGCCTGCTTCGTCGCCCAGTTCTGGATCACCCCGAAACTGGACCGTTTGAGAGCGGGGATCGGGGGTCCGGTGGATGCCTTGCCGGCTGGTGACGCCCGCCGCGTGGCATTTGGGCTCCTTCATGGGTATAACGTGGCAGGGCTGGGTGTCGCCATGGTGGGCGCCGCCGTCTGTCTGGGCTTCCTGCTCGTCGCAATGCGTCCGCGCTCTTGAACTGAATTTCCTCACTCGACTGGAACCGCATATGCTCCGTCGCTCGTCTCCGTTCCTCATCCTCGGCATGATCACGATGGTCGCCGCGTGCGACAATCTCACCGGTGTCGGAGGCAGCTCCGGCACGCCAGTCGGGATCGTGCTGATGGACGCGCGCACGAAGGGCGCCGGATACACCACGTATCCGCGCGTGAACTTCTATTCGGTGGGATCGGCGACGTTCGTGTTTTCGACGATCACCTCGGACAGTTGCGTCACGAGCGCGTACGACTCGACGGCGGTGCTTGCCAACACCGCGACGCAGATCGGCGCGGGCGCGTACATGATCGCGGCGGTGTCGGGAGACACGGATTCGCTCTACAAGGCCGCGACGGGTGACCTGACGTACCACTCGAACCACATCGCCGGACTGCCGTTCACTCCCGGCGATTCGGTCTTCTTCAACATTGCGGGCGACCTGGCCGGGTTCCCGCAGATGCAGGCGTATGCGCGCACCGCGGAACCGTTCACCATCATCCGGCCGACCATTCCGCCCTCCGGCCAGCCGATGGTCGTCCAATGGACGCCCGCGACGGACAACAACGCCGCGATGTTCATCGCGCTGATTTACAACAGCGGCGGCGGGACGGCGCTGAACACGCAGATCTTCTGCAACTTCCACGACGCCGGGCAGGGAACCGTACAAGCCCGTCTGCTCGGCGCGCTCGCGTCGTCGTCCGTGCCGTTCGTGCTGCAGGCGCAGCGTGTGCGCTCGAACCTCGTCGCTGCGCAGGGCACGACGACGGCGTACCTGAACATCGTCTCGACGTTCGAAGTGCCGACTCCAGTTTCCCCATAATGAGTCCCAAGCCCGCCACCCGTACCGAGCGCGATCCGCTCGGCGCTCTCGAAGTACCGGCGGACGCGCTGTATGGCGTGCAGACGCTGCGCGCCGTGAAGAACTTTCCGATCAGCGGCCTGGCGCCGCTTCCGGCGTTCGTGGACGCCGTCGTGCGCATCAAGCGCGCGGCGGCGCTCACCCATAAGGACACCGGCCGCCTCGACGCGCGCCTGGCCGACGCGATCGTCGAGGCGTGCGACGAGATTCTCGGCGGCGCGCACCGCGAGCAGTTCGTCGTGGATGTGTACCAGGCAGGTGCGGGCACCTCGCACAACATGAACGTCAACGAAGTGCTCGCGAACCGCGCGAACGAGCTGCTCGGTGCGGCGCGCGGCGCCTACGCGCCCGTTCACCCGAACGATCACGTCAACATGGCGCAGTCGACCAACGACGTGATCCCCACGGCGATACGGCTCGCCATTCTCGGGGAGCTCGCCCCGCTCGCCGCATCGCTCTCGATGCTGCGCGGATCGCTCGCCTCGAAGGGAGAGCAATTCGATCACGTGCTCAAGGCCGGCCGCACGCACCTGCAGGACGCGATGCCGATCCGGCTCGGCCAGGAGTTCGCGGCATGGTCGGGGACGATCGAGCGCGCCGTGCGGCGGCTCGGCGATGCAGCCGAATACCTGCGCGATCTGGGCATCGGCGGGAGCGCGGTCGGCACGGGGGTCAACGTGGAACCGGAATATCCGGCCCGCATGATTTCACACCTGCGCGCGATGACGGGGCTGCAGCTGCGCGCCGGCGATCGCATCCAGCTCATGCAGTCAATGACGGACGTCGCGTCGTTCAGCGCGGCACTGCGCTCGCTCGCCCTGGATCTCTCGAAGATCTCGAGTGACCTGCGCCTGCTCGCGAGCGGGCCGCGCACCGGTCTCGACGAGATCGTGCTGCCCGCGGTACAGCCGGGCTCGTCGATCATGCCGGGCAAGGTCAATCCGTCGATCGCCGAAATGGTGAACCAGGTCTGCTTCCAGGTCGTCGGCAACGACACGACCGTGGCGATGGCGACCGAGCACGGGCAGCTCGAGCTGAATGTCATGATGCCCGTGATCGCGCACAACGTGCTCTTCTCCATGCGTATCCTCAGGAGCGCGGCGCGGACGCTCGACGAGCTGTGCGTGCAGGGCATCGAGGCGAACGTCGAACAGTGCGCGTACTGGCTCGAGCGCTCAGCGGCGCTCGCCACGGCGCTGGCGCCGCGCATCGGATACGCGAAGGCCGCGGCGATCGCGAAGGAATCCGTGAAGAGCGGCGAACTCATCCGCGATCTCGCGGCTCGCGAGAAGATTCTCCCGCCGGAAGAGCTCGCGAAGGTCCTCGATCTGCGACGGATGACGGAGATCGGGGTGCCGGGGGAAGACGATGGAAGATCGAAGATGGAAGATGGATCCGGTTCGCCGTAGTCATCTTCCATCTTCCATCTTCCATCGTGGGTGATCGGTCGCCGGTCTACTCGCCTTTTTTCAGTCTCTCCCGTAAACTGGACTACATGCGCACTACGACCTGGGCCGAGTACGGCGTGATCTGCTCGGCTTCGCACGAGTGCTGATTCCCCTGACGGCGGAGTGGCACGCCGCGCGCGAGCGGAAGCGGAAGGCGATCGCGTTTCTCGGCGCGGTTCGGCAGGAGCCTGACGAAGCCGACGTGCGCTGGCTCGCCGGAGCCGCCGCGCGCGACGACCAGGATCACGCGCGGTGGGAGTTGCGTTACGCTCGGCTCGCGCTCGCCGTGCTCACCGCGCAGCGCGATGCGCTGGACGACCGGACGGGGTCGGATATCGTGGCGGCGCTGGGCGAGGCGATGGCCGCGGATCCCCGGGTGGATCCGATGATGCAGGAGTTGGTGGGCCGGCAGTTGAACGACCGGCTCTCGGGATACAAGGAGGCGCTGGTTGCGCGGGGTGGGGCGGTGGGGAGCGGGGAACGGCTCGGCAGAGTGCTGCTTGCGTTCGCGTCGGATGGGGCGCGGTCTGCAGGGGCGCCATTGCCGCGGGCGGTGGAACTGCTGAGCGGCTACATCGCCGAGGCGAATCAGTCGCTGCGCTCAGTGTACGGCGAAGCCACACTTCCCGAGCATCTGCCGCCGTCCGAAGCAGCGGCGCGCTAGCAACCTTGCCGGCGTAAACGGTCATTGGTCATTGGTCGTTGGNNGTGCCGAAGGCGGGACTCGAACCCGCACGGGCTTGCACCCACTGGCTCCTGAAGCCAGCGCGTCTACCAGTTCCACCACTCCGGCTTGCGTGTCTAACCTAATGGTGTCGCAGCCGATACCCAAGGGTACCGGTACTCGTCTTCCGTCGAGGGGTATAATCCATCATGGCCAAGCCCGCCGACAAACCGGATACCGATGCGATCGAGTCGATCGCGCGCAACAGGCGCGCGCGTTTCGACTATGAGATCATCGAGACCTGGGAAGCCGGCATCGCGCTGACGGGCACCGAAGTGAAGTCGCTGCGCAACGGCAAGGCGCAAATCACCGACGCGTACGGCATCCTGAAGGACGGCGAGGTCTGGCTCCTGAACCTCCACATCGCGCCGTACGAGCAGGGCAACCGCTTCAATCACGAGGCAACGCGCACGCGGAAGCTCCTGCTGCACAGTCGCGAGATCAAGAAGATGATCGGCGCCGTCGAGCGGCAGGGACTCACGCTCATTGCGCTCGAGATCTACTTCAAGCGCGGCCGCGCGAAGGTGCGGCTCGGGCTCGGCCGGGGGAAGAAGCTGCACGACAAACGCGCCGACCTGAAGGAAAAGGACGACAAGCGCGAGATGGCGCGCGCGGTGAAGGTGCGGCGATGATGTTCGCGCCCTTCCTGCTCGCGTTCGTCCTGCACGCGCAGGACAGCGTCCACGTGCGCGGCGTCGCGCGCGACACGACACTCGCCGTCGTGTCGACGCCCGCGGGCGGCGCGCTGCGCGCCGACGTCGTGCTGCCGCTCATCGGCGGCTCCGTATCCGCGATGACAACGGGCCGCTGGAAGATCGACGCGCCCGGCGTGAGCTTGACGCTTGTCGACGGCGTGCCGTTCGCCACGACCAAGGACGGCCTGATTCCGCTCGCCGCGGCCCCGATCCTCCGCAACGGCGCGCTCCTCCTGCCGCTGCAGGTCCTCGCCGACATCGTGCCGCGCATCGGCAACCGCGTCGTCTGGGACGCCGAGAGTCGCGAGCTGCGCGCCTTCCGGAACCTTGGGAAGAACGCGAACGCCACGCCGCCGGCTGCGCCCGTTGCGCTTGTCGCGCCCGCTGCGCCGCGCACGCCCGAGCCGCGAGCCGCGAGGACACCGGCGGCCGCCGCCGCGTCGACGCCGGCGCGTTCCGCCGCGCCGTCACCGCGGCACCGGCTGATCGTCGTGGACGCCGGACATGGCGGCGTGGACCCCGGCATGCACGGCCCCATCGGCCAGCGCACGTCGCTCTACGAAAAGGACATCACGCTCGCCGTTGCGAAGCGGCTCGCGCACGAGCTCGAAGGTCGCGGCGTCGGCGTGGTCATGACGCGCACCAGCGACACGCTCATCGCACTCGGCGATCGCGGCAAGATCGCGAACCAGGCGAAAGGCGACCTGTTCATCTCCATCCACGTGAACGCGGCCAACCTCAGCTGGAAGGACCCCGGCGCCGCCCGCGGATTCGAGACGTACTTCCTCGCCGAGGCGAAAACCGAAGACGAGCGCCGCGTCGCGAGGATGGAGAACGAGGTCGTTCGATTCGAGAGCAGCGGCGATCCCGCGCTGGAGGGCGGGATCGGCTTCATCCTGAAGGACATGGCGCAGAACGAACAGCTGCGCGAGTCGAGCGACCTCGCGGAGACGATCCAGTCGCGCCTCAAGCGGATCCATCCGGGACCGAGCCGGGGAGTGAAGCAGGCCGGGTTCATGGTGCTGGTGACGGCGTTCATGCCCTCGGTGCTGGTCGAGATCGGATTCGGAACGAACCCGGCGGAGGCGGCCTACATCTCCGGCGAGGCAGGGCAGCACGCCATCGCGAGCGCGGTCGCGGACGCGGCGATGGAGTACCTCGGCCGGTACGAGCGTCGCGTGACCGGCATCTCCACGCTTCAGGACCCCCCGAAGTGAGCGATCACCGCAGCATCGCGGGCGCGAATCCGCCGTACGATTCGCCCGCGCTCATGGCGCACGCTGCCGGTCTCGACTTCCAGAATCCCGTGCTGCTCGCGGCCGGCACCGCGGCGTACGGCCGCGAGCTCGCGGAGGTGATGAGCCTCGATCGCCTCGGTGGGCTCGTCACGAAAGCCGTGAGCGTCGAGCCGCGCCAAGGCGCGAGGGCTCCGCGCGTGACGGAGTTCGACGGCGGGATGATCAACGCCGTCGGGCTCGCGAACCCCGGTGTGGACGAGGTGAAGGCGACGGAGCTGCCATGGCTCGCGCGAGAACTCAGGTGCGCGCGGGTGATCGTGAACGTGATCGGCCGCATCGTCGAGGATTTCGGCGAGGTCGTCGCGCGCCTCGACGACTCCCCGGGTCTGCACGCGTACGAGCTGAACGTCAGCTGCCCGAACACGCGCGCCGGCGGACTCGAGTTCGGCGCCGATGCCGCGTCGCTGACGGCGGTGATCACGCGCGCCCGCGCCGCGACGAGACGTCCGCTCTTCGTGAAACTCTCGCCGACGCTCCCCGACATCGGATTCACGGCGCGCTGCGCGGTGGATGCCGGCGCCGACGGCATCAGCGTGGTGAACACGATGCCCGGGCTTGTCATCGACTTGGAGACGCGCCGGCCGAAGCTCGGATTCGGGAGCGGCGGCGTGAGCGGGCCGGGACTGAGGCCCGTGGGAGTGCTCGCGACGTGGAAGGTGAGGAACGCCGTGCCGGTGCCGATCATCGGTCTCGGCGGCATCGGGAGCGCAGAGCACGCGCTGCAATATCTCATCGCCGGCGCGACACTCGTCGCGGTCGGAACGGCGGCGCTCGCGGACCCGCGCGTGCCCGAGAAGATCGTGCGCGATCTCGCGGCTTGGTGCGCGCTGCATGACGTGCAGCGACTGGCTGACCTCGCGGGCACGCTCGAGTGGAGCTGAAAAAACGGCGACGAGCCCCTCACCCCTCGCTCGTCACCGTTGTAATTTTCAGGTATGAGTCCCCGCCCGCAGCCCATAATCGCGCTCGATGTTCCGTCCCTCGCCGACGCGCGCGCTCTCGTCGCGACCCTCGGTGCCAGGGCGGACTTCTACAAGGTGGGTCTGCAGTTGTTCAGCGCCGAAGGGCCGCGCGTGGTCGACTGGCTCCACGCGGAGGGAAAGCGCGTCTTCCTCGACCTGAAGCTGCACGACATTCCGTCGACCGTGCGGAAGGCCGCCGCGAGCGCGAAGCGCCTGAACGTCGCGCTCCTCACGATCCACGGGCTCGGCGGCGAGGCGATGGTGCGCGCGGCGGTCGAAGGCGCTGGCGAGCAAACCGGCGTGCTGGTCGTCACGGTCCTCACCTCGATGGACCTTGCGACGGCGAGTGCGGCGCTGGGACGTCCCCTCGCCTCGCTGCGCGACGAAGTCCTGCGGCTCGCTGCGCTGGCCGCGGGCACCGGAGCGCACGGCGTGGTGTGCGCGGGCGCCGAATGCGCGGCGGTCCGCGCGGCACATGGCACGCGGCTCGAGCCGCTCGTGCCCGGCATCCGCACCGCTGCGACGGCTGCCATTGCAGGTGACGACCAGTCGCGTGTCGTTACGCCCGAGGAGGCATCGCTGGCCGGCGCGGCGTACGTCGTGGTCGGACGCGCGGTGACCGCGGCGCCCGATCCGCTCGCGGCGCTCGAGGGAGTCCTGACCCGGCTGTCCTGAGCGGCACGCTCTGGTCGAGTCCCGCATTCCTCTTCTGCATCCCGAATCGGGTCGACGGCCTGTCCGGTACACGTCGATATGCCCACTTGTGTCAAGGCCCCGCACAGATTACGTTGCGAGACTACCCCAAAACGGGGCGTATCAATGCCTTCCGCATGCCTTTCCTAGGTTTTCCGCTCGTCTTCGGAGTCTCTTCGTGAAAGTTCGCAGCAGCGTCAAGCCGATCTGTGAGCACTGCAAGGTGGTCAAGCGCCGCGGTGTGACTCGCATCATCTGCACGCGCAATCCCAAGCATAAGCAGCGGCAGGGCTAACCATGGCACGCATTTCAGGCGTCGATCTCCCGAGGGAGAAAAAGGTCGAGATCGGCCTTACCTACATCTACGGCATCGGTCGCGAGACCGCGCGCCGCATCATCGCCGCGGCCGGCGTCAGCCCCGACCAGCGCATCAAGGATCTCTCGGACGCGGACGTGAACCGTCTCCGCCAGGAGATCGAAAAGACGTACCGCGTCGAAGGTGCCCTCCGCACCGAAGTCGCGATGAACATCAAGCGCCTCATGGACATCGGCTCGTATCGCGGCATCCGTCATCGCCGTGGCCTGCCGACCCGCGGCCAGCGCACCCATACCAACGCCCGCACCAAGAAGGGCCCGCGCCGCGCAATCGCCGGCAAGAAGAAGGTGACCAAGTAATGGCTATCGGAAAGAAGACCAAGCGCGTGGTGGAGGCCGAAGGCGTGGCCCACATCGCCGCGACCTTCAACAACACGACCATCACGATCACCGACGCGCACGGCAACACCGTCGCGTGGGGTTCGTCGGGCAAGGCCGGGTTCAAGGGTTCCAAGAAGTCCACGCCGTTCGCCGCCACCGTCGCCGCCGAGCAGGCTGCGCGCGAGGCGATGACCCTCGGTGTGCGCCGCGTGCACGTCCGCGTGCAGGGCCCGGGTTCGGGCCGCGAAAGCGCGATCCAGGCGCTGGCCGCCGCCGGCCTGCAAGTGAAGTCGATCAAGGACGTCACGCCGATTCCGCACAACGGCTGCCGTCCCCCGAAGCGCCGGAGGGTCTGAGCCATGCGTTATACCGGACCCAGCTGCCGTCAGTGCCGTCGCGAAGGCACCAAGCTGTTCCTCAAGGGCACCAAGTGCTTCACGGAGAAGTGCCCCGTCGAGCGCCGTCCCTACGCGCCCGGCGCGCACGGCCAGAGCACCGGCCGCCGCCGCAAGCTCTCGGAGTACGCGAAGCAGCTGCGTGAGAAGCAGAAGATCAAGCGCATCTACGGCGTCTCTGAAAAGCAGTTCCGCAACACGTTCGAGAAGGTGACCTCGTTGCCCGGCCTCACCGGCCACAACCTGCTCGCCGCCCTCGAGAGCCGTCTCGACAACATGGTGTACCGCATGGGTTTCGCGCCGAGCCGCAAGGCCGCGCGCCAGCTCATCCGCCACCGTCACATCGAGATCAACGGCAAGCGCGTCGATGTGCCGAGCTTCGCCGTCGCACCGGGCCAGGAAATCCGGCTGCGTCAGGCGTCGCGCGAACTCGCGATCGTCATCGGGTCGCTCGAACAGTCCGGCCGCGGCACGACGCCGAGCTGGCTGGCCGTCGACAAAGAGACGTTCAGCGGCCGTATGCTCGAGCGTCCGCAGCGCGCGTCCATTCCGATCGCGGCGCAGGAGCAGTTGGTCGTCGAGTTGTACTCCAAGTAATCAAGAATTTTCAGGTCGGGGCCCTGACCCCATCACATCCTACCGCGCGTCAGGGGCGGGGTAGGGCGTAGACGGCCTTCAAAAACTTCGCATGAAGGCCGTCTGACCATCATCAAGGATTCAAACACCATGGTTGACGCAATCGATCTTCGCGGGCTCGTCCGCCCGCAGCTCGTTGAAGCGACGAAGCGCGAGGACGACCCGAACATCGCCGAGTTCCGCCTCCAGCCGCTGGAGCGTGGCTTCGGCCACACGCTCGGCAACGCGATGCGGCGCATGCTGCTCTCGTCGCTGCGCGGCTCCGCCGTGTGGGGCTTTCGCATCGACGGCGTGCTCCACGAGCACCAGACCATCCAGGGCGTCGTCGAGGACGTGCACCAGATCATCGGCAACCTCAAGACGCTGACGCTCTCGCTCGCCGACGACGCCGAGGACGCGATCCTCCGCATCAGCGCGAAGAAGGCGGGTCCCGTGACGGCCGGCGACATCGAGTCGCTGCGCGGCGCGACCATCATCAATCCGGCGCACCACCTCTTCACGATGCAGGACGACCGCGATCTCTCGGTCGAACTGTACGTGAACAAGGGTCGCGGCTACGTCGAGGCCGACCAGCACCCGGCCGACCGGTCGCTCCCCGTGGACCTCGTGCGCATCGACTCCATCTATTCGCCGGTTCGCCGCGTGAACTTCTCCGTCGCGGAAACGCGCGTCGGACAGCGCACGGACTACGATCGCCTCGTCCTCACGGTCGAGACGAACGGCACGGTGACGCCGGAGCAGGCGGTCAGCTACGCCGCCGCGCTGGCCCAGACGCACTTCCAGTACTTCGTCGGGTTCGGCACGCACTCCGCCGCCCCCGTCGGCGGCAGCGAGTTCATCGGCACCGACGCGGCGCGGCTGGCGCTCCTGCTGAAGACGCCAATTGATGACCTCGAACTTTCTGTGCGGTCCGTCAATTCGCTCAAGAACTCCAGCATCCGTTCGCTCGGCGATCTCGTGCGCCAGACGGAAGACCAGATCCTCGAAGTGAAGAACTTCGGCAAGAAGTCGCTCCAGGAGATCGCCGACCTGCTCGAGCGCGAAGGACTGAATTTCGGCATGCGTTTCGATGAGAACGGCGATGGCGTTCGCGTGTCGGACTGGGGCACGCCGCCCAGCCGCGCGGCCGCCAAGGCGCCTGACGACGTCCCAGAGGAATAGCCCATGCGCCACCAGAAGGCAGGACGGCAACTCCGCCGCACGACCGAGCAGAAGCTCTCGCTCCTTCGGAACCTTGCGACCTCGCTCATCCTCGAGGGAGCCATCGAGACGACCGAGGCGAAGGCGAAGGAACTCCGTCCGTTCGTCGAGAAGCTGATCACGAAGGCCCGCACCGGCACGCTGCACGCGCGCCGTCTTGCCGGCGTTCACGTCCACAAGCGCGCGGCCTCGGACAAGCTCTTCCAGGAGCTCGGTCCCCGGTTCGCGACGCGCAAGGGCGGCTACACGCGCATCCTCAAGACCGGCCACCGCAAGGGTGACGGCGCCGAGATGGCGCGCATCGAACTGATCGAGGGCTGACCCCATGCCGATCGCCCGCAACAAGTGCTACGTCTGCACGAAGGGAATCGCCTTCGGCAACAACGTCTCGCACGCCAACAACAAGACCCGCCGTACCTGGAAGCCGAACCTCCAGGTCGCGCGCATCGTCATCGACGGAAAGATCCAGAAGATCAAGGTCTGCACGCGCTGCCTCGCCGCCGGCAAGATCCAGCGGGCGCCAAGAGGCGCAGCGGCCGCCGTCGTCGCGTGATCGAAGCTCTTCGCATTGGCAGGAAAGGGAGCCGATTGGCTCCCTTTTTTGTGTGCGGGCTTGGCCGATGCGTGATGCGGGGTTGGGATGCTCGAATCGGAGAAGCGCGGATGCGAAATGCGAAGGGGATGCGTGATATGGCGACTACCCGACGAATACCCGCATCACGCATCGCTCTCGCATTTCGCATCCCTTCCGAATCCCGAATCCGCTCTTTCCCGCTTCCTGCATCCCAGCCCCGCATCCGGCATCAAGTTGAAGGGGTACAGAGTTTGCGGCTTCCGGTGCAGATTTCAAGGCTATGAAGACCGCGCTGATCACCGGCATCACCGGACAGGACGGCTCCTACCTCGCCGAGCTCCTGCTCGCCAAGGGCTACCGCGTCGTCGGCATCGTCCGCCGCAGCTCCACCACGCCGTACGAGCGCATCGCGCACCTCGTCGACAAGATCGAGCTGCTCTCGGCCGACCTCCTCGACCAGACATCGCTCGTCGACGCCATCGGCGACACCGGGCCGGACGAGATCTACAATCTCGCCGCGCAGAGTTTCGTCGCCACGTCGTGGACGCAGCCCGTGCTCACCGGCGAGTTCACCGCGCTCGGCGTGACGCGTCTGCTCGAGGCGGCAAAGCGTGCCGCGCCGAAGGCGAAGTTCTACCAGGCCAGTTCGAGCGAGCAGTTCGGCCAGGTGCTGGAGACGCCGCAGAAGGAGACCACGCCGTTCTACCCGCGCTCGCCGTACGGCGTCGCGAAGGTCTACGGCCACTGGATCACGGTGAACTACCGCGAGTCGTTCGGGATGTTCGCCGTGAGCGGAATCCTGTTCAATCACGAGAGCCCGCGCCGCGGCCTCGAGTTCGTGACGCGCAAGGTCACGGACGCCGTCGCGCGCATCAAGCTCGGCCGCGCGAGCGAACTGCGGCTCGGCCACCTGCACTCGCATCGCGACTGGGGCTTCGCCGGCGACTACGTCGACGCGATGTGGCGCATGCTTCAGCAGGACAAGCCCGACGACTACGTCATCGGCACCGGTGAGAAATGGACCGTCCAGCAGCTCTGCGAGGAGGCGTTCTCGTACGCCGATCTCGACTGGCGCGAGTTCGTGAAGACGGACCCGAAGTTCGTTCGCCCCGCCGAGGTCGAGTTGCTCGTCGCGGATTCGTCGAAGGCGAAGCGCGTGCTCGGCTGGGAGCCGAAGGTGCGCTTCCGTGAGCTCGTGCGGATGATGGTGGACGCCGACCTCGCGCGGCATCGGAAGAGCGCCGGCGACGGCAACGGCTGACGTGGGGGCGAAGAAGGCCCTCGTCACCGGAGCCGGCGGGTTCGCCGGCCAGTGGCTCTGTCGCGACCTCGTACGGCGGGGATGGACCGTCACGGGCTCGTCGCTCACGGGCGATCCGGGGCCCGGCATCCTGTCGCCCGAGGACCACGCCGGGGTCGCCTGGCGCCATGACGACCTGCGCACGCAGCATGTGGTGCGCGCGGCGATCGAGGCGTCGCAGCCGGACGCGATCTTTCATCTCGCCGGCGTCTCGTTCGTTCCCGCCGCCGGCGGCGACCCGATGCTTGCGTTCGACGTGAACACGGGTCTCGCGGTGCGCCTCCTCAGCGACGTGCGCGAACGGAAGGCGGCGGGCACGCTCGACCCGGTCGTACTGCTCGTGGGCAGCGCCGAGCAGTATGGGCGCCACGACGCCACGGCGATGCCGCTCGGCGAGCACGCCGAATGCCGGCCGCGCAACTTCTACGCGGCCACGAAGATGGCGCAGGAAGATTTCGCGCTCGAGGCCTTCCGCTCCGACGGCGTGCGCGTCGTCTGCACGCGGTCCTTCAACCACAGCGGACGCGGGCAGGCGAAGAGTTTCCTGCTCCCGGCGCTCGTCGAGCGCGTCCTCGCCGTGCGGGGCACGCCGAAGGCGACGATCGCGATCGGCAACACCATCACCGTTCGCGATTTCCTGCATGTGGAAGACACGGTGCGCGCGTACACGCTGCTGGCGGAGCAGGGATTCGCCGGCCACGTCTACAACGTGTGCAGCGGGCAGGGTGTCTCCGTCGGCGACCTTGCCGCCGAAGTGCTGATCGCCGCCGGCGTGGACGCGACGCTCGTGCCCGACGATTCGCTCCGCCGCGCCGTGGACGTCCCCTGCCTCGTGGGCCAGAACGACCGGCTGCGCGCGGACACCGACTGGATCCCGGCGCGCACTCGCGCCGACATCATCACCGATCTCATTAATGCCGCGTCGCACTGATCTCCATCGCATCCTCGTCATTGGTTCCGGGCCCATCGTCATCGGGCAGGGCGCCGAGTTCGACTACTCCGGCACCCAGGCCGCCAAGGCGCTGCGCGAGGAGGGGTACGAGGTCATCCTCGTGAACTCGAACCCGGCGACGATCATGACCGATCCGGAGGTCGCGGACCGGACCTACATCGAGCCGGTCACGCCCGAGTACGTCGAGCTGATCATCGCGCGGGAGAAGCCGGACGCGCTGCTGCCGACGATGGGCGGCCAGACCGCGCTCAACGTGGCGATGAAGCTCCACGAGAGCGGCGTGCTCGAGAAGTACGGCGTCGAGCTGATCGGCGCGAATGCGCGCGCGATCGCCGTCGCCGAGGATCGCAAGTTGTTCGGCGAGGCGATGACGAAGATCGGCCTCAAGTGCCCCGAGGGGCACATCGCGACGACGTGGGAAGAGGCCCTCGCGGTGAGCGAATGGACCGGATTCCCGGCGGTCATCCGCCCCGCGTACACGCTCGGAGGTTCGGGCGGCGGCGTGGCCTACAATCGCGAGGAGTACGAGCGGATCGTGAAGGGCGGGCTCGAGGAGAGCCCCATCTCGCAGGTGCTGGTGGAGCGCTCGCTGCTCGGATGGAAGGAGTTCGAGCTCGAGGTGATGCGCGACTGCGAGGACAACGTCGTGATCGTCTGCTCGATCGAGAACGTCGACCCGATGGGCGTGCACACGGGCGACTCGATCACCGTCGCGCCGGCGATGACGCTCACCGATCGCGAATACCAGGTGATGCGCGATGCGGCGATCGCGGTGATTCGCGAGATCGGGGTGGATGCCGGCGGCTGCAATATCCAGTTCGCCGTGAACCCGGCGAACGGCGACATGGTCGTGATCGAGATGAACCCGCGCGTCTCGCGCTCGTCGGCGCTGGCGTCGAAGGCGACGGGTTTCGCGATCGCCCGGATCGGCACGAAGCTCGCCGTGGGGTACCGCCTCGACGAGCTGCCGAACGACATCACGAAGACGACGCCGGCGTCGTTCGAGCCCGTGCTCGACTACGTGGTGGTGAAGTGCCCGCGCTTTGCGTTCGAGAAGTTCCCCGGAGCGAATCCGACGCTCACGACGCAGATGAAGTCGGTCGGCGAGTCGATGGCGATCGGCCGCACGTTCAAGGAGGCGCTGCAGAAGGGCTTGCGGGCGCTGGAGAGCGGGCGCACCGGATGGGTCGTGGGCGAGCGTCTCCAGGACGACCGGCTCGCCGACGATTCGCTCGACACGCTGCGCGGCGCGATGGCCACGCCGACGCCGGAGCGCATCTTCCAGGTGAAGCGCGCGATGCTCGCCGACGTGCCGCTCGAGGAGATCCACCGGATCACGGCGATCGATATGTGGTTCCTCTCGCAGATGCACGAGCTGGTCGAGGCGGAGCGCGAGTACGCGGCGCTCGCGGAGCCGGACGAAGAGACCGTGCGCGCGATGAAACGGCTCGGGTTCGCCGACGCGCAGATGGCGCTGCTGCGCGGCGAGTCGGAGGCGGCCGTGCGCGAGCGTCGCTGGGCGATGGGGATCCGGCCCGTCTACAAGATGGTCGANNCCGAGGTCGGGCCGCAAGTCGGTCGTGATCCTCGGCAGCGGGCCGAACCGCATCGGGCAGGGCGTCGAGTTCGACTATTGCTGCGTGCGCGCGGCGATCGCCCTGCGGGAGAAGGGATACGAGACGATCATGGTCAACTCGAATCCCGAGACCGTGTCCACGGACTGGGACACGAGCGACAAGCTGTACTTCGAGCCGCTCACGCTGGAGCACGTGCTGGAAATCGTGCAGCGCGAGCAGCCGGTGGGCGTGATCGTCCAGCTCGGCGGCCAGACGCCGCTCAAGCTCACGCGACCGCTCGAGGCCGCCGGGGTCACGATTCTCGGCACCTCGCCCGACTCGATCGACGCCGCCGAGGACCGCAGGCGCTTCGAGAAGATTGCGCGCGATCTCGGCGTGGCGCAGCCGCCCAATGGCACCGCCACGAGCGTGGACGCGGCCGTGGAAGCCGCCACCCGCATCGGCTACCCGGTGCTCGTCCGGCCGAGCTACGTGCTCGGGGGGCGCGCCATGGAGATCGTGTACGACGAGCCGACCCTGCGCGACTACTTCGTCCGCGCGGTGCGCGTGTCCGAGGACCGCCCCGTGCTGATCGACTCGTTCCTCGAGGATGCGTACGAGTTCGACGTGGACGCGATCAGCGACGGCCGGCAGGTCGTGATCGGCGCGCTGATGCACCACATCGAGGACGCCGGCATCCATTCCGGCGACTCGGCGTGCGTGCTGCCGCCGCAGAGCCTCAGTGAGGCGAACGGCCGCGAGATGCGCGAGCACACGGTGGCATTCGCGAAGGCGCTGGGCGTGGTGGGGCTGATCAACGTCCAGTACGCGATCCAGCACGGCATCGTCTACGTGCTTGAGGTGAACCCCCGGGCGAGCCGCACCGTGCCGTTCGTCTCGAAGACCATCGGCGTGCCGCTCGCCTCCTATGCGGCGCGCGTGATGCTCGGCGAGACGCTCGAGGAGATCGGCTTCACGAAGGAGATAATCGCGCCGTACGTCGCGGTGAAGGAAGCGGTGTTCCCGTTCACGAAGTTCCGCGAGTTCGACCCGATCCTCGGGCCGGAGATGCGCTCGACGGGCGAGGTGATGGGCGTGTCCGACACGTTCGGGACGGCGTTCGCGAAGGCCGAGCTCGCCGCGGGCAACGGGCTGCCGCTCGAGGGCACGGTGTTCGTGACGGTGAATGACCGCGACAAGCCGAACGCCGTGGCGATCACGCGGCGCTTTCACGACATGGGATTCAAGATCGTCGCGACCCGGGGAACCGCGAACTTCCTCGCGGAGCACGGCGTGCCGTGCACCACCGTGCACAAGGTCAGCGTGGCGCGCCCGAACGGCATCGACCTCATCAAGAACGACGAGGTCCAGCTCCTGATCAACACGCCACTGGGCAAGCGGGCGCAGAAGGACGATTATTCCCTGAGGCAGGCGGCGATCGCCCACCGCGTCGCGTACACGACGACGCTCAGCGCGGCGAGCGCGGCGTGCGACGCGATCCAGAGCATCAAGAGCCGGGCGGCGACGGTCCGGTCCATCCAGGAGTGGCAGGCCACGATCCCATGACCAGCGAAAAACCATTCATCCACGAGAGCGCCTTCGTCGACAAGGGCGCGAGCGTCGGGGCCGACACGAAGATCTGGCACTTCTGCCACGTCATGCCCGGGGCCGTCATCGGCGAGCGGTGCGTGCTCGGGCAGAACGTCGTGGTGATGAACGGCACGAAGATCGGGAACAACGTGAAGATCCAGAACAACGTCTCGATCTACGAGGGCGTGGAGCTCGAGGACAACGTGTTCTGCGGCCCCTCGATGGTCTTCACCAACGTGATCAACCCGCGCAGCCACGTGCCGCGCAAGAACGAGTTCAAGCACACGTTCGTCCGGCACGGCGCGACGATCGGCGCCAATGCGACCATCGTCTGCGGCGTGACGCTGGGCGCCTACTGCTTCATAGGCGCCGGCGCGGTGGTGACGAAGCACGTGCCGCCGCACGCGCTCGTGACCGGAGTGCCCGCCAAGATCACCGGCTGGGTGTGCGAGTGCGGCGTGAAGCTCGACGACGGCCTCATGGAGCTGACGTGCCCGGCCGACGGCAACCGGTACTTGCGACGCGGTGAGAAGCTCACGCGCATCACGGGGGAGAACGAGTGACCTCATCGCAGGCGTTCCGCGTTGCGCTCCTCGGCTGCGGGCGCATCAGCCGGAACCACTTCGACGCGATCGCGAAGGTCGACGGGCTCTCCGTGTCCGCGGTGTGCGACGTCGTCGAGCAGCGGGCGAAGGAAGCGGGCGAGAAACTCGGCGTGCCCTGGTTCACGTCGTATGAGACGATGCTGCGCGAGGCGCCGTGTGAGGTCGTGACGATCGCGACGCCGAGCGGCCTCCATCCCGCGCACGGCATCCTCGCGGCGAAGGCCGCGAAGCACGTCGTGTGCGAAAAGCCGATGGCGATCACGCTGGCCTCCGCCGACGAGCTCGTGCATGCGTGCGACGACGCGAACGTCAAGCTGTTCGTGGTGAAGCAGAACCGGCTCAACCCGCCCGTGCAGCTCCTGAAGCGCGCGATGGACAAGGGGCGGTTCGGCAAGATCTATCTCGCCAATACGACGGTCCGCTGGACGCGGCCGCAGGAATACTACGACCAGGCGCCCTGGCGCGGGACGTGGGAATTCGACGGCGGCGCCTTCATGAACCAGGCGTCACACTACGTCGACCTGATGCAGTGGCTCGTCGGGCCGGTCGAGAGCGTGATCGCGAAGACGGCGACACTCGCGAGAAAGATCGAGGCCGAGGACACTGGGGTCGCCGTGCTGCGCTTCCGGAGCGGCGCGCTCGGCTGCATCGAGGTGACGATGCTGACGTACCCGAAGAATCTCGAGGGGTCGATCACGATCCTCGGGGAGAAGGGGACGGCGAAGATCGGAGGGACCGCTGTCAACAAGGTCGAGCACTGGGAGTTCGCCGATGCCGACGCGGATGATGCGCTGGTCGGGGCGTCGAATACGAATCCGGCTTCGGTGTACGGATTCGGCCACGAGGGGTACTACAGGAACGTGCTGTCCGTGCTGCGCGGCGAGGCGGTGGCGGATACGGACGGGCGGGGAGGGCGGAAGTCGCTCGAGCTCATTCTCGGGATTTACCAGTCGGCTCGTACCGGGCGAGAGGTTCCCCTGCCGCTGAAGGCGTAGCAACTGCGACTGCTTTTACCACGGATCTCGATGATTGGATCGGATGGGCAACGGCAACTGCGACGGCAACCGCTTTTCCACGGATTTCGCGGATGGAGCGGATAGACAACCGCAACGGCAAAAAACTCTTGGGGGAACTGCAACTGCTTGGCTGTTGCTGTTCCCCCGAGTTTTGTTTTTGTGGCCTATCCGCGGTCATCCGCGAAATCCGTGGAAAGGCTTTTGCCGGTGCCGTTGGCTTGCCCATCCGATCAACTCCGCGAAATCCGTGGCAAGGCAGCTGTTGTCGCCGTTGCCTATCCGTTCAAATCATCAACATCCGCGGCAAAAGCTGTTAGGGCGCAACCACCCGTAACGCCGCAGGCACGCACACCACCTCGAGCTCATCGCTCTTCGCCTGCCGGTACTCCCCGTCAGTCTCGTACGCCGGCGGGGCGCTGAATTTCAGGAAGAATTTCGCCGCCTGTTCCACGTCGACCCCAGCCTTGGTCCCATGTGTCCCGCGTACGGCCGCCGCGAACAGCCCGATGCGCCGCATCGCCGACGCGTCGCCGATCGCGACCGCATCCAGCATCCCATCCGACAGCGAGGCCCCTGGCGCGATCTTGAACGCTCCGCCGAAGTTCCTCGCGTTGGCAATGACCAGCATGAGGTGGCGCGAGTTTCCGCGCTGCCGGGCGTGCGACCCCACGTCGATGTCGACGCCGCCGTACCCCACGATCTGCCGCAGCGCCGAGTAGAGGTACAGTGCGTCCCCGCGCAGCCACTTGATGCGCGTGGTGTCCTCGAGCACCGCGATGTCGAAGCCGAACCCCGCGATGTTCAGGAAGTACTGATCCTCGATGCGCCCGACGTCCACGCGCACGTCCGACCCCTCGGCGACCGACAGTCGTGCCGTGAGAGCGATGTCGTTCATGGGCGCGCCGACCGTCTTGGCGAAGTCATTGCCGGTCCCGGCCGCCACGAGCGCGAGGCGGACATCCGCGCGCGACGCGATGATCGCGTTCGCGACGTTCCCCCACGTGCCGTCTCCGCCGACCGCGACGAGCGTCGTGAACCCCTCGTCGATCGCCCGCCGCGCGACGGCGCGCTCGTCCTCGCGCGCTTCGGTCGTCCGCACGTCGCTGACGCCGACGGCGGCGAATGCCTCGCGCACCGCGGGCAGGGTGCGCGCCCCGCGCCCCCTGCCGGCTGCCGGGTTCACGATCACGCACACCCTCCCCGGCATCAGACGGCCGCGGTGGCCAGCGTTTCGAGCGGGTGGAACGTCTGCAGGCCGTCGCGCATCCACATCTCGCGGAACGGCATCGTGTTCACGCCGTCGCGGTCGATGGCGGCCGTGAACGCGTGCGGGTGGATGGTGATGTCGCCGCGCTCCTCTTCGTTCTCGCTGAACTCGGCGTCCATGACGATCTCGGACATGTACGATCCGTCCGCGTCGTGCATGAAACACTGGTAGCGGTGCGAGACCTGTTCCCAGTCATAGTCCGTGATCCGCATGTCGATGATCGGCCGCCCGCCGTGCGCCGCGGCGATGCGGATTTCGTCGGGCTGCGCGTCGAACGAGAGATCGATGTTCTCCATGAAGTGCGGCAGGTGCCAGCGCGTGATCGCGTGATCGCGCGCGGCCTTCGTCGTGGTGCCGAGCAGGAACGGATAGAAGGCGGAGCGGGGGAGGAGCGCGCCCGGCTCCACGCGTGGCATCACGAGCACGGAAAGGATCAGCTCGCCGTACTCGCCCACCATCGACTTGTGAAAATCGAACGCCATCACGGAGAGCACGCTCTGCCCGTGATGCGGCTCCACCGGGTGCAGGTGCGGCGGAAGGATCTTGCGCGCGTTGGCGGTCGAAAACTCGAAGAACCCGCCGATCGCGTGCCGGAAATGGTACTTGACGAATTCCGGCGAGGCGCCACCGGCGCCGTTCGTACCGCTCATCGCATGCCCTCCGCCTGCAGTACGTCGCTCAGGATGGTGGCGGCCTCGTCGAGCTGCTGCGACGTGTGCGTGGCGGAGATCGAAATGCGGAAGCGTGAGCGATTCTTGGCCACGGCGGGATAGATGATGGGTTGGAGATAGAGCCCGGCCCGCTGGAGTGCCCGGGCGATTCCGAAAATTTTGCGGTCGTTGCGGATCATGATGGGGATGATCTGCGACGTGGATTCGCCGACGTCGATCCCGGCCTCCGCGAGCAGTCCGCGCATGTGCGCGACGTTCGACCAGAGGGTTTCCCGGAGCTGCGGCTCGCGTTCCTGGATGTGCAGCGCCTGGAGCACGCCCGCCGACACCGCCGGAGCGAGCGCGCACGAGAACACGCGCGACCTCGCGAATCCCATCAGGTAGTTGTACAGCGACTGCGAGCCCGCGACGAATCCGCCCATGCCGCCGAGCGCCTTCGAGAAGGTGCCGACGTGGATGTCGATGTCGTCCTCGAGCCCGTACTTCTCGGCGACGCCGCGCCCTTCCTTGCCATAAAGGAAGCTCGAGTGCGCCTCGTCGATCATGATGCGCGCGTCGTGACGCTTCGCGACCTCCACGATTTCGGGGAGCCGCGCTTCGTCGCCGTCCATCGAGTAGACGCCCTCGACGATCACGAGCCGCTTGCCGCTCGTGCCGCTCAGCTTCTTCTCGAGATCGTCCGGCCGGTTGTGCCTGAAGAAACGCACGTTCGCCTTCGAGAGGATGGCGCCGTCGACGATGCTCGCATGGACGTTCTGGTCCATGATGACCCAGTCGCCCGGGCGCATCAGCGCCGAAATGAGCCCCACGTTCGTGCTGTAGCCGGTGGGGAACACCATCGCGGCATCCTTCCGCTTGAACTTCGCGATCGCCTTCTCGAGCTGCACGTGGATTTCCATCGTGCCGCTGAGGATCGGCGATCCCGCCGCGCCGAGCCCGTACTGGTCGAGCGCCTGCTTGGCCGCGTCGATGACTTCGGGGTGATACGAGAGACCAAGGTAGTTGTACGACGCCAGGTTCAGCAGGTTGAGCCGCTCGTGTCCCAGCTGCTCTTCCAGGTCGATCCGCGGGCCCGGAGGCGTCGACATCGGCTGTGAATACAGGTAGTAGCCGTTGTTCCGCGCGTGCCCGTACCACCACTCGTTGTACGGATCGAAAATCGCGAAAATATCGTCGCTGGACGAGTAGTAGAAATTGCTGTAGTCGAAATCCGCAATGCCGCCTGGTGGTGCGGCGGCAACGCCTGATTGCGGTCCCGGAGGCGTGGTGCTCGAGATTCGTGTCGCCATGGGTGGGCTGTTCTCCGTGGTGCGGCCGGATCTTCGGTTCACGGCGCTCAATGTAACGGCGGTATTATACCCTGTGTGCCGCGCTGAAACCACGATCCATGGAGTTCGTTGACTTCCTCCATGCGTAACGCGAGCTTTGATAGTTTCGTTGCACGCAAATGCTTCATCAGAATATCACAAAACTGACCAAATAGACATGCCGGTACCATTGCTCGACCTGCGCGCCCAGCACGCCACCATCCGGGAATCGGTCCTCGCGGCGCTCCTCCCCGTGGTGGACGACCAGGCGTTCATCCTCGGGAAGCCCGTCGTCGAGCTGGAGGCGGAGGTCGCGGCGCTCTCCAATACGAAGTTCGCCGTGGGCTGCGCCAACGGCACCGACGCCCTGCTGATCGCAATGCGCGCCCTCGACGTCGGCCGGGATGACGAAGTGATTACCACGCCGTTCACGTTCTTCGCCACGGCCGGCACGATTCACAACGTCGGCGCGAAGCCCGTGTTCGTCGACATCGACCCGAAGACCTACAACATCCGCCCCGATCTGGCCGCCGCCGCCGTCACCTCCAGGACGAAGGCGGTGATCCCGGTCGATCTCTTCGGGCAGATCGCCCAGGTCGAAGAGATCCGTCGCCTGATGCCACGCGTGCCGCTCATCGAGGACGCCGCACAGTCGATCGGCGCGCGCCGCTCGATCGACGGCGAGTGGCGCATGGCCGGCGAAGTCGCCACGATCGGGACGTTCTCGTTCTTCCCCTCGAAGAACCTCGGCGGGTACGGTGACGGCGGCATGATGGTCACGCAGGACGAGGCGATCTACCACCGCCTCATGCGCCTGCGCACGCACGGAAGCGTCAAGACCTACTTCCACGAGGAAGTCGGCTACAACTCGCGACTCGACGCGCTGCAGGCCGCGGTCCTCAAGGCGAAGCTCCCGTTCCTCGCGCAGTGGAGCGCCAAGCGCCGCGAGAACGCCGCGTACTACAACGCCGCGTTCGCCGACGTCGCCGAGATCGGCACGCCGTTCGTCGAGCCGGCGAACGAGTCGATCTTCAACCAGTACACGATTCGCGTGCCACGCCGCGACAAGTTCCGCGAGCACCTCAGCGCCAAGGGGATCGGGCACTCGGTCTACTATCCGCTGCCGCTGCACCTCCAGCCCTGCTTCGCGTACCTCGGCTACAAGGCCGGCGCGTGCCCGGAGTCGGAGAAGGCCGCGAACGAAGTCGTGTCGCTCCCGGTGTTCCCGGAGCTGACGCGCCCGCAGCTCGACGAAGTCATCGCGGCCGTGCGCGGCTTCTTCGGCCGCTAGGGCGCGCACCTTGGCTGACGACGGCTCGACCAAGACGCGCCTGCTCTCGAAGATCGCGGACCGTTCCGCGGTGACGGCGGTGATCGGGCTCGGCTATGTGGGACTCCCGCTCGCGATGGAGTTCTGCGACGCCGGGTTCACCGTGATCGGCTACGACATCACGCAGTCGCTCGTCGACCAGCTCATGGCCGGCGTCTCGCACATCCAGGACGTGCCGTCCAGCCAGGTCGCCGCGCACGTGAAGAGCGGAAAGTTCGTCGCGACCACCGACGAAGCCGCGATCGCCCGCGCCGATACGGTCTCCATCGCCGTGCCGACGCCGCTCGCGAAGACGCGCGATCCGGACATGTCGTACGTGATCGCGGCCGCCGAAGCCGTCGCCCGCCGCGCGCACCCGGGCATGCTGATCGTGCTCGAGAGCACCACGTATCCGGGCACGACGCGCGACGTGATGCAGCCGCGCCTCGAAAAGCTCGGCCTGGTGATCGGCGAGGACGTGTTCCTCGCGTTCTCGCCCGAGCGTGTCGATCCGGGCAATCCCACCTGGCACACAAAGAACACGCCCAAGGTGCTCGGCGGCATCACGCCCGCGTGCACCGAGGTCGCGGCCGCGCTCTACGGCACGTGCATCGACCGCATCGTGTCCGTGTCGTCGCCGGAAGCGGCCGAACTCACGAAGCTCCTCGAGAACACCTTCCGCTCGGTGAACATCGGGCTCGTGAACGAGATGGCGATCATCTGCGATCGCCTGGGCGTGGACGTGTGGGAAGTCATCGAGGCCGCCGCGACCAAGCCGTTCGGCTTCATGAAGTTCACGCCCGGCCCCGGCATCGGCGGGCACTGCATTCCGCTCGACCCGCACTATCTCGCGTGGAAGATGCGGACGCTGAACTACAAGACGCGCTTCATCGACCTCGCGAGCGAAATCAACAGCGCGATGCCCGACCTCGTCGCGAACAAGGTGTCGCTCGCGCTCAACGACGAGCGCAAGGCCGTCCGCGGCAGCCGCGTGCTCGTGCTCGGCGTCGCGTACAAGAAGGACGTCGACGACATGCGCGAGAGCCCGGCGCTCGACGTGATCCGCCTGCTCGAGGGACACGGCGCCGAGGTGACGTACCACGACCCGCACGTGCCGCGCTACAAGGAGGACGGCCACGAGCGCATCAGCGTCGCGCTCACTGACGACGTGCTTGCGCGCGCCGACGCGGTGGTGATCGTCACCGACCACTCGGCCATCGACTATCAGCGCCTGGTCGACAAGGCGTCGCTCGTCGTCGACACGCGCAATGCGCTCGCGAAGACGAAGAGTTCCCGGGCGCGCATCGTCTCGCTCACGCCCACGGCACCGCATTCATGAACCCTGCATGAACATCACGGTGGTGGGGACCGGATACGTGGGCCTCGTCGCGGGCGCCTGCCTCGCGGAGACGGGCAGCCAGGTCGTGTGCGCCGACGTCGATCAGGCGAAGATCGACGGGCTCAAGCGGAACGTGCTCCCGATCTACGAGCCCGGTCTCGACGCGCTCGTGGAGCGCAACCAGGCGCAGGGCCGGCTGACGTTCACGACGGACGTCGCGGCCGCGGTCGCGTCCGCCGAGGTCGTCTTCATCGCCGTGGGCACGCCGCCCGACGAGGACGGCTCGGCCGACCTCCGCCACGTGCTCGCGGTCGCGGAGACGATCGGCCGGAACCAGACGCGCGAGCTCGTCGTCGTGACGAAGTCCACCGTCCCGGTCGGCACCGCGCAGAAGGTGCAGGCGGCCGTCGCGATGCACGCGAAGCTGCCGTTCCACGTCGTGTCGAACCCCGAGTTCCTGAAGGAGGGCGCGGCCGTCGACGACTTCATGAAGCCCGATCGCGTCGTGCTCGGAGTGGAAAGCGATTTCGCGCGCAGCGTCATGGCCGAGCTGTACGCGCCGTTCGTGCGCACGGGGAAACCGATCATCTTCATGGACGTCCCGTCGGCCGAGATGACGAAGTACGCCGCGAACGCGATGCTCGCCACGCGCATCTCGTTCATGAACGAGATCGCGAACCTGTGCGAGAAAGTCGGCGCAAACGTGGATCTCGTGCGGAAGGGAATCGGCAGCGATGCCCGCATCGGGCCGTCGTTCCTGTTCCCGGGGCCCGGGTACGGCGGCTCGTGCTTTCCGAAGGACGTGCAGGCGCTGATGCGCACTTCGGACGACGTCGGCGCCCCGATGCTGGTGCTGAAGGCGGTGGAAGAGGCGAACGGCCGCCAGAAGCACAGGCTCTTCGGGAAGCTCAGCTCCGTGCTCGGTTCGTCGATGAAGGGCGCGCGCATCGCCATCTGGGGCCTCGCGTTCAAGGCGCAGACCGACGACATGCGCGAATCCCCCGCGCTGACGCTGATCGAGGAACTGCTCGGCGCCGGCGCGACCGTGGTGGCGCACGATCCGGCCGCGATGCACGAGGGCGAGCGCCGCCTCGGCACGCGGATCGCGTTCGCGAAGACGAACTACGAGGCGCTCGCGGGCGCCGACGCGCTCGTGGTCGTCACGGACTGGAACGAGTACCGCTTCCCGGATTTCGCGCGCATCAAGGGCGCGCTCAGCAAGCCGGTGGTGATCGACGGCCGCAATCTCTACGACCCTGTGAAGATGCAGGCACTCGGCTTCACCTATCGCTCGCTCGGGCGGGGGCGCGAATGAGGGTGTTGATCACCGGCGCGGCCGGGTTTCTCGGTTCGCACCTCACCGATCGCTTCCTCGCCGATGGGCACTCCGTGGTGGGGCTCGACAATTTCATCACCGGGCATCGCGACAACCTCGCTCACCTCGCGAACGAGCCGCGATTCAGCTTCATGGAGCACAACATCTCCGAGTACACGGAGGTGCCGGGGGCGCTCGATGGCGTGTTGCATTTCGCGTCGCCCGCGAGCCCGGTGGACTACCTCGAGCTGCCGATCCAGACACTGAAGGTCGGATCGCTGGGCACGCACAACGCGCTTGGCATCGCGCTCGCGAAGAAGGCGCGCTTCTTCATCGCCAGCACCAGCGAGGTGTACGGCGATCCGCTCGTGCACCCGCAGCCCGAGACGTACTGGGGAAACGTGAACCCGATCGGGCCCCGCGGCGTCTACGACGAGGCCAAGCGGTTCGCCGAGGCGATCACGATGGCGTACCACCGGTATCACGGCGTGGACACGCGCATCGTCCGGATTTTCAACACGTACGGCCCCCGCATGCGTCCGCGGGACGGGCGGGTGGTCTCGAACTTCATCGTGCAGGCGCTCAACGGGGAACCGCTCACGATTTACGGCGACGGTTCCCAAACGCGTTCCTTCTGCTACGTTGATGACGAGGTCGAGGGCATCTACCGGCTCTACAACCGGGGCGACGCCTTCCCGACGAACATCGGCAATCCCGTGGAGTATACGGTGAAGCAACTCGCCGAGATCGTCGTCGAACTCACGCAGACAAAATCGCAGATTTCCTTCAAGCCGCTCCCCGAGGACGACCCCAAGGTGCGACAGCCCGACATTGCCCGTGCACGCAGAATGCTGCAGTGGGAGCCCCGAGTGGATGTGCACGACGGGATCAGCCGCACCATCGAGTACTTCCGCGGGCTGCTCGGCACGCCGCGCATGGCAGAGCGCGTGGCAAAGCGCACGGCGGCGAGGAGATGACGCGTTCGTCCACCGTCGTGCGCGCCGCCGTCCTGGTGGCGACGCTCACCGTTGCGGCCGCGTGCCGCCCCGGATTCCAGCCTCGCAGTTACGCGTCGAGCGGCAAGCTGTTCGATGCGTCGCTCGCGGAGTACAAGAAGAAGAACTACGACAACGCCGTCACCGGCTTCGAGCGGCTGACGCTCGATCTCTCGGCGCGCGACACCCTGCTTCCGCTCGCGCACTGGTATCTGGCCCACGCGCACGAGATGAAGGTGGAGCACCTGCTCGCGGCGTCCAGCTATGCGCGCCTCGCGGAATCGTTCCCGGACGACTCGCTCGCTCCGGTCTCGCTGCTGCTCGCCGGCCACTCGTACGCGGCGCTCTGGCGCAGGCCCGATCTCGACGCCACCTACGGCGATCTCGCGCAGATCCAGTACCGGCAGCTCGGGGCGATCTATCCCGACTCGCCCCTGCGGAAGGCGGCTGACAGCTCGTCGCAGGCGATCGACGAGAAGAAGGCGCTGAAGGACTACGACGTGGGCATGCACTACGTGCGCCGCAAGGCGTACGAGTCCGCGCTCATCTACTTCAAGGACGTCGTCAAGAACTACCCGATGACGAAAGTCGCGCACGATGCCCTGAAGGAAATGGTGGTGGTGTACCGCCGGCCGGAGCTGAAGTACCTGCCTGAGGCCGCCGAGACCTGCGTCACGCTGCGCACGGCGTACGCGGGCGAGGCCGCGATCGCGGCGCTGTGTCCGAACACCTTGCCGGCGGATTCGGTAGGGGTGAAGGCGAAACCACCCGCGGTCGTCCCAACCAAGAAACCCTAAATGCTGTTCTCAGCTTCGACCTTCGGGACCAAAGCGCTGAGTTGACGGCTGTCGGTTGATAGTTGCGGGACAACGGCGACGGGACCGATCTGCAAGCCGACCGGTCCCGTCGCCGTTGTCCGACCGCCGCAAATCTGGTAGCCCTTAACTCACGGCTTTGGTCCGATAGCCGTCACCCCAGCACCGTTCTTGTCTCTCAGAGTCTGAATGCGCATCGGAATCTTCGGCGGCACCTTCGATCCACCGCACATAGGTCATCTCCTGGCCGCCAGCGACGCGTATGAGGCGCTGGGGCTGGATCGAGTCCTGTTCGTGCCGGCGGCAGGCCAGCCGCTGAAGTCGTCCGTCGTGGCATCCCCGGCTGACCGCCTGGCCATGGTCGAACGGCTCGTGGAAGGCGACGCGCGCTTCGCGGCGGACCCCATCGAAATCGAGCGGGGCGGGTTATCTTACACGGTTGACACGCTTCGGGCGCTTCATGACCGCTGGAAGTCGGACGGGGCCTTGGCCCTGGTCTTGCTTCTTGGAGCGGATGCGGCGGCGACGCTGCCGCAGTGGCGTGAGCCGGCCGAAGTGGCCTCGCTCGCGGAAGTCGTCGTGCTGAGGCGCGCGGGCGGGGCGGAGACCCCTCCGGCGACGGGAAGAGCGATCGAAACGAGGCGCGTGGACGTGTCGTCGACGGAGATCCGTGCGCGGGTGCGCGCGGGAAAGTCGATCCGCGGATTCGTGCCTGAGCCGGTGGCCGCTTACATCGAGGGTCGGCGGCTGTACCGGTAGAGGAGCCCAATCGGGAATGCTGAAGAAGATGCTGGGGTCGGTGTTCGGCACGCGGCACGCGCGCGAGCGAAAGCGTGTCCAGCCGATCGTCGACAAAATCAACGAGATCGGCGAGCGGCTGAAGTCCGTCGGCGAGGCGGAGCTCAAGGCGCAGACCGAAAAGTTCCGCGAGGCGATCCGCGCGCGCACGACCGAGCTGAGCGCGCAGATCGCCGCGCTGAAGGACGCCAAGAAGACGGCGGCCGATCCGGATGAGCGCGAGCGCATCGACCTCGAGCTGACCGGCGCCGACGGCTCGGGCGGACTCGAGGGGAAATACCGCGACGAGATCCGCGACGCGCTCGACGACCTGCTCCCCGAGGCGTTCGCCACGGTGCGCGAGGCGGCGCGCCGGCTCGTCGGTACGACCGTGAGCATCACCGGCCGCGACGAGACGTGGAACATGGTGCACTACGACGTGCAGCTCATCGGCGGCATCGAGCTGCACCTCGGCCGCATCGCCGAGATGGCGACGGGCGAAGGCAAGACGCTGGTGGCCACGCTTCCGCTGTACCTCAACGCGTTGCCGGGACGCGGGTGTCACCTCGTGACCGTGAACTCGTACCTCGCCCGCCGCGACTCGCAGTGGATGGGGCACTTGTACGGCTACCTCGGGCTCTCCGTCGGCTGCCTCGACGACACGGAGCCGGGTACGGTCGAGCGCCGGGAGGCGTACGAGTGCGACATCACCTACGGCACGAACAACGAGTTCGGCTTCGACTACCTGCGCGACAACATGGTCGTGTCGCTCGAGCAGCGGGTGCAGCGCGCCCACATCTACGCGATGGTCGACGAAGTGGACTCGGTGCTCGTCGATGAGGCGCGCACGCCGCTGATCATCTCGGG
>PMYN01000100.1:0-1986 GCA_003171215.1 Gemmatimonadota bacterium | reverse complement strand
CAGGGCGAGAAGGCGCTCGCCGCCGGCGACGAGCAGGCCGCCGGCATGGCGTTCTACCAGGCGCGGCTCGGCGCGCCCGTGAACAAGCGGCTGCTGAAGGTGCTGCAGGAGCAGGGCGTGAAGATGCTCGTGCAGAAGATGGAGCTCGACCACATCGCCGATCGCAAGGTGTCGGCGAGCAAGCAGGCGTTCCGCGATCTCGAGGAAGAGCTGCTCTACGTGCTCGACGAAAAGGGGCACTCGGTGCACCTCACCGACCGCGGCGTCGACTTCATCGCGCCGACGGATCACGAGGCGTTCGTGCTCCCCGACATCGCCCTCGAAATCGGGCGCATCGAGAAGGATCCCGAAATGACCGCGGAGGAGAAGCTCCTCCGGCGCCAGAAGATCGAGACCGAGTACGCGCTCAAGAGCGAGAAGCTCAACATCGTGCACCAGCTGCTGAAGGCGCACGCGCTGTACGAGAAGGACGTGAACTACGTCGTGCAGGAAGGGCAGGTGCTCATCGTCGACGAGTTCACCGGCCGCACGATGCACGGCCGCCGCTGGAGCGAGGGGCTGCACCAGGCGGTGGAGGCGAAGGAAGGCGTCCAGGTGAAGGGCGAGACGCAGACGCTCGCNNTCGGTGATCCCGACGAACCAGCCGATGATCCGCGACGATCGGCATGACCTCGTCTACAAGACCCGCCGCGAGAAGTACAACGCGATCGTCGACGAAACGAAGCGGCTGCACGGGCTGGGCTTCCCGGTGCTGGTCGGCACGACGAGCGTGGACGCGTCGGAGACGCTCGCGCGCCTCTTCCAGCGCGCCGGGCTCACGCACAACGTGCTCAACGCGAAGTACCACCAGCGCGAAGCCGAGATCATCGCGCTCGCGGGCCAGCCGGACGCGGTCACGATCGCGACGAACATGGCCGGCCGCGGAACCGACATCAAGCTCGGACCCGGCGTCACCATCGCAAAGCCGTCGACCATCAAGGACGTGGACGGCAAGGACGTCGCCGTCGAGGAGTGCGGCGGCCTGCACATCATCGGATCCGAGCGGCACGAGTCGCGCCGCATCGATCGCCAGCTGCGCGGACGTTCGGGACGCCAAGGCGACCCGGGCGCGTCGCAGTTCTTCCTCTCGCTCGAAGACGACCTCATGCGTCTCTTCGGGTCGGATCGCATCGCGCGGCTGATGGACCGGATGGGCGCGCAGGAGGGCGAGATGCTGACGCATCCGCTCATCACGCGCTCGATCGAGCAGGCGCAGAAGCGCGTCGAGCTCCAGAACTTCCAGAGCAGAAAGCGCTTGCTCGAGTACGACGACGTGATGAACCAGCAGCGCGAGGTCATCTACTCGCTGCGGTCGTTCGCGCTCGAGGGCGGAGAGGAGCTGAAGGGCGAGTCGGTGAAGATGGTGCAGGAAGCGGTGGCGCGCCGAGTGGAGACGACGCTCGCCGGCGAAGAGGACCCGATGGACTGGGACGTCGCGCTGCTGCGCCAGGACCTGCTGATGCACTACCTGCTGACGGTGCCGTGCTTCGAGGAGGACGGGACGCGGCCGGCGACGGTGGCCGCGGCGGGCGCGCAGACGAGCGACGCGGGCGTGAAGGCGTTCCATGCGAAGTTCGCGGCGCTCGGCGAGTACGCCGCGCAACTGCTGTCGCTCGTGATGCTCAACGTGCTGGACGAGAAGTGGAAGGACCACCTCTACGATCTCGACCAGCTGCGCAACGCCATCCACTATCGCTCGTGGGGCCAGAAGGATCCGCTGCTCGAGTACAAGAGCGAGGCGTACACCATGTTCGTGGACCTGATGCACGACGTGCATCACACGTTCGCGGAGCGGTTCCTGCGCGTGCAGGTCGTGTTCGACGGCCAGGATCCGGGCTCGCCGCCGCGCGGCGCTGTGCCGACGCGGCCGCCGGAGCCCCCAAGGCACTACAACGCGCTCGGCGTCCTGGAAGCGGACGGCGACGAGGCGACGGGGACGGACGAAGT
>PMYN01000009.1 GCA_003171215.1 Gemmatimonadota bacterium | reverse complement strand
GCCCATGCCGGGCCACGCGATGCGGGTCGAGACGGACTACAAACGGCACGACACGTGCGCGTATGTGGCCGCGTGAGATGTGCACCTCGCCGTGCTGTTCGGCCGCGTCGAGGCGACGATTTCGATCGCCGTGTTTGATGCGTTGGTCGCTGAGGTCATGGAACAGGCGCCGTACCTCACGGCGCGTCGCGTCGCGTCTTCTGGGTAGTNNAGTCGACAACGGCGCCATCCATCGGGGGCAGCGGGCGATCCACCGGCTCCAGATTCGCTGGCCGACCCTCATCCTCGTCCATTTGCCGGTGCACGCGAGTTGGCTCAATCAAATCGAGACTTACTGTTCCATTCTCCAGTACAAAGCCCTCGCCCCGGCGGACTTCTCGCCGCAGGGCGCCGTCTTCGACCGCATCCTCGGGTTTGCGCAGCACTACCAAACCATTGCGCGCCCCTTGGACTGGCGCTTCACGCGCCGGGATCTCGCGCACCTCCTGACTCGGTGCGCAACCTCCGCACCTCTCGCCAAGATCGCCGCGTGAGAATACGTCATCGCACTTTTGTTCCGCTGTACTAGTCGTTTCACGCAGAGATTCGCTCGAGTGTACGTCTGAGCGCCCTCGGCTGCGCCAACAAGACGTTGGCGACGTGCGATGACGGGGCCACGATTCACGCCGAATCTTTCAGCACTGGTGCCATCTCCGCTCGCCAACTCAAGGCAACGGAGTAGAGTCGCAGTAGCGCTGCCTAGTGACTCCACCTTGGTGGCCTAAAAGCGTCCAACGAGTTGCAGAATAATCACTTGCGTGCTTAGTTCGACCGAAGTCGCTAGGCATCTTCTGATCTTGCATGAACGGAATCACCAACTCGTGTGCGACGGAATGGAATCACGACTTTCGGTTGCTGCGAACAGATCCAACTCCGGCGAGCCCTTCCGCTCCCATCATGATTCGTCCCTGAACTATCCGACCGACGTGAGAATCATGACGGAGTCGCCCGACACAACAGCGCGACCGCAGTCCACGCAGAGATTCATCACGCGTCTGTCGGGGCTTCCCGTCAACGCCGTTGAGCAATTGACCTCGCCGTCACTGGCCGAGTGCGCCGAGCGCTTGGCAGCCGTTGATGCCGCTCTCTCCGACTCGCGCGAGGAGATGTCGCAGGCGTTGCATCAGGTGATCGGCGTCACGGACGTGAAGGCGGAACGCAATTGTCTGATCGCGCTTCGTCGGGACCTTTACAATGGACGGCGTCCGTCGCCTGCCAGGTTGNNTGCGCCTTGCTGTGCGAACAGCACGACGTCTCCGCCGAGATTCGAGCCCTTCATGCGAACGAAGTGTTCCGAACACGCGCGGCACTGCAGGCCGCGGTAGGCGACACGGATTTCTGTAAGGGAGTGCTGGCGTCCTCCCCCACGCTTTTCCGGAACATCGCACGCTATCGCAAGGCCGACCCCGCGGCGTTCGGCTCGCGCGTCGAGCAGATCGAGCGCGGCCTGTTGCGTTATTTCACCAGGGCGGCCATGAAGGCGACGCCATTCTCGACGCTGTGCGCGCTGGCCAGTGGAGCCTTCGTCGGGAGTGATGCACCACGCTTCCATTTCCGCGGCGACGTGAAGATGAAGCGCGGCTTCGTGCGACTGAACAAGCAACTCTACGGACTTCTCTGGGCGCACCTTCGGCAGAGGCCTGGGGTGCAGCGGATGTTGAGAATGGAGTTGAATCCCACGCTCAGCGAGGGCGCGGACGAGTTCCGGTTTCTCGCGGCGCTCGACAGCGGGGAAGTGTTTCAGCGCGTCAAGCGAACGGAGCCCGTCTCCGTCGTGGTGGGTGTCGTGCGCGACCGCGCCGACGCCACGCTCGGGGAGCTCATCGACCGGCTGGTTGCCGATCCCGATCTCGACACGACCGTGGAAGATGCGACGGCGTTTGCCGAATCGCTCCTGCGTATCGGTCTCATTCGTTGCCGCGCCGAGGTGCCCGACCAAGAGGTTGATTGGGACTTGCCGCTGCGCGACTTCCTCAGCTCGGTGGACGACGAGCACGCGGCCATCGTCGTCGGGCTACTCGCGCAGTTGCGCGAGCATGTGGACGACTATGCCGCGGCGACCGTAGGCGAACGTGAAGCGATCGGCGAGCAGGTGCGGCTCGCGCTGGCGGACGCGTGTAAGCGCATGGGGCGCGATATGCCCGCAGCCAGCGATCTCACGCTTTACGAGGACGCCTCGCTCGACGCGGTGCTGGAAGTCGCGCTCTCGGACGATCTGCGGCAAACGCTGGAGGCGGTGGCGGAGCTGGGGCGCACGTTGGCGGATGTCTCCGCGCTGCGTGCGGAGCGCACGGGTGTGCGGCACTTCTTCGACGCCACGTATCCAGGGGCGTCTCGCGTGCCGTTCCTGACGTTCTACGAAGACTTCCAGCGGGAGCATTACAAACCCCATCTCGACAAGTTGCGGCGACTGCGCGCCGGCAACCGGACTGACGAAGACCTGCGAAACTACAACGTCGCCAATCCGTTCCGCTTGGAGGCCGTCGACGCCATCAGCGATGCGATGAAACGGATCACCGCGGTGATCGGAGAGGAAGTGGCGCGGTCTCCGTTGGCACCCGAGGTGAGCGTTCCGTCCATGCAACTCGCCACGGCGCTCGATGGTGTGCCGCGGCGCGCAACGTCGTTCCTGTCGATGTCTGTGTTCTGCCAACTGGTGTTCGATGAAGGGACGGGAGGATGGCGATGCGTGCTTTCACNNGGCTTCGGCAAGTACTTCTCGCGCTTTCTGTACACGCTCCCGTCGTTCGTGCTCGATGGCGTTCGCGAGACGAACCGGCGACTTACCAACGATCTAGTTGCAGAGATCGCTGGCGACTCGTTCCACAACGCGAATTTGCATCCGCCCCTGCTGGAGTGGGAGATCAGCCACCCGAGTGGCGATCGCACTGCGTCGGGAGCGACGTTGCCGGTGGCCGATCTCGACGTGGCCACCGATCCCAACGATCCTCTGTCAGTGCAACTCGTACGGCGTTCCGACGGCCGGCGCGTTCACGCCGTCGATCTCGGCTTCCTCAACCCGATGCGGCGAGGCCCGCTGCATCAGTTGCTGTGGCGATTCTCCCCGGTGGAGGAGGCCGTGCTGCGGATTCCCGACGTCCCTGAGGCTGAGCGCACGACACATGAGGGCGAAGGAGGGAGCGACGCGCGCGTGTCGCGCGTCACGTATCGCCCTCGGATTGTTATCGGTGGTCGGGTCGTAGTGGCGCGCCGCCTGTGGACCGCGCCCGGTCGCCGCTGTCCGATGGTGGAACCTGGGGAATCCCCCGCTGACTATTTCGTAAGAGTCAACCGATGGAGATACGGACATGGAATCCCGACGAGTGTCTATGTTCGGGTCTTTCCGATGCCGGCGGCGCCAGCAACCGAAGCCGGCACGCTGGACAGCGGGGCGCCGCCCACCGAGGCCAACAGTACGGCGGACGATGCGCCGGGTGCGGATGATTCCGACCGCGCAGACGGCGTGGACGGATCTGCCGCCTCCGCCTCCGCCTCCGCTCAACCCTCGCGCAAATCGCGCGACTACTGCAAACCTCAGTTCATCGACTTCAGCAGCCCGCTGCTGGTCGCGCTGTTCGGCCGGCTCCCGGTGGGGTTGAAGGAATACACGATGGCGATCGAGGAGAGCTATCCTGCGGCGGACAAACTCCCGGGCGCGAACGACGAACGGTTCGCGACGGAGTTGGTGCTGCNNGTAGGCAGGGTGACGACGCCAACACGACCAGTGACACGGCGGTTGCGCATGCATGAGCTGCGCGATCCCGCCGTCGGGCCGAGGCGATGGCTCAGCGCCCATCTCGACTTCTCGCACGACCGTGCCGTGCTCTATGACGAGCATGCCGATGCTATCGTGCTGGACGTGGTCGCGCCGTTCGTCGCCCGCTGCCGCGCGCGCGGTTGGATTTCGCGCTATTTCTTCATCCGGTATTCCGACGGCTACTCCCACGTCCGACTCAGGCTCGAGGGATCTCCCGATGTCCTGAGTCAGCGCGTTGGACCGGCGCTCGTTGACCATGTGCGGGCGGTGAGCCCCGGCGTCCTTATTGATGGAGCCGCCGCCGCCCCCATCGAGTGCTCGCCCCAAGTCGTGGCGCTTCGGTGGGTGCCGTACGAAGCCGAAACGGAACGCTACGGCGGGCCGTACGCGCTGTCCGTCGCGGAAACGCTGTTCAGTGCGTCGAGCGATGCGGCCTTGGCGTTGCTGCCGACGATCTGGGCTCAGCCACGCAATGTCCGGCTGGGCCGCGCACTGCTCGCGATGCTCGCGATGGTGCACCCGCATGCGACGCATCCGGCTGACGCCATCGCGTTCTTTGATGCCTTCCATCGGCAATACCTGCGCGCGATCGCCCCCAACGAAGGTACGCGCGCGGGGTTGGACAGAAGATTCCGACAGGGTGTGCAGGGGCAGGAAGCGACACTCCCGGCGTACGTTCTCGAGGCATGGGACCGGCTCACGTTCACGGAGTCCGTCTCGCCCCCCATCGACACGTTGGCGGCGGCGGCAAAGGCAGCGTGCGCGGAACTGCGCGTGCTGCAGAATGCAGGAAAACTCTGCATGTGCCCGGGTTCGGCGGACGAGTCCCGGCCTGTGTTGTTCGGGATCGTGGCGAGCTACGTCCACATGATGAACAACCGCCTCGGGGTGCGGCTCGACGAAGAGGCGTATTTGGCGTTTGCCTGTACCGAGGCGTTGGGAGGGTAGGTCAGTGCCATGCCGGCACAGGCCGCGCTGCAGATGGCGGAGTGACGCACATAGTTCGCGATGTTGGACGGACAACTGCGGACACTCCGCGTTCCCGCCGGCCGAATTGACGGCCGGCAACATTCTTTCCGTGAGGGTAGGATCATGGCCAGGAAACTGAAGTTGAGTCTCGATGAGATCGTTGTGGAGTCGTTCGAGACGTCCTCAGAGTTGCGAGGACGAGGGACTGTGCACGGGGCTGACGACCCGACGGCAGCGACCGATATCTGCGCGTTTATACCGTGCGTTACGGTCGGCGATCCATGTGGTCCAACAACCCCCTTTCAATGTGGTAGCACAGATATCAGGGTATGCGGCTGATACGCTGTCGATACGTATTTCATCGTTCGCCTTGACCCTGCGACATTCGCAGGGCGCGGGCTAGCCACGTCGAGTTGACGACCGAGTGGGCGGCACCACCGCGCCCACTCGGTCGATCGGCTTGCAAGAACAGGATTTCGGAGGTCGCAGATTCAGACGTCATCTCAGTTCGACTATCTGGCACTCGCACACCAGACGGGGCTGCGCGTGGCCGCTGACGCAATATGGGCCGGCCGCGCGTGCACGTGGCGGATGGCCGCCTCCAACCCCACCGGTGAGCCCGCTTTGCGGCAGGAAATGGCGGGTGGCTCTATGTACAATGGCACGGCCGGCATTGGCTTGTTTCTGATGGAATTGTGGATCCAGACGCAGGACGCAGCGTTGGTGCCGGTCGTGTACGGCGCGGCTGAGCATGCGCGAGCGGCGGCGGCGAGCATGCCGCCCGACAATGTCGGGTTCTTCAGCGGACGAGTCGGCATCGCGTATTTTCTTTCCAGACTGTCCGCGCTGGCGGGTGTTGCACGATTCGGCCGTTGGTCGACTGACGTGCTCGCCCCCATCACCGGTCATGAGAAACGCGAAACCGGCAATGACGTGATCGCGGGAGGCGCGGGCGCCATTCCGGCGCTCCTCAACCTGTCCGGATTCTCCGGCATGTCCGGGGTCCTCGACCGTGCCGTGGCATTGGGCGAGCGGCTCGTTGACATAGCGCACCGGGGTCCCACCGGATGGTGGTGGAGCACGATGGGGGAATGGCATATGCGCGGACTCACCGGACTCGCGCACGGAGCGGCGGGCTTCGGCTACGGACNNCAGTTCCGCTATGCGGCCGAGCAGGCGTATCTCTACGAGGAATCGCTCTTCGACTCAGCGGTTGGGAACTGGCCCGACGTGCGAAACGCCAGCCGGAGCATACTCCTGTCAAAGCCGGATGGACGCAGTGCATTGCGCGCCGCCCTGCGCGGCGGCGAACGCCTGCCATACGCGGCCTGCACTTTCATGACCGCGTGGTGCCACGGCAGCGCCGGCATCGGACTTTCGCGCGTTCGCGCGTTTGAACTTCTCGGCGACGATCGCTACGCCGACCAGGCTCGCGTTGCCGTCGAGACTACGTCGAGGGCGTTGCGCTCCTTCGTCGCCAGCGAAAAGCCGGAGGACTGCACGTACTGTCACGGAATGGCTGGCCAGGGCGAGCTGCTCCTGATGGCCGCGCGCGTGCTGGGTGACGGCCAATTGTGGCCGTTGCTCCGTGCGGCCGTCGCACGGGCCGCGAGGGCGCAGGAGCAGTTGGGAGAACAGTGGCCATCGAGGCCAAACCTGCAAGTGCCCGATCGTAGCTTGTTGGTTGGTGATGCAGGCGTAGGACACTTCCTTTTGCGCCTTCATTCCCGCGAGGTTCCGTCGGTGCTCCTGTTGACCAAGCCGCCGATGGCCCTCGAGTCGCGCGTCGCGCCAACTAGCGCAATTGACGTCCATCGCACGCGAGACGTTGATCTGTACTTCGAGCGCACGTTCCGCGTGTTGCACCGCCTCTCGCCGTTGTTTGCCGAGCGCCGGGGCTCCAACACGGCTGCAGCTCGGGTTCCCCCGATCGCCGCCGCGTACGCGTCGGCCGCGCGCGCTCTCGAGGCCGAGCCGGATGCGTCGCGCCGCGCACTCCTTGCCGACGCAATGGCGCCGGAAATCGCCCGTTACCGGGCGGCATTGGCGTTCTCGGATCTCACGGAGGAGCTGGATGAGGAGCTGCGCCGACCGTCGGATGGAGAGATCGACTTGGCCACCACGTCCTACGTACGCACCGCGCACACGCAGGTGATCGAGTGCAAGCACGACTGGGACGCGTGGCTCGCCACGGACGACCGGGAGCCTCCCGGCCTCGCCGAGATTCCAGTCGCGTTCGTTCTCTTCCGGCAACATGAGGAAGTCCACTGCCGGCGCGTCGGCCACTTCGCCCACGTGGTGCTTCGCGCGCTCGCCCGCCCCGCGACGCTCGCGCTGGTCGCCGCGGACATGCGAAAACTCCTCGACGGTGAGGAATCCGTCGATGGCGACGCGTGGCGCGGCTTGGTGGAATCGCAGGTTCACGCATTGCGCGCGGCTGGAATGGTCGAGGCGTGCTGGCCGGTGTCGGCCGGCGCGCCGATGGCCGTTCGCCCTCGTGCCCTTGATTGAATGAGAGCGATTCGAGTCGCCGTCGTGGACAGCGGGTGGGACCGATCGATTGCCGACGCCAGGATCGACCCGGGCGTCGGGCTCATCGATGACGCCTCGGCGGACTTCTCGGCTGCGTGGTCCGACGACGACCGCGATCGTCACGGACACGGTACGGCATGCGCGGACATCATCCTGCGGGTCGCGCCGACAGCGCGCATCGTTCCCGTCAGGGTATTCAGTTCGCGCCTCGAGACGTCGCCCGGGTTGCTGATCGCCGCCATCGAATGGGCTGTGGCCCAGCACATTCCGGTCATCAATCTCAGCCTTGGCACCGAGCGGGCGGACGTGCTCGCAGCCAGCTATGCGGCGTGCGACTCAGCGCGACGCGCCGGCACGATAATCGTCGCAGCGGCCGGCGCCAATCCCGGCCATTCCTTTCCGGCGATATTCGACCCCGTCATCGGCGTCGCCGCGGCGACGCTCGCGGACCGTTTTGGCATCCTGTTTCGGCCGGACGACGCGCTCGAGTGCGCGGCGTGCGGCGTACAGTGGGCCCGCGGCCTGGGCGGTGTGGAGCGCTGGTTTGCGGGCTCGAGTTTTGCGGCACCCGTCGTCAGCGGCGTGATCGCGAACTTCCTTGAGCAAGAACGCGGCGCGGACCTCGGCGACGTGCGGCACATGCTGGCCCGTCACGCCGCGGTGGGTGCGATGCGGCGATCCGGCGTATGAACGCGGGCATGCCGATCCGGGAGCAAGGAATTGATGCCGGGACGCGACGGGCACGCGGCGAGCGGGGCATCCGCGCATGAGATCCGGCGTCGATCCCGTCGCGACGGTGACGCCTTCGTTGCGTGGAGCCATCGCGTATTTTTGGCGTCTCGCGCTGCTGGCGCGTCCATACTGGCGGCTACTGGTGAATGGCGTCGCGCTCGGCTTGTGCGTCGGTCTCGTCGGCTTGGTGATTCCGTATTTCAGCAAGTCGTTCTTCGACAACGTCTACCCCGCGCACGATATCTCGCTCATGCACGTGCTGGTGCTGGGTGTCGCGGCGTTCACGCTCACCGCCGCGCTGATGGGAGCGCTCCGACAGTACTTCACACAGATCGTGGCGGCAAAACTCGGAGGCGCCATCGGATTGATGTACTTCAATCATCTCCAACACCTGCCGGTGCGATTCTTCGACCAGCACCGCGTTGGCGAAATAATGAGTCGCCTCGGCGATGTGCGAGCGGCACTTGCAACTCTGTCGCGGGTCCTCCAAACGGTCCTGGTGAACGGCGTGTACCTAGTGCTCGTACCGCCGTTTCTCATGCTGCTGAACTGGAAGCTTTCGCTGGTCGCACTGATCGCCAGTCCCGTGACGGCCGTGATCTCGACTCTCAGCGGTCGCGTGATCCGACGGTACATGAAGCAGAGTGCCGAGGCGGGTGCAGAGCTCAACGCAATCCAAGTCGAGGTTCTGAACCATATTCGCACGCTGAAGTCGCTGTCGGCCGAGCGCCGTGTATTTACGGATGCGCGGCGTCAGACGGAAGACGTACTGCGAGCGCAATCGCGCCAGGCCGGAGTCGGCGCCGTGATCTCATTGGCAAATGGCGTCGTTCGCCTGACCGGTACGGCAGTTTTCACGTGGTACGCGTGGACGCTGATCCTCAACGGGGAACTGACTCTCGGAGGCTTTCTCGCGTTCAGTGCCTATCTCGGCTATCTGACCGGTCCCGTTGGCGAAGTCACGAGCCTGTTTGCGGATCTTCAGCAGACCGCCATCACATTCGGCCGTGCGTTCGAGTATCTGGACCTTGAGCCGGAACAGGAGCCAGAGCTCGTATACACGCCTGCCGCACCAAGCGTGGTGCGGCTAAAGGGCGACATTCGGTTGGAACACGTTTCGTTCGAGTACGCTGCAGAACGCCCCGTGCTGCAGGACGTCTCGCTTCATTTCCCCGAAGGCTCAGTCACAGCGTTGGTCGGTCGCAGTGGTGCTGGAAAATCGTCGGTTCTCCGATTGCTCTGTGGGATGGAACAGGCAAACAGCGGCTCGATTCTCTTCGACGCCATACCGATTCAACAGATCGCCCTCGCGGAGCGGCGCAAGCAGCTAGCCGTCGTCTGGCAGGAGCCGACGCTGTTTCGCGGCACCATAAGGGAGAATCTCGTTCTGGGACTCGATGATGTCCGCAATGATGCCATTGCCGACGCGGTGCGCGCGTGCCGCCTCGACGAGTTGCTTGGCTCCTTGCCGGCGGGTTACGACACGCCGGTCGCGGAAGCAGGAGCCACGGTCTCCGGTGGGCAACGCCAGCGGATGGCGATCGCGAGGGCGCTGCTGAGAGGCGCGCCAATCCTGCTGCTTGACGAAGCAACGTCTCAGATGGACGTTCAGACCGAAGAGGAGGTACTGCGCGAGTTGCTGCTTCGCATGCGCGGAAGAACCGTTGTGCTCGTGACGCATCGTCTCGCGACGGCGTCACTCGCCGACCAGATTTGCCTGCTTGAAGACGGCCGAGTCAGCGCCGTCGGCACGCACGCCGAGCTCTCTCGGCAAAGTGCGCTATACAAGCAGCTTCTGGCGGCGGCGCAAATCGGCGACGATTCCCGCCCGGTTCGAATGCTCGGAGTGACGCCGTGACGACCAGCCCGCGTCGAAGCGAGCCGCGGAAGTTTCAACTGCCGGAGATCCGCGACCAACAGGTGGCGGCGACGTGGGTCACTCGACGGGCGATATCGATGGTGTTTGCCACACTAATGCTGCTGGCTACTACCGCCCTCGTCGCTTCCCTCGTCGTGACCGTGACCTTGACTGTCGACGGGGACGGCGTGATTGAGCCGGCGTCGATTTGGTTCGTTCGCGCAGCCGACGTCGGTATCCTGTCAATGGTGCTGGTTCACACGGGCGATACCGTACGAGCCGGCCAAGTGGTCGCGCGATTAGATCCTTTCGCGGTCTCATCGAGCGTCGCCGAACTCATGAGTCAAGTGGATGGCGCACGAGTGGACGTCGAGCGACTCGTGCATGCGGTCCCCTACGACTCCGCGCGTCTCGAGAGTAAACTTGTGCAGGCTGAGAGTCAGGTTTTACGCGCGCGAGCGACGCTGCACCAACGCATGTCAGATTTCGGACTCTTCGGAGACGCCGACAGTCTGGCGCTCGCGAGCTCGACGCGCGCGCACTATGCGCTCGATGCACCGTCGGCCGATCTGATGGCCGCGAAAGCAGAAGTCGCCTCGGCACATGTCGATCTATCCGCGTCTCGACTCGCGGCGTACGACATCGCGCGAAAGCAAGCCGATATCCGCCAACTGGAGGCGCAACTGGATTTGGCGCGTCGGCGGCTGTCTCGCCAGGCAGTCGTGGCGCCCGCCGCGGGCATCGTGCTTAGCGACGACATCGAGCGGCTGGTCGGAAGTTCGGTCGCCGCAGGCGAGTCGATTCTTGAACTAGGCGACATCCGTGGCTGGCGCGCCCGCATCGCGGTGAGTGAACATGATCTGCACCGGATCCGTGTGGGCGATCGGGCCAAGGTCGAGTTGCCGGCGCTATCGGAGTTGGAGAATTACAGGCTCGACGGCGTGGTTGTTGCCGTGGGATGGCAACCAGCGGCATCCGGCCGCTCCGACACCGCTGGACTTCCGAATTCGACCGCTGGCGGCTATCGAGTCTTGCTTTCGCTCGACTCGACCGGCGTGGCGCCAATCACGCCAGGCCTGCTCAGGCGTGGGTATGTCGCTCACGGGAAGATCGCCACGCGTTCGGGGCGCCTGTTCGGAATCCTCCTGGACTATTTTCGAGATCGTCTGCGGGGTCCGGGTCGCTGACAGTGGCGCGCGCCGCCCGTCTCGGTGTCATGGTTGCTCGCCGGTCTTGCCGTCCGCGACAATCGTGAGAAGCGCACCGACAAACGTGAGGCATCCAGACGCCAGCAGCCGATGTCTTTGCGGTGTCATTCGACGCTTAGCAATGTCCATAAGTAATCCCACTATAGCACGAGCCCAGCTCAAAGTCTGAGCCGATGTGACCGCGTAATCGAATGCGTCGCAAAATGTTGATCATCGCGCGCGGGATAGACATTGTCGAGGAACGACTTGCTAAAATATGGAATCGCCAAGCCAACGAGGCCGACGCACAAGCCAAGCGCGACGCCGTTCACGAGCTGCTGCCAATACGGGCGTGCCAAGAGCGCGAGGCGCCAAAAATATGCGGCGACTCTGCGCAACGAAGGAGTCAGCGTCGCGACGGGATCGACGCCGGATCTCACAGGCAGACGCCTCGTTCGTCGATCTCGTGCGGCGTCACTGATCGTCCTGTGTTGCGAACACCGGACGAACAGAACGCTCGCGCTCACGCCTGGACCGCACGCGCGCAGTACGTCATAGCGCGTGTCGGCGAGGCAGCTCTGTAAATCGACGCGCAGCGAGCAATGCGCGAGCGCGGATGGGGAGGGACTTCAGTGTGGCCTCGCGGGTTGGCATTTACTCGCGAGATGCTACTGTGCGCAGGTAATGGCTGCAAGTTGCCCGGCGGAATCAAGCCACGGTCCGCACGGACAAAAACTTTTCGAGGATGTCGGGATTGTTCGAACGACACTTTGCTTCGTGACCACGAAGTCACCCGTATCAATTTTGTGTGGCGCAATAATGTCGGAGAGCGCGACGATGCTCCAATGATGCGAACGGACCCCGAGCCGTCGTGGCGAGACGCTTTTGCGCCACTGTTGCAAACTGCGTGGCGCAATATGGTTCGACATTTCTCTCCCATTTTGCGCCACCATTGACGAGGTTCGCGCAGGGCTCGATAGTGGTCTTCGTTTGAACGTCGTGCGTTCATCGGTCAGTGAGGCGAACGTCGGCGAAAACGAGTGACAGGATCATCGACGGCAACATCAGTTCTCGCCAGTCCTCCGTTTCTGTAGAGAGCGTTTCGACGATCAAGTCTCGCGCGACCGGAGCTTCGCCGGAAACTTGGGCTGACGTAGCGCGACTCGCGACCGACCACGAGGCTCGTATTTGTTATGAAGTCAGAGAGGCGGCAGACGGGTGGCATCCCCTACCGATTGAATCTCGAAGGGGGCTCTGTGCAAAAGCCTCGAGCGTGCGCTGCGCACCTAGCCCAGCCGAGTCGTACCGGCATCGTCTTTCGCGCGGAGCTCAGCGTGCGCCAACTCGCGGCGACCGCGTGGTAGTGCGATGACGCTCGCCGTCCCAGTGGTAGAGGCGGACGCACGGCGCCGTGTCGCGGCGTTGACGGACACGGTAAGCGTGGACTACGATCCGTTCGGAATGCTCGTGTTCGCGCGACGAGCGGTATCCGTGTTCAAGACTCTCGACGATCTCCGCGCGCCCGAGCTTATGCGGGCACTCGATCGTGAGGCCGAGACGCGACGGCAATTGAGCGCGGCGCAGAACGGAGCGTCCGAGGTACTGCATCGCGCCGTCGGGACTCTGGGCGATGCATACGCCGAAGCCCGTCGCCTGTTGCTCAAACTGAGGCGCGCATTGTGGAACGGGAGAGCCGTGCCGAGCGCCATCCTTGGCCGTGCGCTCGAAGAGATACCCGAGTCTGACCGGCCAGCCATTGCTCGTGTTGCCACGCTGATCGCCGAGTTGGAGGTCGCGCGATTGCTCGTTCGCGACTGCTACCTGAACGATCGCGAGCGAGCACGATCTGTGCTGTGGGCAAACGCTCGGAGCGAGCCCTTTGCCAAGGCACTTCTCTTGGCGTCGCCAGAACTGTTCGAGCGGAGTCGAGGCGGGCCTCTCGCGGTTCGAGCCGGTCGTCGTGAACGGGTCGAGCGAGGCCTTATGAACTATTTGGCCCGTGCGGTCGGTAAGCCTACTCCATTCGCGACGTTCGGTGCCGTGATCGCGACAAGGTTGGCGCCGAGCCTACCAACCAATGTCCCGTTCGTACTTGAGCGTGGCCAAACGTTATTGAAGACTGTTACGAGAGCCAACCGTCTTCTCTATAACGCCATTTGGGATAGGCTGGCGAGGCGTGAGCAATTGCGACTGCGGCTGCCCGTGAGGGCCAATCCGACCCTGACTGTCCGCGATGGCGTGGCGACATTTCTCTCCGTCGAGAATGGCAGTGAGGTGTTTCGGCGGATTCGGTGGAGCGACGCGATCGAGCATCTCGCTCGCCGTCTGAAGGAAGCGCCGGCGTGCGGGCAAGACTTAGTCAACGTCCTTGGCGGCGATGGAAGACAGGGCGAGGGATCGCAGGCTGAACGAGCGTATATCGCGCGCTTGTTTGACACGGGATTCCTCGAAGTGATCTCCGGAATCGCCGACGATGACGCAGAATGGCTATCGCCGCTCAATGGACTACTTAGTGGAATCGACGAGCCGGCCGCTCACGCCATACACCAGTTCACGGCGGAGTTTGACGCCATTGTAAAGCGATTTGCCATTGGCGCGGTCGTGGATCGGACGAACGCGATTGACGCCGCCAGGGAATCATTGAACGCGGCGCTGGCGACTCTGGAGATTCCTCCTTGGGGTCGCCGCGACATCGTGTACGAGGATGCGACGATGACCGGCGAGACACTCGTGTTCTCGGCGCGGGCGTTGCGTGAATCTCGAGTGCTGGAATCGCTCGCGGCATACGTCCGCGCGGTGGAGCCGGTTTCGTACGTTCGACTCGAACGTGCGACCATGCGCCATTTCCTCGTGACGACATATGGCGAGGCAGCCTGGATCAGTGTGCTCGACTTCTATGAGCGATTCTATCGCGATCACATGAAGGGAAGGCCGTCGCCGGATCAGGTCAAGGCGATGGATGCGACAGCGCAGCGCGCCACGGAGAATCCCTTCGGACTGGACATCATCGAGCAGTTGAAGGCGGCGCACACGGCCGTGTGGAAGTGCGTCGTCGACAGTTGGCGGAAGGATCCGATGGCGGTCGAGGTTCAGGTGACGCGTGCCTC
>PMYN01000031.1 GCA_003171215.1 Gemmatimonadota bacterium | reverse complement strand
CTCTCCACGATCCAGAGCGCCGACCAGATTCTCGTGCTGGAGCACGGCGAAATTGTGGAGCGCGGCCGTCACGCGGAGCTTCTCGCGCGCAACGGCCGCTACAAGCAGCTGTACGACAAGCAGTATCAGATCGAGCGCGACCAGTTCATCAATCCCGGCGAGGATTACACCGAGCCGAAGCCGCTGTAACGACCCCCGGCGCTACGGGCTCTTCTTGCCGGTCAGGTTCGAGCCATCGTTGGCCATCGACCACCGGCCGGTGATGTCGTCGCCCTTCACCCACATCTCGATGATCGCCTCGCTGCCGTCCGGCGCGCTGATCGTGAGCTTCACCTTGTTGCCGGTGACCGTCACCGACGTGACGGGAAGCGGCGGAATGCCGTCGCCGTTCACCGAGCCCGTGTAGGTCCCATCGGCCTTCTTGTCGATCCGCGTGGTCGTCGTCATCGCGTTGCCCTGCGCGGTGAGGTAGACGGTATAGGTGCCGACGGGATCGATGTCCTTCGTGGTGTCCGTCACGGCGGCAGGTGCGGCAGGTGCGGCAGATGCCGCCGGCGGGACCGGCTTGTCCGGAATGGCCTGCGATGAAACGAGGCGCGGCGCCGCGCTGGCAATTGTCGCGGCGGCGGCAAGGACGAACAGTCGTGGTGTCATGGTCGCCGGATCTCGGGTGAATGTTGTTTGACGCTGGTCGATAAGTTGGCGACGGAACGCGTCGGGCGCCATCGTTCTGGCGGCTCGGATCGCCCCTTCGCCGATGGATGACCGTTAGACATTGCTGGTGAGCTGAAGGATTCACATGCCCTGGCCGCAACGCTACGACCCGTTCGGATCGCAGATCCTCTCCACGCTCGTCGCGCTCGCGCCGGTGGTGCTGCTGCTGGGGCTGCTGGCGTCGCGGCGTGTGCGAGCGGAGTGGGCGGCGGTCGCGGGACTCGCCGCGTCGATCGCGGTTGCGGTCGTCGTGATCGGGATGCCCGCCGGGATGGCCGTGCGTGCCGCGCTGATGGGCGCCGCGTACGGCCTGTTTCCGATCGGCTGGATCCTGCTCAACGTGCTCTTCCTCTACCGCCTGACGGTGGAGCAGGGCGCGTTCGACGTGCTGCAGCGCAGCATCGCGCAGCTGACGGCCGACAAGCGCCTCCAACTCGTGCTCATCGCGTTCTCGTTCGGCGCATTCTTCGAGGGCGCGGCCGGTTTCGGCACGCCCGTCGCGGTGACTGCGGCGCTGCTCATCGGCCTGGGATTCGCGCCGATCGAGGCCTCGGGACTCGCGCTCATCGCGAACACCGCGCCGGTGGCGTTCGGCGCCCTCGGCACGCCGCTCATCGCGCTGCAGGGCGTGACCGGACTCGACCTGCACGAGCTCTCCGCGCAGGTCGGGCGCCAGTTGCCGGTGTTCAGCGTGATGATCCCGTTTTGGCTCGTCGCGGTCTTCGCGGGATTCAGGAAGACGATGGAGGTGTGGCCGGCGCTCGCGGTCGCAGGCCTTTCGTTCGCGGTGCCGCAATACCTGATCTCCAACTTCCACGGGCCGTGGCTCGTGGACGTGGTGTCGGCGGTCTGTTCGATGGGAGCGTTTGCCTTGTTCCTGCGCGTGTGGCGTCCAAAGGGGGCGCCGGCTGCCCGGTCTCCCGCGCACACGGACATTCCCCGTTCCGACATGCTTCGCGCCTGGATGCCGTGGGCCCTGCTCTGCCTCATCGTGTTCGCGTGGGGCACGCCGCAGGTGAAGAGCCGGCTCAACGCGATCTCCGACCCGAAGATCGTCGTGCACGGCCTTCACGAGCAGGTCCTGCGCCAGCCTCCGGTGGTGGCCGCGCCGAAAGCGGAGCCCGCCGTGTTCGACTTCAACTGGCTCAGCGCGAGCGGTTCGGGAATCGCGCTCACTGCGTTGATCGGCGGACTGCTGATGGGCTGCAGGCCGGCGCAGATGGTGCGCGCGTACGCGGGGACGCTGCGCCGCATCGGCCCTTCGCTCCTCACGATCTCCGCGATGATGGCGCTTGGCTACGTCACGCGCTATTCCGGCACCGACAGCATCCTTGGCCTCGCCTTCGCGCACGCCGGGTTCATGTATCCGTTTTTCGGCACGTTCCTTGGCTGGCTGGGCGTCGCCCTCACCGGATCGGACACCTCTTCGAACGTGCTCTTCGGCGGCCTGCAGGTGGTGACCGCGCACCAGGTGGGCGTGAGTCCCGTGCTGATGGCCGCCGCGAACAGTTCCGGCGGCGTCATGGGAAAGATGATCGACGCGCAGAGCATCGTCGTCGCCGGCACCGCGACGCACGCACACGGACAGGAAGGCGCGATCCTGCGCTACGTGTTCCGGCACAGCCTCGCACTCGCCACGCTGGTGGGACTGTGGGTGATGCTGCAGGCATATGTATTTTGAGCTGACATGAGCTTCACCGTCCTCGGCGCCCTGCGCAGCCTCGACGAGCCCCGGCACCGCGCGGAACTCTATCGCGCGTGGAACGCCGGGCTCGCCGCCGGCCTGACATCACATGTCGTGCTCGACCAGATGGGGCCGAACGCGTTTCCGTCCATCGAAGAGACGCGCCGCTACCTGGTGGTGGGCGCGGGTCAGGGAAAATCGATCACCGCGCTCGTGAAGGCGCGCCCGAAACTGTTCGCGCCGTTCGAGGGAGCCGTGCTCACCGCGGGGGACGAAGGCGGAACGCTGAACCAGTCGCTCCGTCTGCTCACGGACTATTTCACCGGAGACTTCAAGCGACGCCTGGAGGTGCGCAACGCGCTCGGGTATCCCGTCTTTCTCGGCCTCGTGGCCGCCTTCGGCCTGCCGTTCGTGATGCTGCCGAAGAGTCCGGTGAAGACATACATGACGACGATCGTGATCCTGCTCGGCGCATTTCTGTTGCTCGGCGGCGTGTTCATTTCGATCCTCGCGTCGATCTTCCTGAACACGAACGGCCTCACGCGAGCACGATTCGCGCGCGTTCTCGCATCGACACTCGAGGCGGGTCTCCCGCTCGGCCGCGCCGTGCGCCTCTCGGTGGACGCGTCTGGAAACCGGGGATTGAAAGAGCACTTGAAGAAGCGAACGGAGCGGGAGCTCGCCACCACGCCGCTGGCGAAGCTGTTCGAAGGGTGCGAGGAGGTGTCGGCGGGGTTGATCGGGCAGATGATGGTGGCGGACGCGACGGGCGACTACAAAGGGGCGCTTTCCGTTTACGCGGCGGATCTCGAGCAACGGCAGAAGTGAGAGATGAGATGGATGCGGAGTGCGGAATTTCGACCCGATGCAGAGTGCAGAAGAGGAATGCGGGATTCGGATAAGATGGGAGATTTGAGCTGGAATGCGGATGCGAAAAGGGCGCGATCTCAGTTGAGTCGCGCCCTTCGCTGTTCCGAATGTCCGCATTCAAACTCGTATCTCAACTCTTATCCCGAATCCCGCATTCCTCTTCTGCACTCTGCATCGGGTCGAAATTCCGCATCCCGCATCGCTCTCGCCACTCGCCCCTGCCGTTCAGGGCTTCCCGCCAACCTTCCACTCCGGCTTCGGCCCATCGGTCAACAGCCTCACCGCCCGAGCACCAGCGTTGATCACCCCCGCCATGTGCACGAAATCCACCTTCGTGATGTCGTCCGACGGCTGGTGATAATCCGTGTGCATGTTGTACGACGAGAGCGTGTGCGCCGGAATCCCGCGACGGGCGAACGCGATGTTGTCGCTCCGCTGGAAGAAATTCTGGTCGAGGCGCTTGTCCGGAACGATCGGAATGCCGTTCGCGGCGAGCGCGTCGCCCATCGTCGAGCGCTCGTAGCCTGTGAGCCATGCACGCCCGACGCCGCCCGCGAGCGAGTCGGGGCGGCCGATCATCTCGATCTCGAGATTCGCCGCCATGTTCTCGAGCGGAATGGCCGGATGCGCGACGTACCAATTCGTGCCGAGGAGTCCCACTTCCTCACCCATCATCGCGGCGAACACCACGGTGCGCTTCGGCTTCGGGCCCTTCATCATCTGCCGCGCGATTTCGAGCACGGCCGTCACGCCGGAGGCGTCGTCGTCCGCGCCGTTATAGATCGAGTCGCCGTTCACCGGCCGGCCGATGCCGAGGTGATCGTAGTGGCCGTCCACCAGCACGTACTCGTTCTTCAACGACGGGTCTGACCCGCGGATCACGCCGAGCACGTTCACGGCGGGTGGGCGTCGCACCGCGGGAAGCGAGTCCAGGTCGGCGAAGCTCGCGCGAACGCGCGGGCGCACCGAGATGCGCGGTGGTCCGTCGATCGGCACCACGATGATCTTCGTTGAATCCTTCGGATCGCGCATGCGCCGCGTGGTAATCCTGAGCGTGTCGAACGAGATCGGAACCCGCTGGAAGTACCCCGAGTCGCCGAGCGGTTCGAGCCCGATCTTCTTCATCTCCCCGCCGATGTATCGCGCCGCCCGCTGGGCGCCTGGCGTGCCGCTCGCGCGCCCTTCCATGGAATCGTCGGCGAGCGCCGAGAGGATGCGCCGCACGTCGGCCGGCGTCGTGGTGGGGCCGCCCTGAACGGGAGCGGATGTGCCCGCCGTGAGACCCGCCACTGCGGCGAACGCCAGGAGAACTGCCGGGAATCGTTTCGTCATACGACCGAATTACGCGGGAGACCTTGCCGGACGCCAGCCGGAACCGCACAATGCGGCGATGCCAACGGCACCGGTGACCATCCCTCCGCTCGGCGACGCCATTGCGAGGCGGGGAAACGCGCTCTCGCGTGCGCTCGCTGTCCTGGCGTTGCGGCTCACCGGCTGGCGCATCGAAGGCGAGTTTCCGAATTTGCCGCAGTACGTCGTCATCGTGGCGCCCCACACGTCGAACTGGGATTTCTTTCTGGGCGTCGCGGTGATGTTCGCCATCGGATTCCGCGGTACGTTCCTCAGCAAGGACTCTCTCTTCCGGTGGCCGACCGGCCCGGTCATGCGCTGGCTCGGCGGCGTGCCGGTGGATCGCGTGAACCCGCACAACGTGGTCGAACAGACGATCGACTACTTCCGGTCGCGGCCGCACATGCTGCTCGCGCTTTCGCCGGAGGGCACGCGCAGGAAGCTCCCTGCGTGGCGCACCGGATTCTGGTACGTCGCGAAGGGTGCTGGCGTCCCGATCGTGCCGGTCGCGTTCGACTATCCGGCGAAGCTCGTCAGGATCTTCGCACCGATGGCGCCGGGCGAGGATAAAGACGCCGACATCGCGCTCCTGCGCGCGCATTTCGACGCCCGCATGGCGAAGCATCCGGCCCTCTACTGATGGAGCGATTCGGCCCGCCCCGCCCCGATCATTCTCCGCCGGAGAGCCTCAGCGACGAGGAACTCGCGCGCGCGATCGATTCCCTTGGCCGCAAGCTCAGCTCCGTGCGCGTGTCGCTTCGCGCCGCGCGACTCGCGGGGCTGGTGGCGCTCGCGGTCATCTTGGCCGCAGGATTCACCCTGCTCTTGGTGGGGCCGCAGCCGTTCCTGCCGCGCATCTTCGAGAACGGCCCGGCCGTCACGGTGCCGGAACTGCTCGCGTGGTGGGGGATGGTGATCGCGACCGCGCTGTTCCTCGGCATCGTGAGCTACCGCCTGTTCGCGCACCGGATGCAGGTCGTGCGCGGGTGGAATCACAAGGCGCACGACCTCGAGCGCCGACTCGAGCACGCCGAGGCCGAGGCCCGGAGGCGGGGCGCCGCGTAGCGGAGCGCCGCGGGGACCCGCGGCCCGGACTGGCGCAATCATGGCGAGACGCGTGAGCCGCCGCCATCTTGATGTGATATGACAGGCTTGGTCGCCAACTTCCTGCAGAGAGCCGGCACCCGGCGGCCCCTCGTCATCGGGATGGCCTACGGGCTGATGGTCATCGCGACGACGGGAATCATCGGCGGCACGGTGCTCGTCGCGACCCGTGAGGTGTTGCTCGGCAACGAGCGCGAGTACCTGCGAGCGAGCGCCAAGACCGCGTCGGCGCTCGTCGACGGCGACCTCCTGACCAGCATCACGCAGCCCGACCAGGAACATTCGCGTGAGTACGCGGCGGCGGTCCGCCCGCTTTACGCGCTCGACAGCGCGGACAATTCGATCGTGCACGTGTCCACCGGCATCGTGATCGGCGAGACGATGCACGTCGTGCTCGACGCATCGCCCGTGGGCGCGAAGAGTCCGGACGGACTCCCCGCGCACAAGCGCATCGGCGCCGAGGAGCCGGCGACGCCGGAGGCGAAGCTCGCATGGGCGGCGAAAAAGACATTCGTTTCGGAGAGACCGTCCTTGTCTCCGTGGGGCAGCGGTCTCGAGGCGAGCGCTCCGGTGCTCGCGCGCGATGGCCATGTCATCGGCGTGGTCAACCTGACGCTGAACCTCGACCGCTACCGGTCGCAGGTCACGAGCCTCGACAACGTGGTGTTCGTCGGCGGCGCAATCGGCATCCTGCTCGCGTGGCTGAGCGGGCTCGCGGCGTACCGCGTCGAGCGTTCGAGGCGCGCGGCGGAGATCGAGCTCACGAACGCCAAGTCCGCCGCCGAGGCGAGCGCGAGCGCCAAGGGCGAGTTCCTCGCGAACATGAGCCACGAAATCCGCACGCCGCTCCACGGCGTGCTCGGCATGAGCGAGGCGATGCTCGGCTCGGTGCACACCGAGGCCGACCGGCGCTCGCTGGAGGTGATCAACAAGTCTGCGTCGTCGCTGCTCGTCATCCTCAACGACATTCTCGACTATTCGAAGCTCGAGGCCGGCCGCGTCGCGCTCGTGAACGCGCCGTTCGATCCGCGTGCCCTCGTGGACGACGTGGTCGATCTCTTCGCGGTAAAGGCGTCGGAACAGGGACTGGAGATCGCCGTGTGCGAGACGCTGCGGGCGGAACGCTGGCCGCTGGGCGACGCCTCGCGCCTGAAGCAGGTGCTGCTCAATCTCGTGGGCAACGGCGTGAAGTTCACCGCCAAGGGCAGCGTGCGCGTGAACCTCGAGAGCATCATGATCGGCCGCAACACGATCGCGCTGCGCGTCGCGGTGCGCGACACCGGCATCGGCATCACACCGGAGACCCAGCAGCGACTGTTCGAGCAATTCGAGCAGGGCGAGGCGTCCACGTCGCGGCGATTCGGCGGGACCGGACTCGGACTCGCCATCTCGCGCCAGCTCGTGCTGCTCATGGGTGGCACGCTCACCGTGAGGAGCGCGCCGGGAGAGGGATCGGAGTTCTGCGTGGACCTCCAGCTCCCGATCTCCACGGTCACGCGCGAATCGTCGCTCGCGCCGAAGCTTCCGGTGGGTTCGCGCGCCCTCGTGTGCTGCGCCCTTCCGCTCACGCGCCAAGCGGTCGTCGAGATGCTCACGCGCGCCGGCGTGACGGCCGAGCCCATAGCCACGGAGACCGCGGCGCTGGAGCGGCTGCATTCCGGCGCGCGATTCGCGTGCATTTTTGCGGATGCGCCACACCGGAACGACCCCGTGCCGTCTCCGTTCGCGAACGGCAGCGTGCCGCTGATCCTCATCACGTCGCTGCACGAGCCCCTCAACAATTCCGCGCTCTCGTCGCTCGGCGCGGCGGGGCAGCTCCGCCGTCCGGTTCGCGAAGATCATCTCGAGGCGATCCTCACCGAGCTCGCCGCGGGCCGGCTGGGCGCGACGGTCACGCCGGCGCCGGCAAACGTGGCCACGACGACGACGCACGCAGCCTCGGGCAAGCCCGCGCGCGTGCTCGTGGTGGACGACGTGGAGCTGAACCTCATGGTCGCCCGCGCGATGCTGGGCTCGCTCGGCGCAAAGGTCATCAGCGCGGGCGGCGGGGCCATCGCGCTGACGGAACTCGCGCGCGAGCGCTTCGATCTCGTGCTCATGGATTGCCACATGCCGGAGATCGACGGCTACGAGGTCACGCGGCGCGTCCGCCGGTCGAACGGACCCAACGCGAAGACGCCCATCGTCGCGCTCTCCGCCAGCGCCTTCGAGGAGGACCGCCAGCGCGCGCTCGAGGCGGGGATGAACGACTTCGCACCAAAGCCCATCGAGCTGAACGGGCTTCGCACGGTGCTGCAAGACTGGATTCCCGGATTCGAAACTTCGTCCCGCGAGAAAGCGGAGCCATCGGCCGTATGACCACAGACCGCCGCAGGTTTCTCTCATAGGCCGCCGCTCAGATACCCTGGCGGGGAACGGTTCTTTTTTCGGCCTGGGGAGTACCATGTAGCTATGCCGAACCGCGCCGCTCTCCCGTTGGTCCTGATGCTGGTGCTCGTCGCGTCCGCTCCGGCCGCCGCGCGCGCGCAGGTTCTCCGCGATCCCGATGCAGTCGCGTCGCCGTCATCGGACCCGAGTTCGCCGACCGGCGTGTGGTCCGTGCGGCGCGCACAGTCCGAGTTCGAGCGCCTGCATCTCGACAGCCTGCCCAGGGCGAGGAGCGGCCGTCCGGCACAATGCGACGAGCAGGTCGGCAACGTCTGCTACTGGTACGACGAGAAGGGACCGCCACCGCCGCCGGAGCCGCTCTCGATCAAGCGGGCGCGCGACGCGCTCATCTCCATGCTCGACTCGGCCGCCATCCGCGCGCCGTCCGACCGATGGGCGGTCGAGCAGCGCGTCCGGTATCTCGCCGACGCCGGCCGCCTGGACAGCGCACTCGCCGCCGCGAAGGAATGCAGGGTCGGCGGCTGGTGGTGCGACATTCTCGGCGGCTTCGCGCTGCACCTGCTCGGCAGGTACGATGCGGCCGACAGTGCGTACTCGCACGCGCTCGCGCAGATGCTGCCGAAGGATCGTTGCGACTGGCGCAGCATCGACATGCTCATCGACGACGACACGCGTCAGCAATACCGGCGATTCCCGTGCGGCAATCCGGAGCGCGACGCGTTCGAGAACCGCGCCTGGTTCTTCGCGCGGACGCTCTATTCGCTCGACGGCAACGACTCGCGCACCGAGCACTACGCCCGAAAGACGATGGAGATGATGCTCCGCGACGCGCCGGGCGTCACCGTGACCGATTCGCAGGAGGACGACCTGGAGCTGATGTTGCGGTTCGGCTGGCCGCGCGCGTGGGGCGTGAGCACCACGAGCAGCTCGACCCGGGGCGGCTTCTCGATGGGCATGCCGCGCCGCGGGCCGGAGCGGGGCCAGGTGTTGCGCGAGGTCACCAGCTACGAGCCGGTTCCGGCCTACCGGTACGTGCCGCCGGGATTCGTGCTGAACAATCCGGCGCTCTCCGATTCGTCGAACTGGCGCCTGCAGCTGCCGCCGGTGATCGCGCGCTACGCGCCGGCGTATGCGGTGTCGCTCACGCCGCTCGAGCACCAGAAGGCGATGTTCAAGCGCGGCGATACCGCGCTCGTCGTGATGGCGTACGATGCGCGCGTCACGAAGCAGCTCGCCGGCGGGAAGCTCACGGCGGCGCTCGTCGTCGCCCCGAACGAGAAGCCGGCCGACTACGGCAAGATCGTGCACAGTGCGCCGGAGACCGGCGTGCTGATCGCGAGGGCGCCGTGGGGTCCGCTGCTCATGAGCGCGGAAGTCTACGCGCCCGAGAAGCGGGCGGTGGCCCGCGCCAGGTACGGCGTGAACCCGCCGTTCGCCGTCGGCACGCGGGTCACGCTCTCCGACCTGCTCTTCTACAAGCCGTTCGGCACCTTCCCGGGATCGGTCGAACAGGCCGCGCCTCACGCGGTTCCCACCGAACGTCTCCGCGCCGACGAAAAACTCGGCGTGTACTGGGAATCGTACGGCACCGATCCGAGCGGCGAGAAGATGAAGATCTCGCTGACCGTGGTGCGCGAAGTCGAGGAGAGCGGATTCCTCAAACGGCAGGCGAAGGCGCTCAGGCTCGTGCACGAGGCGACGCCGGTGATCGTCTCGGTCGAGGATCTTTCGGCGCGGGGATCGGGCACCTCGCCTCGCGCGCTCGAACTGGACATCCATACACTGACGAAGGGATCCTACATCGTCCAGCTGGAGATCGAGGTGGCGGGACAGTATGTTGTGAGGGCGGAACATCGAATAGAAATCATCGCCCCATGAAATCGTTCGCCAAACCCGGATTCACGCTCGTCGAGCTGCTGATCGTCGTCGTGATCATCGGAATTCTCGCGATGATCGCGATTCCGACGTTTCAGGACACGAAGGGCAAGGCGATGAAGTCCGCGATGATGTCCGATCTTCGGAATCTCTCGACGGCCGAAGAGGGATACCTGTTCGACCACGACAGCTACACGGCATCGCTGACCGCGATCAACTACAACGCGTCGCCGGGCGTGACCGTGACGGTGAGCGCCGCCACCGCTTCAGGATGGTCCGCGAGCGCAACGAATCCGCAGTCGGCTCCGGTGACGTGCGCGATTTTCCATGGCAATGTGCCGGCGCTCGCGCCCGCGACGATCGAGGGTGTCATCGACTGCAGATGATCCGGCGATGACCGGACCTCGAGAAGATTGGGATACGGACCAATGTTTGGCCGTTAGTGAGTCAATGCGTACACGATGAAGTTGACCCCCATCTTGTACGCCTCGTTCGACTCCGCCACGGGCTTGAAGCCCATTGCCGAAAACTCCCAGTAGTTCGAAACGTCGGTGTTGAAGTTGATCATCACCATCAGGCGCTTCTTCGGATCGTTGTCCTCGTAGATGCCGCGGAACACCGGGCGCCCGCGGTCGTAGTCCTGCGGCACGATGTCGAACGAGTTGATGTCGAAGAACGAGTGGAAGATGGGATTGGCCGGCGTGAGGTCCACCACGCGCCCCTCGGGGAGCACCCGCTTCATCTGTGCCGTGAAGGTCGCCCAACCCTGAAAGCCGTCCCGCCCGTCGTCGCGGAAGTCGTCGAAGATGATGAAGCCGCCCTTCCGGAGGTACGCGCGCAGACACTCCGCTTCCTTGTCGCTCATCCCCCAGTAGTCGGCCTCGGCCATGTAGGCGACCGGATACTTGAACAATTGCGGGTCGTCCGGCGCGATCACGGTGCTCTTGTAGAGCAGCGGATGCAGCGCGCTGATTTCGCCCAGGATCCGCATGAGGTTCAGCTCGGAGTTCGGATATCCGTGCGCCCACGCGGGCAGGCCGCGATAGTAGTAGCCGGAGGGGCTGTTCGTCGTGAAGCTGAGCCGCACCAGCGTGAAGCGGCCGTCATACGGAATCTTCTCGATGACCGGGTCGACCCGGAAGCCGGGATTGAACCCGCGCCCCCGCTGCGCGATGAGCGGCGCGAGGAGCGGCGCGCCGAAGAGCATCAGCGCGAGCAGGATCCGGCTAGCTTTCATTCTTGAATCATACCTCCGCCCGGAGCGATCGTGCCAACTCCCCTGCGCCGCATCATCCAGCTCGCGTCTCTCGCCACCGCTGCCGCGCTCTCGATCGGTGCCGCCCGCGCAGAACACCGGCACGACAACGGTCTCGCGCGCACGCCGCCCATGGGATGGAACAGCTGGAACCACTTCGGCTGCGATGTGAGCGCGAAACTCATTCGCGACGTCGCCGACGCCATGGCGGCGAGTGGCATGCGCGACGCGGGATACCAGTACGTCACGATCGACGACTGCTGGCAGGTCTCACGGGATGTGAGAGGCGTGATCGTCGCGGATTCGGCGCGATTCCCCGGCGGCATCAAGCCCGTCGCCGACTACGTGCATTCGAAGGGACTCAAGTTCGGCATCTACACCGACGCCGGCCGCCTCACCTGCGAGGGCCGCCCCGGCAGCTATGGCCACGAGGAACTCGACGCGAAGACGTACGCGCAGTGGGGCGTCGACTTCGTGAAGGTCGACTGGTGCAACGCCGATGGACTCGACGCGCCCACGCAGTACACGAAGCTCCGTGATGCTTTGCTCAAGAGCGGGCGACCGATCGTGTTCAGCATTTGCGAGTGGGGAAGCAACCGTCCGTGGGACTGGGCGCCCGCGATCGGGAATCTCTGGCGCACGACCGGCGACATCCAGGATCGATGGAACAGCGTGCTGACCATCGTGAATCTCTCATCGCAGTACTGGCACGTGGCGAAACCCGGCGCGTGGAACGATCCCGACATGCTCGAGGTGGGGAACGGCGGCATGACGCGCGACGAATACCGCGCGCACTTCAGTCTCTGGGCGATGATGGCGGCGCCGCTGACGGCGGGAAACGACGTGCGCACGATGGTGGATTCCACACGGGAGGCCGCGGCGACGCGTAACATCCTGCTCAACAGGGACGTGATCGCGGTCGACCAGGATTCGCTTGGCGTGCAGGGGATGATCGTCGCGAGCAGCCCGCCGGACCTTCAGGTGTGGGTGAAGCCGCTCGCCGACGGGTCGCGCGCGGTGCTCCTCTTCAACAGGGCCTCCGTGCCGTCGCCGATGACCGCCGACTGGGGACGCGTCGGGCTGCAGTCGAAGCAGGCGCGCGTGCGCGACCTCTGGACGCACAGGGATTCGAGCGGCGTCGCAGACCGCTACACCGCGACCGTGCCGTCGCACGGCGTGGTGATGCTGCGGGTGTGGCCGACGGGGAACTGAGATCGTCGCGACAGGCGCCCGTTCCGCTGCCCGCCGCGTTCGATCTTAACGCTTTCTTATTCCGGCGGACACGGAACACTTCGGGTGCGTCGTGTGTCGTATCCTCGGACCGTGCACGCACACACAAGTCCTGGCGCGACGATGCGCGAACCCGAATAAGCGTGGGGAGATTTCGATGAACCGGTTGTCCTGCTCCAGATTCGTTGCCGCTCTTGTTCTCTGCGCGCTCGTCGCCGCGTGCGACAGCAGCGGCGTGACCACCACCAAGTCCTCCGTCGTGATCAGGTCGAATCCGTGCGGCGGCACCACCACGCTGACCCTGGCGTCGGCGGCCACCGCAAACGTCGACTGCAGCGCGGGCGGCACCACGCTCACGCTCGCCGGCAACGGCGCGAGCTACCTCATCGTGCCGCAGTTCCCCACCAATACGGTGCCCGTCAGCTACATCAACTACCAGATGTTCACGGCGAACGTCGCCGCGGCCTCGGCGTCCATCAGCCACGTCGCGGCGGCGCGGATGGCGTCTGCATCCGCGGGACCGGCGCCGCGCGGCGGAGTTCCTCCGGTCGGCCGCAACATGACCGCGCAACATGCCGCGGAAAAGGCGCTCCACGCGCGAGCGGCTCGGCGCTCGGGCGCGTCGATCCTGCACGCGTCGGTCCAGCGATCGGTTGGCGCCGCCGTGAGTCGCGTCACGATACCGGCGGTCGGCTCCCTTCGAAGCTTCCATGTGGCGAACAGCTTCACGGTGAACAGCTGGGCCACGGTGGGAGCCAGGCTCGCGTACGCCGGCGCGAGCGTGCTGGTCTACATCGACACAACCGCGCCGGCCAGCGGATTCACGCCGTCACAGCTCTCGGCGTTCGGCCAGCTGTTTGACCAGACGCTCTACCCGATCGACACCGCGGCGTTCGGCGGGCCCTCGGATATCGACGGCAACGGCCATGTGATCATGCTGATGACGCCCGTGGTGAACGCCGACACGCCGACCGCCACCTGCCAAAGCCAGGGGTTCGTGGCGGGGTTCTTCGACTCGGGTGATTTCGACGGGCCGTCGGATCCGAATTCGAACCAGGGCGAGATATTCTATTCGATCGTGCCGGACACAGCCGGACAGTTCAGCTGTGCGCACGGCGTGGGGGAAGTCGGCGTCGATGTGCCGGGCACATTTCTGCACGAGCTGCAGCACCTCATCAACTATTCGCAGCACGTGGTTGTCAGCGGCGGCACGCCGTCGGACAGCTGGCTGGACGAAGGGATGAGCATCGTGGCGGAGGAGCTGGGCTCGGTGCACTACGAGCAGAAGTGCCCTCCCCCTCTGTGCCGCAGCAATCCCGCGCAGCTCTTTCCCGATTCATCGCAGGGTTTCATACAGGGGTTCCTGTACGACTCGTACGAGTACGCGCTCCTGCCGGACACGGCGACGATCACGCTCAGCACGGACGACGAGAACGGATTCTCGTGGCGCGGGGGCGCGTGGCTCTTCGCGCGCTGGCTCGGAGACCAGATGGGAAGCGGCGTGTACAAGCAGCTCGAGCGCGGTCCATCGAATGCGTTCACCGACGTCCAGCAGGTCACGGGTCAAACATTTCCGGCACTGTTCGCCAACTTCGGACTCGCTCTGTACACCGACAGCCTGCCCGGAATGCCCCGCAATACGGCACCGGCCGTGAATCGGTTCGTCTCGCGAAATGTGAAACAGCTCTGGGCAAGGCTCTTCGCCACCTCCGGGCCGAGTTCCGACATCCCGCTCCAAGCGCCGGTGCAACTTTTCGCCATTACCGGTGACACCGCGACCGCGGTGCTCCTCCCGGGCACCATGACCTTCTTCCGTCTCGACACCCCCGCGAACGCAGCGAGCGTCACGATCCAATTCGCGGCTCCCGGCGGACTGCCCTTCTCGCCTGCGCTGCACGCGCAAATGGCCGTGTTTCGGCTGCCGCCCGGCCAATAGCGGCGGGTCGTATTGGGCGCGCGCGCCGCCGGGCGTGATCGGCGGCGCGCGCGATCAGCGTGATTGTCTTAGAAAACGCCCCGCGACCTGCTCGAGCCGGTCGTCGCCCTCGGCGCGCGCGCGCTCGAGCGTGCGCTCGACGAACGCCCGGAGCCGCGGCTCGCCCCACGCGTAGCCGGTGGCCTCCTCCGCCTCGAGCACCTCGCTCACGCGCGCGCCCTCGAGCAGCGCGGAGGCGGCGGCTTCGTCGTACGACGGGTCGTCGCGCGGTGGCAGCGCCCAGTTGCGGCGGGGTTTCGGCGCTTCGTGATCTTCCTTGGTGAATGCGCGCGACATGGCTTCAACCTGCGGAGTGAAGGAAGGGCGTGAACACGATTATAGTATATCTGTCTCTTGAATCTGGTGATCTTGAATCATGCCGGGACTTTTTGACGACCTGAAACTGCGAGGCCTCACGCTGCGGAACCGCATCGCCGTGTCGCCCATGTGCCAGTACTCGTGCACCGACGGTCTCGCGAACGACTGGCACTTCGTGCATCTCGGGAGCCGCGCGGTGGGGGGCGCCGCCCTCGTGTTCGCCGAGGCCACGGCGGTGACGCCGGAAGGGCGCATCTCGCCGCAGGACCTCGGCATATGGAACGACGCGCAGGCACATGCGCTGGCGCGGACCGTGTCGTTCATCGATGCGCAGGGCGCGGCGGCGGGAATCCAGCTCGCGCACGCCGGCCGGAAGGCTTCCACGTTCTGGCCCTGGGGCGGCAGCGGCGCGGTGCCGGAGTCGGCGGGCGGCTGGGCGCGCGTGGATGCGCCGAGCGCGATTCCATTTTCGGCCGATTACCTCGTGCCTCATGCGATGACGGAGGCCGAGATCGCCGGTGTGGTCGAGGCGTTCGCGGCGGCGGCGCGGCGCGCGCTCGCGGCGGGATTCCGCGTGATCGAACTGCACGCGGCGCACGGCTACCTGCTGCACGAGTTTCTCTCGCCGCTGAGCAACACGCGAACCGATCGCTACGGCGGTGCGTTCGAGAACCGGACGCGCTTCGTGCGCGAAGTCGCGGCCGCGGTTCGCCGGGTGTGGCCGGAGTCGCATCCGCTGTTCGCGCGCATCTCGTCGACCGACTGGACCGATGGCGGCTGGGACCTGCCGCAGTCGATTGAACTCGCTCGCGCGCTCAAGGGGTGCGGCGTCGATTTGATCGACGCATCGTCGGGCGGGAACGTCGCGACCGCGACGATTCCGCTCGGACCCGGCTATCAGGTTCCGTTCGCCGAAGCGATCAGGCGAGACGCCGGCATCGCGACGGGCGCCGTCGGGTTGATCACGGACTCAGCGCAGGCGGAGCAAATCATACGGGGCGGCCAGGCGGATATCGTGCTGCTCGCGCGGGAGATGCTGCGGGATCCGTACTGGCCGCTGCGGGCGGCTCGGGAGTTGGGGCATGCGATCAGCTGGCCTGCGCAGTATTTGCGGGCGGGACCGAAGGGAGCGCCGCAACGGCAGACGTGAGTGGCGAGATGGATGCGGGCTGCGGAATTTCGACCCGATGCAGGGTGCAGAAGAGGAATGCGGGATGCGGGATTTCGACCCGATGCAGGGTGCAGAAGAGGAATGCGGGATGCGGGATTTCGACCCGATGCGGAATGCAGAAGAGGAATGCGGGA
>PMYN01000023.1 GCA_003171215.1 Gemmatimonadota bacterium | reverse complement strand
CACTTCCATTCCCGGGTTCGTCAGGGCGAAGTTCCCGGCCCGGCGCAGCACCACGAACGCCGCGAGCGCGCCGAACACGGGAACGCTCGCCAGTGCACCGAAACCGAGCATCGATACAACGGGAAGAAAGGCGAGCGCCGACACGAGGCCGAACCAGCGGATGATCCGTCCGGTGAGGAAAATCTGTGTGAGCACCGTCAGCACCTGCACGAGCAACTCGACCCGTGCGAGCACCGCCGTGCGCGTCGCGCGGTCGGTGAACGTGGCGCCGACGATCGACGACTGCTCGAAGTACAGGAAGGTCGATCCGATCGTGAAGAGCACGAGGAAGACCGCGATCCCGAGCAGGTACGGCGACTTGACGGTGTGCGTGAAGCCGGCCCACAGATTACCGCCGACCGCGCGCCCCTGAAGCTGCGCCACCTGCGACAACTGCGCCCGGCGATCGGGGTCCCCCGCGCGCTCGGGTGCGGTCCCGGGCAGCGGGAAGCGCGCCACCGCGACCACCGCGAGCTCGAGCAGCACGCAACTCACGAGCAGCAGGTTCACGTCGCCGATGCTCTTCGCGAGCACGGCGGTCGCCGCGCTCCCGGCCACGGACCCGAGCGTTCCGCCGACGCCGATGAACCCGAACAGCCGCTTGGCCTGCTCGCTCCGGAAGACATCCGCCATGAAGCACCAGAACAGCGACGTCACGAAGAGGGTGAACATGCTCGTCCACACGAAGAACGCGCGGCCGGTCCAGACGTCGAGCGCGCCGCCGTCGTGTCCGCGGCCGAGGCGGAGGAGCACGTAGAACACGAGCAGGCTCGCGACGATCGCCTGATAGGCGTAGGGAATGAACTTGCGCGGTGGAAAGCGCACGACGAGCGCCCAGAACAGCGGATTCGCGACGAGCGTCGTGGTCAGCGTGCCGACGAACAGCCAGCTGAGCTGCGTCGGCGTCGTGCCGGCCGCGACGGCGTCGCGCAGCGGGCGCAGCACGAACCAGCTCGCCAGTGCACAGAAGAAAAACACCGCCGACGCAAGCATCGCGCGCACTTCATGCGGTTCGACGTCCACGACGCGGCGGAGCAGGGAATGCACCGCGCCGTGCTCCGCGCGCGTCCGTTCAGCCGGCTGGTTCAGGAGCCGTTCTTCTGCTGCGCATGCCACGCAGCGAGCACCTCGGTCTCTTTCGACGCCGGGATCCCCGCGATCGCACCGTCATCCATCGCCTTCCGCTCTTCCGGCGTCCGCGTCTTGTGCCAGTCGAGCGTGTCCTTCGCCGTTACGCCGAGCGGGCGGAAGGTAAGCCCCTTCGCGAGTGCCTTCGCCGTGTTCCGCTGGCAGAATCCAGCGGTGGCACCCATGGGCGGCATCCACACGGGCATGTGCCTCCAGCCGTTGACGCCGTGGGCCTTGAGGAAGTCCGCGGGCACGAACGTGAACTGCGCGCTTGGATTCGTCACCGCCCGGATTCCGTTGAGCATTTCGCCGATCGTGAACGGCTTTGCCGGACCCGTCGCGTTGTAGGTGCCGAAGACGCGCCCTTCCGCCATCCGGATCATCCACTCTGCGAGGTCGCGCGAGTCGATGAACTGCACCGGATCCGCAGGAGTTCCCGGAGAGAGCACCTCGCCGCCCTTGTCGATCCGCACGGGCCAGTACGTGAAGCGATCCGACTTGTCGAGCGGCCCGACGATCAGTCCGGGGCGGATGATCGTGTTGATCCCCGGATACTGCGTTTCGACTTCCTTCTCGGACTGCGTCTTCAGCGCGCCATAGTATTTGCGCGCGTCCTCGGGCGAGACGGCATAGGCGTCGAGCCCGGCGGGGAGCGGCGTGAGCCCGTCTGTCTCGTCGGCGCCGGGGTGGCTGTTGTCCGCGTACACCGACAGAGTCGAGATGAACATGTAGTGCTTCGTGTGCCCGGCGAGCTGCTGCGCGGCGTTCCGCACCCAGGCGGGGAGCGTCGTCGGGTTGTCGATGACGACGTCGAACGAGCGCCCGGCAAGCGCGGCGACGTCGCCGTTCAAATCGCCGATGAGCTGTTCCACGCGTCCCTTGAAGAAGTCGGGACGCGTCTTGTTGCGATTGAACAGCGTCACGCGATGCCCGCGCGCGGTGGCGTATTCGACTTGCTCCGGTCCGGTGAAACCGGTGCCGCCGAGGATGAGGATGTCGAGCGCGGCGGGGGCGCGCCCGGCGCGCTTGGCCGGCGACTTCGGCTCGGTAGTCGGCGTCGCTCCGAACGCAAGCGTGGGAAGACCGGCCAGACCGATGGCGCCACCGGCGGCGGTGACCGACTTGATGAAGGTGCGGCGAGTGGGAGACATCCGGTGAATCCTGAGTGAGAGGAGGTCCGCGGCTCAGTTCCTGAACCAGATCACGGCGTAGTAGATGCCGGTCTTGCCGTTGGCCCGGGTGCGCGTCGTCGGGCAGGTGGCGAACCGCAGGTACGCCGCCACCGATCCGGATGGCTCCGCGCCCGGCGGATACAGCTCCACGAACTCGACGTCGTCGGTGTCGTACACGTCGAGCGATTGTTGGCCGACCGCCCGGTTGCCATTCAACAGTATGCAGACGGTGTTGTTGATTACCTGCAGGTCGCTCGAGAGGCTGGAGGCGCTGGGCGCACGCCGGATCGCCTCGCCGAGGGTGAGGTCGCTGAGCGGCGCGAGTTCTTCGCGCGTGACGACGACCGCGTTCATGTAGCGCTGGGCCAGCCGCGTCTGCGTTTCGTGCCAGATGAACGTCGCCGAGTTCCCGGTGCCGGAGAGGATCTCCTGCTTGGCCTTGGAGAGCGTCGTGTCGATCAACGACAGGTGGACGACGACGCCGCGCCAGTCGGTCAGTTGCACACTTTGCATCGTACCGACGTAACCCGACTTCACGACGTGGAGGATGGTCGGACCGTTGCGCACGGAGGTGAAGGTGAACCAGCCGTCGGCCCCGGTGGTCGCGGAGCCGCGGCGATTGCCGATCAGGTCGACCGACGCGCCGGGAATCGGGTGATTGTTTTCATCCACGACGATGCCCGCGAGCACGTTCATCTCTGCTACCACCTTCACCGTGTCGAGCACGGTGTGCATCGGCACCAGTATCACGATCAGCGAGTCGTTGGCCGGCAAGACGTCGATGATCGCGACCGCCGGCAGGTAGCCGATGCGCCGGACGCTGATCGTCTGGATCCCTTTCGGAACGTTGGGCAGCGAGAACAGACCCTGTACATCGCTGCGCGCGCTCCCCTTGACGCCTTCCACCTTCACCTCTGCGTCGGCGAGCGGGCGGCCTTCCGGCGACTGGACGTGCCCCCTGAGCGGCGGAATCGCGACCGCGGGCTGCTGGGCGCCGGCCCGCGACGCGGCGGCCACGCCCAGTGCGGCCACACAGAATGTGGCGATCGCCAATCGACTCAACGACTTCATCGGCATCTCCAGTGGCCCTTCACGTTTCAAACATCGGTGCCGCACCGCAGTGCTACAAGAGGGCACGCTACGACCCGGCGCCGAAACGACGACGGGCGCAGGAGAGATCTCCTGCGCCCGTCGCCTACGAAATCTTCACCAAGGCTTACGGTGCGCCGTAGTTCGTGTTGGTGCTGTATTCCTGGTAAGGAACCGGAAAGCACGTCTGCGTGCCGACGTTCGCGTAGCCGGGCTTGTAATACACTGCGCCGGCAGCCTTGATGTTCAGCGTCGCCGCCGGATTGCGGCGGTAGTCGGCCAGCTTGCGATCTTCCAGATAGAAATCGAGGCTCTTCTGGTACATGAGTTCGGTCAGCACGCTCGCCGCGTCGGTCGCGCCCGCGTACGCCGGCTGGTTGTTCGCCGTGCGGCGCGCCGCGATCAGCGTCAGCTCCTGCGCGGAGCTGGCCGAGGCCTCGGCGGCGATGTAGTCCGCCTCGAGGCGCGAGGCGAGACGCATCGATGACGCATAGCCCGTGAACTTATTCTGCGGGAAGAACCCGTTCGGCAGGGCGTCCTGCCCCCGAATTGAAGTCTGCGCCGGCGTGAAGAACGGCACGCGCGGATCGCCCGTTTGATAGCCCGCCGCGACGCTGACCGCGCTGCGGTCGAACGTGTATTGATAGACCCTGTTGTACATGCGGTTCGAGTTGTTCAGGTCCGCAAAGTAGACCATGTTGTAGACGAACCCGGCCGGCACGAGTGCCGCGGCCGCCAGCGCACCCGCGTTGTCGCCTCGCTGGAGCCGGGCACGCGCCGTGCCGACGGTCGACGCGTTGGCCAGGTTGATCCCATCCGCCGTGGCGTTCGCCAGGCCGACCGTCCTGCCCACGTTGAACCAGTACGTCGCCGTATCGAGCATCTGCGCCGTCGTCAGTTTCGGGCCCGCTGAGAGGTCCCCGTTGCAGAAGTCGGTGGCCATGTGAAGGACTGCATAGCCCCGGAACGTCGCCGCGCGGGCGAGGTTGATGTTCGTGGTCGGGTTCGGAAGGGCGAGATCGACCAGTTGCTTCGTGGATTGCGCCGCGAGCTGGATCGGCGTCCAGACGTCGGACAGGAGCGAGCCGTTCACGTCCGCGATCTGCCTGAACCCGAATTCATTTCGGGTCGGGAAGGTGTCGGCGACATCGGCTTCGCCCGAGAACCAGGAGCTGTACACCGCCAGCCAGCCATAGGCCGCCGCGAAGTTCTGCTGCGCGGAGTTGGCGAGCAGCGTCACTGTCGATGAGGACGTCGTATCGACCGTCGATGCGACGATCACGTTCGGGTTCGTCACGTCGACGAACTTGTTGGAGCAGGCCGCGGCGCCGCACATCAGCACCGAGACTGCGATGGTGCGCGTCACCGCGCGTTGGATCGTATTGATCATGATCATCTCGCGGCTCAGAAGGTGAGGTTGACGCGAAGAACGGTCTTCTGCGCGTTGGGAAGAGTCAGGAAATCCTGGCGCGAGAAGGCGCCGGCCTGTGCGTTGAGTTCCGGATCAGCGCCGGAGTATTTCGTCCAGACCTTGATGTTCTGCATCGCCAGCGTCACGGATGCACTCTGCACGGTCTGTCCGAAACCGTGGAGCAGTGACCCAGGCAGCGTGTACGTGGCCGAGAGCTCGCGCAGCTTCACGAAATCGCCCGGCTCGAGGTACGCGTCGATCACGTTGCTGACCGTCTCGGGCTTGCCCGTGATGGTTACGAACGCCGGATGGCCCGGCGTGAGATCGCCGAATCGGCGCAGGCGCTCGTAGGGTGAAAGCGCCAGCGTATCGAGGCGGAGATTCGAGCGGACGAGCTGCGTTTCACGGAAGTACGCCGTGTAGTTCTCCACCAGGAAGTTCTTCTTCGCGTCGAGCAGTGCCGAGAAACGCCAATTCTTGGCGACTGTGATCGTATTGGTGAGGTTCCACTCGAGCGTCGGGAACAGGTTGCCCATCGGCGTGAGCGTATCGGCGACGATCACCTTCTTGTTGGCGACGTCGATCGACTGAATCTTCTTCGAGACGTACACTCCCAGCTGCTGGCCGACGAGTGTGCGGCCCGCGGCGCCGAGCGCGAACGGCGCGAGGCCGCCAAGGCTCGTGAGCTCGTTGTGGAGCGTGTTCACACCGGCGCGGATGTCCCACCGGACGTTGCGCTGGTCGACCGCCGCGATGTTCAGCGCGAGTTCAATCCCGCTGTTCACCACGGAACCGATGTTGGCGAGCGGGAACGAAGCGTAGCCGAGCGACGGCGGAATCGGCTCCGCGAGGATCAGGTCGTTCGTGACCTTGTTGAAGTAGGTGAGTTCGGCCGAGACGCGGTTCTTGAAGAATCCGGCGTCGAGGCCGGCCTCAAACTCCACGCCTCTTTCCGGCTTCAGGTTCCCGTTGCCGGGGTTGCCGAGAACGGCGCCGGCGTTTTCCGTGGTGCCGATGTAATACGGCTGGGCCGACAGGGTCGTGAGTGCGGCGCCAGGGGTGGGCGAACGGCCCGTGGTGCCCCATGCGGCGCGCAGGCGGAGCGTATTGACGTACTTCGCGAACTTATCGAAGAACTTTTCTTCCGAGATCGCCCAGCTGCCGCCAATCTTCGGCAGGACGAATGCCGGAGCTTCCCCACCGAACGAGGAGTTCTTGTCGATACGAAGACCGAGCTGGAGGAATCGCTTGTTCTCGTTTCCGATCTGCAGCTGGCCGAGGTACCCGAACTGGCGCTGCTCGGTGTAGCTGCCGCCGCCGGTGATCGTCGACGCCGAGCTCACGCTGTTGTTGGCGTTCGTGATGAAGCCAATGCCGGTCGCGTTCAGGCTGGTGTTGCGCGTCGAAATCACCTGTAGTCCGAACGAGAGATTTGTTTCCCAGGAGCTGCCCCACTCCTTCCTCATGTTGCCGAGGTAGTCGAACGTGTAGCGCTCGGCGGTGCGCTCGATCTGCGCGTTACTCCCGCCGTCCGTCAAACCGCCGTACCAGGTGCTGTCGTTCTTCAGGAAAGCCGAGGTCTGCTGGTCCTGCACGAAGTCCATGCCGACCGTGAAGCGGTTCGAGAACCAGGGCTTCGGCAGGTAGTTCGCCGTCAGGTTCGTGATGACACGGTGCGTGAGCAGGTCGTGATCGATCGAGTTGATCGCGTTGTAATGACGGTTGAAGCCGTACCAGCCGTCGTACTGCGCCCCAGGAGCAGTGGTGCGGTTTGTCGGGCTACCGAGGAGCCCGCCGCCCAGCCAGCCCAGCGTGTTGTTGTCGTTGTCCGGCAGCTTCGCATCGCTTTGCGTCAGGCCGAGACCGGCATCGATCGTGAGCGTCGAATTCGGAACGTAGTTGAAGTTCGAACGGACGCTGTAGCGGTTGTAATTGTTGTTCGGCAGGACGCCATTTTCCTTGTCCTGGCCGTAGCTGAGATTGTAGCCGTAGTTCTGTCCGCCGCCGCGCGCGCCATAGTCGATGACGCTGGAGCCGCCGTTCCGAAATGCGCCCACGCGGAGCAGCGGGTTGTCGTGCACCAGCGTGCCGACGGCCTGACCCACGCAGAGCGGATTGGTGCTCGTCGAGGCGACCGTCGCAGCCGTGCAGAGACCGTAGTTGTCGGGCGGGGTCCACTTGTTCACCAGGTTGCCGCCTTCGATACGAAGCGACTGCGTGAAGCTGGTCGTACCGGCGTGCCCCTTCTTGGTGATGATCTGGATCACGCCGGCGCTGGCATCGGCACCGTACAGCGTTGCCGCCGCCGGTCCCTTCACGACTTCGATGCTCTCGATGTCATCCGGATTGATGTCGTTGAGGCGGTCGTACACCTGACCGCTCTGGCCGCTGGCAATCTGGCCTTCGTTGATCCGGATACCGTCGACGAACAGCAGTGGGTCGTTCGACAGGTTGATCGACGACGCACCGCGGATGCGGATCGTGGTGGCGGAACCCACCGTGCCTGACTGTGCGCTCAGCGCGATGCCCGGAACCTGCGACTGGAGCGTGCCGGCCACGTTGCTGACCGGCGCGGACGCGATGATGTCCGCAGCCGAAACCGAGGCGACGACGGCGGCCTGCGCCTTTCGTTCCTGGTTGCCGGCGGTACCCGTTACGACGATCTGCGACAGGTTGACGGTCGACGCCGCCATTTGCACAGTCATGGTCGTGGTCTGACCCGCAGTGACGCGCACCGTGTCGGTTGTGGCCTTGTATCCAAGGCGGAAGACGCCGACCACCGTGGAGCCGGCGCGAACATTGACGAGGCGGAACTCGCCGTCACGGTTCGTCAGCGCCTCGAGGGTGGTTCCGCGTACGACCACGCGGGCATCGGCGATGGCTTGGCTGGAGGCCGCGTCAGTCACCTTTCCAGTAATGGTGCCGGTCTGCGCAAACAGCGCGCGAGACGGAAGCACCAAAAGCAGGACGGCAACCAACTGGGCCAAGCGGAGCATACTCGCTCGGTGAGACATCAACGTCTCCTGTGCTGTGAGTGGGGGGGTGGGGGACTCGCGCCAGACTCGAACCGAACGGGAGTGACCCCGATCGGATCGGCTGAGGAGCAGGGGGATAGTAAGACGGAAGCTATGGAGCGGCAAGGGTTGGCTGGAACGACGTTTCCGCATCATGGTCCCGATGCTGAAATGCGTTACGGCGCTTTGCTGGACCGGTCATAATCCAAGTACCTCTCCATGTGCCCGCGCGTCACCACCGGTTACCACCCGTCGGCCGCGATCATTGCGAGCGGCTTCGTCCCGGATCAGCTTCAACGACGAACATCCTTTCCCCCCCCGTCAGGATCGCGTCATGACGCGCATCTCAAAGCTGTCGATACTTTCCGTGGTCGCCGTCGGCGCCGCCTCGCTCGCCGCCATCGGCGTTGCCTCGCTTCACGCGCAGGGAACCGCCGCGTCGCCGGTCGCCCGCAGACCGGAACCGCCGCGGTCGCAGACTCCCGTCCAGCTCGCATCCACAAACTCTGCGACCTCCGATAAGGATGCCGACGCTCTCAAGGGTTTGAAGTGGCGCTCGGTCGGACCCGCCAACAATGCCGGGCGCATTTCCGTGATCACCGGCGTTCCGGGCGATCCGTACACCTACTATGTCGCCGGCGCCAACGGCGGAATCATCAAGACCACCAACGGCGGCGTGACGTTCAAGGCGCTCTTCGACAAACAGGACATCGGCTCGATCGGAGCAATCGCAATAGCACCGAGCGATCCGAACATCATCTACGTCGGCACGGGCGAGGAGAATCCGCGCAACAACGCCTCGGTCGGCGACGGCATGTACAAATCGGTGGACGCCGGCGAGCACTGGACGCACATCGGGCTCGTGAACTCCGACAAGATCGCGCGCATCGTCATCGACGCGAGGAATCCGGACCTCGTCTACGCCTGCGGACTCGGCCGCGAGTGGGGGCCCAACGAGGAACGCGGCGTGTTCAAGACCGCGGACGGCGGAAAGAACTGGAAGAAGGTGCTCTACATCGATCCGCAGACGGCCTGCTCCGATATCGCGACCGATCCGACCAACTCGAACATCGTCTACGCCGGCATGTACACGTATCGCCGATGGGCGTGGCACCTCGAGTCGGGCGGCGGGAATACGGCCGTGTTCAAATCGACGAACGGGGGCGAGACCTGGGACCGGCTTTCCGGGAAGGACCGCGAGAATGGGCTGCCCAAGACCGAAATGGATCGCATCGGCATCGCGGTCGCGACGAACGAGCCGAATGTCGTGTACGTGATCAGCGAGACGAAGACCGAGGGCGAACTCTGGCGCAGTGACGACGCCGGCGCGCACTGGCGAACCGTGAATCGCGATCCGAACATCAACTTCCGTCCGTTCTACTACGCCGACATTCGCGTCGATCCGGCCAACGAGAACCGCGTGTTCGCGCTTTCGGGTTCACTGTACGAATCGGAGGACGGCGGCCAGAACTTCCGTACAATTGGCGCTGCGGTACACGGTGACCATCAAGCCCTTTGGATAGACCCGCTGAACCCCAAGCGCATCCTGAGCGGCTCCGACGGCGGCTGGCAGCTCAGCTTCGACGGCGGCAAGACCTTCGAGGTGGTGAACACCTTCGCGTTCACGCAGTTCTACCATATCAACTACGACATGCAGAAGCCGTACGCGGTGTGCGGCGGACTGCAGGACAACGGCAACTGGTGCGGCACGAGCCTGAGCCTCACCGGCGCGATCCACAAGTCGGACTGGTTCACCGTCTCCGGCGGCGACGGGTTCTTCACCGTGCCGGACATCGCGCAGCCGTGGATGATCTACTCCGACGCGCAGGGCGGGATGCTCAACATCACCGACACGCGCACGGGCACGCAGAAGACCATTTATCCGTATCCCAATCGTGTGGGCTCGGTGGGCGACAAGATGGCGAACCACAAGTATCGCTTCAATTGGAATTCGCCCATCGCGCTCTCGCCGCAGAATCCGGCCGTGGTCTACTTCGGCGGCAACGTGCTCTTCAAGTCGAAGAATCACGGCATGAGCTGGGAGGTGATCTCGCCGGATCTCTCGACGAACGATCCCGCGAAGTTGGGTGACTCCGGGGGGCCGATCGTGGTCGACAACACGGCCGCCGAGTTCCATTGCACGATCATCTCGATCGCGCCGTCGCCGCTCGACTCGAACGTGATCTGGGTCGGCACCGACGACGGCAACGTGCAGGTCACGCGCGACGGCGGGAAAACGTGGTCGAACGTGTTCAAGAACGTGCCGGGGCTGAAGCCGAATGCGTGGATCCCGACGGTCGATGCGTCGCATTCCGACGCGGGAACCGCGTGGGTCGCCGCCGATCACCATCAGGACGACGACTACTCGCCGTACGCGTACGTGACGACCGATTACGGCAAGACGTGGAAGTCGGTGATCGGCGACCTGCCGGTGAAGGCCGCGTGGGTGCATGTCGTCCGCGAAGATCCCAGAAACAAGAACCTGCTCTACATCGGCACCGAGATGGGCGTGTACGCGTCGTGGGACCGCGGCGCTCACTGGACCTCGCTGCGCGGCGATCTCCCGATCGTTCCGGTCCGCGACATCCAGGTGCATCCGCGCGACAACGACTTGCTGCTCGCGACCCACGGCCGCGGCCTGTACATCCTCGACGACATCACGGCGCTCCAGCAGCTGGCGGCGGCGAGGGGTGAGGAGGCCGTCTTGTTTGATATACGACCTGCGGTCAGATGGAACATGTGGAACAAGGACGGCAACAACGGACAGAAGCAGTGGGCGGGAGCGAACCCGCCCGAGGGCGCGCTGATCACCTACTATCTGAAGTCGCAGCCGCCCCGCGCGGTGAACGTCACCATCACCGACAAGGACGGACGCACGGTCCGCCGGCTCACGCGCGTGCTCGACGAGCCCGGCATCAACCGCATCGCGTGGAACTTCCAGTACGATCCGCCGGCCGACGCGGGCGGCCGGGGTGGCGCCGGCGGCGGGCGGGGCGGACGCGCTGGCGGGGCAGGCATCGACACGTCGGCGGCAGCGGTTGCCGCAGGGGCCGCGGCCGCGGCTGCCGCTCCTGATTCCGCGCTCGCGGCTTTCCGCGCTCAGCGTCGCGCCGCGGCGGCGGACGAAGCACCTCCGCAGGGCGGGCGCGGCGGCGGTGGTGGATTCGGCGGAGCCGGCGGGATCCTCGCGCTTCCGGGCACGTACACCGTCACGCTCGTGGTGGAAGGGAAGCGCTACACGAAAACGGTGGACGTCTCGCTCGATCCGCGCTCCGACATGACGCTGGCGCAGCAGGCCGCGCAATACACCGCTGCATTGGCGATGCAGGATCTCACGTCGCGGGTGAATCGCATCGTGAACTCGGTCGATGACGTCACGCGTCAGCTGACCGCGCTGCAGGTCACGCTGCGCGCCGCGCCGCGTGATAGCTCATCCGCGAACGCGCAGCAGGCGCTGGCCGAAGTCGGCATCTCGCTCGCGCAGCTCAAGCAGTTCAAGGACTCCGTGCTCGCGCGACCGCTCCCCGGACTTGGCTATCGTCAGTATCCGCGTCTCCGCGAGGAGGTGCAGACGATATCGGGAATGGTCTCGCGCCCGATGATGCCGCCCACGGCGGGAGAGCTGCTGCGCTCCGGCGAGCTCTCGACCGAGGGCAATCAGGCGCAGGCGCGCTTCGACGGGATCATGCAGGATCACGTGATGAAGATCAACGATCTCTTGAAGGGGACGCCGCACGTGATGATCGTGGCGCCGGCGAGGACGTTCGTGCCTTAACGCGGACGGCAGACGGCAGAGGGCGGACGGCAGCTGGGAAGTCAGACGGCAGATGGCAGCTCGTTCAGTGCCATCCGCCGTCTGTCTTCTGTCGTCCCAGCCGCCGTCCGCCGTCTGTCGTCTGCCGTCCAGTGCATCAGCGCCAGCTTCCCCCCAGAGCTTTGTAGAGCGACACCGCCGCTGTCAGCTGCTGAAGCTGCGCCTGGCTCAGCCCGAGTTCCGCCGCGAAAAGATTTCGCTGCGCGTCGAGCACGTCGAGATAACTGGCGATTCCCGACGAGTAGCGCAGCTCGGCGAGCTCGAGCGCGTGGCGCAGCGCGTCGGCCTGCGTCGCCTGCGCGGCCATCTGGTCGCGTGAGGTGCGCACGCTCACGAGCGCGTCACTCGCGTCGCGCAGCGCGCTGAGCGCCGCGTTCTCGTACGCCGCCCTTGCCTGGTCGGCGCGCGCACGCGCGGCCGCCGTCTCATCCGCGCCGCGCGAGAACGCCAAGAGCGGAAACGAGAATCCCGCCGAGAGCGCGTACACCGTTGTCCCCGGCGAAAAGAGCGACGACGGATCCTGGCTCTGGCTGCCGTATGATCCCGTGACCGAAATCGCCGGCAGGTTCGACGCCATCGTCGCGCCGATGCGCGCGGTGGCCGCCGCGAAGGCACGCTCCGCCTGCTGCACGTCGGGCCGGTGGACGAGCAGCGATGCACTGAGCGTGTCGGGCACGCGCAGCGCGCTCACCGCGGCCGCGAGCGAGCCGCGGCGCTCGATCATTCCGGGCGACTGGCCGAGCAGCACGCTGAGGCTGTGCTCCGTGAGCGCCGTCTGCCGCTCGACCTGCGCGATCGTGACCGCGGGCGCCGCAACCTGAGCCTCGAACTGCCGCACGTCGAGTTCCGAAATTACGCCCTGCGCGAAGCGCTGCCTGGCGAGATCGAGCGTCGCGCGCCGCGAGACAAGCGTACGCTCGGCGATCGCGCGCTCCTGGTCGAGCTCGAGCAGCTGGAGGTATCCGGTCGCGACATCGCTGACGAGTGAAAGCAGCACGGCGCGCTCGGCCGCTTCCTGCGAGGCCGCATCGGCGCTCGCCGCCTCGTACCCCCTGCGAAACTTCCCCCAGAAATCGAGCTCCCACGCCATGTCGCCCGTGAGCCGCGCCGCGCGATATCCCACGAGGCTCGATCCGAACGCGACCTGGTTCGTGCTCTCGCTCCCGTTGATCGCGATGTTCGGGAGGTACTGCGTATGGGCGCTCGCCGCCTCGGCGCGATACTCGCGAATTCGTGCGACGGCCGATTGAACGCTGCGGTTCTGCGCGATCGCGATCCGTACGAGGCGTTCGAGCGTCGTGTCGTGAAGGATCTCGAGCCACGCGACTCCCGCGAGCGTGTCGTAGCGCAGCACACGCTCGGCCGCCGGCGGATTGGCCAGTGTCAGGCTGTCGCGTGATCGCGCCCTGGCGAGCGAGTCGAAGAACGCGCGGTTCGAATCGCTGCCCCGTGACGTCCTGAGTTGCACGTCCGGTGCCACCGCCGGCGTGGCATGATACGACGGTCCCTGCGCGCACGAGGTGAGCACGGCGAGCGCGAACGGGAAGAACAGCTGTCCGACGCGACGCCCGCTCATGTGCGCTCCGGCGCGAGCGCGGGCGTCGGCGCCGCCGATGCCTTCTTCGTGATGCGGCGATCCACCGCTCCGCGAATGATCTGGAAGAAGAGCGGAATGAAGAAGATGCCGATGGTCGTCGCGAAGAGCATGCCGGCGAACACGCCCGTGCCGATCGAGTGGCGGCTCGCCGCGCCCGCGCCGCTCGCGAGCATGAGCGGCAGCACGCCGAGGATGAACGCGAACGACGTCATGAGGATGGGACGAAGCCGCTCGCGCGCCGCTTCCACCGCGGCCTCGTGCAACGGCATGCCGTTACCGTGCAGCTCGTTCGCGAACTCGACGATCAGGATCGCGTTCTTCGCCGCGAGCCCCACCACCGCGATCATCCCCACCTGGAAGTACACGTCGTTGGGCGTGCCGCGGATCCAGATGCCGAGCAGCGCGCCGAGCACGCCGAACGGCACGCCGAGGATCACGGCGAACGGCACGGACCAGCTCTCGTACTGCGCCGCGAGCACGAGGAACACGAGGATCAGCCCGAGGACGAACACCAGCGCCGCATCGCTGCTCGACACGCGTTCCTGGTAGGACTGCCCCGAGTACGACACGCCGATCCCCGCCGAGGCGAACTGCGTCTGCACCATCTGTTCGACCTGGCCGAGCAGCTCGCCCGTGCTGCGCCCCGGCTTGGGGGCGCCGGTGAACTGCGCCGACGTGAAGCCGTTGAATCGCTGGAGGATGGTCGGCGCGCTGCGGAACGACTGCGTGGTGAGCGCCGAGAGCGGGATCATCGCGCCGCCGTTGCCGCGGACGTACAGCCGGCCGATGTCCGACGGCTGTTGCCGGAACTGCTGCTGCGCCTCCGCCTGCACGCGGTATGTCTTGCCGAACAGGTTGAAGTCGTTGATGTAGAGATCCGAGAGAAACGTCTGCATGGTGCCGAAGAGATCGGCGAGGTTCACGCCGTGCGCCTTGGCGCTCTCGCGATTGACCGTCACGTAGACCTGCGGAACGCTCGAGCGGAAACTCGAGTTGAGTCCCGCCGACGCGGGGAGCTGCGCCGCGCCCTGGCGGAACTCCTGCACGCGCTGCGCAAATTCGCGGATGTCCATCCCGCTGCGGTTCTGGAGATTGATCTCGACGCCGGCCGTCGCGCCGAGTCCCGGCACTTCCGGCAGGTTGAACCCGAACGCGTTCGCGTCGCGCATCGCGAACAGCTTGGCGTTGATGCGTCCCGCGATCGCGTCGAGCGCGTCCTTCTCCGGCCTGTCGCCCCAGTCCTTGAGGTTCACGAAGATCGTCGCGCCGTTCGTCGCGCTCGCGCGCCCGCTGAGGATGTCGAGCCCGACGAGCACCACCATGTTCACCACGGCGGGTTCGGCGCGCAGGATCTCCTCGACGTGCTGGACCACCGCCTTCGTGCGCTGCAGGCTCGCCGCGTCGGGCAGCTGCACGGAGAGCGCCATGTACCCCTTGTCCTCGGTGGGGATGAAGGCGGTCGGCGTGCGGACCCAGAGCAGCCCGGCCAGCGCGACGACGACGAGGAACACCGCGAACCACACGCTCGGGCGGCGCAGCACGCCGTCCACCGAGCGCACGTAGCGGCCCCGCGCGCGGTCGAACGTGCGGTTGAACCACCCGAAGAAGCCGGTCGTGTTCGCCTCGACGGACTCCTTGAGCAGCATGCCGCAGAGCGCCGGCGTGAGCGTGAGCGCCACCATTCCCGAGAGGAGCACCGAGATCACGATGGTCACGGCGAACTGCTTGAACAGCTCGCCCTTCACGCCGCCGATGAACGCCACCGGCACGAACACGGCGCAGAGCACCAGCACGATCGCCACGAGCGCGCTCGCCACCTGCCGGATGGCGCGGTCGGCCGCGAGCCGCGCCGATATCTGTTCGAGCGCCATGATGCGCTCAACGTTCTCGATCACGACGATCGCGTCGTCCACCACGATGCCGATCGCCAGCACGAGGCCGAACAGTGTGAGCACGTTGATGGACATGCCCAGCGCGTACAGCCCGAGGAAGGTGCCGATCACGCTCACCGGCACCGCGAGCATCGGGATGAGCGTGGCGCGCCAGCTCTGGAGGAACAGGAACACCACCGCCGTCACGAGCAGCATCGCCTCGGCCAGCGTGATGAGCACTTCCTTGATGGACGCCGTCACGAACGGCGTCGTGTCGAACGGGATCGCCCACGTGATCCCCTTCGGGAACGTCTTCTGCAGTTCGTTCATCCTCGCGACGACGGCCTGCTTCACCGCGAGCGCGTTCGCGGCGGGCCGGGTGTACATCAGGGCCATCGCGGCCGGCGAGCCATTGAGCCGCCCCTCGAGGTCGTAGCTGACCGCACCGAGCACCACCTTCCCGATGTCGCGGACGCGCACCAGCCCGCCGTTCGGACTCGCGCGCACGATGATGTCGCTGAACTGGTCGGTGGTCTCGAGCCGGCCAAGCGTCGTGATCGGCAGCGTGAACTGCGTGCCCGGCGGCGAGGGCTCGCGCCCGAGCCGCCCCGCCGGATTCGTCGCGTTCTGTTCCTGCACCGCCGCGGAAACGTCGCCGACCGTGACGCCGAGCTGCGCCATCTTCTCGGGATCGAGCTGGAGCAGCATCGAGAAGTCCCGGAGCGGGAACGGCGTGGCGTCGCCCATCCCGGTGACGCGCTTCAGCTCGTCGACCACATAGAGCTTCATGTAGTTGGCGAGATACGTCGCGTCGTAGCGCGGGTCGGTCGATTTGAGGGCGACCACGCCGAGGATGTCGGTGTTCGCCTTGATGACGGTGATGCCGTTGGTGCGCACCGCGGCCGGGAGCTGCGGCGCGGCGAGATTCACCGCGTTCTGCACGTCCACGGCGGCCAGGTCCTGGTTGCGCGAGACGTCGAACGTCACGGTGATGGAGGTCGTGCCGTCGCTGGCGCTGGTGGACGAGTAGTAGAGCATCCCCTGCAGGCTGGCGAGCTGTTGCTCGATCGGCGCGGCCACGGCTTGCGCGGCGTCCTCGGCCGAGGCGCCCGGGTAGTTCGCGGAGATGCTGACCGCCGGCGGCGTGATCTGCGGGTAGCGCGCGACGGGCAGGAGCCTGATCGCGAACGACCCGAGCAGGACGATGACGATCGAGATCACCGACGCCATGACCGGGCGCCGGATGAAGAAGTACTTCGCCTCGTCCGCGGTGGTGGGTGCCTCCGGCTTCCGGCTTCCGGCTTCCGGCGAAGTTTCGGTCTTCGGTCCTCGGTCTTCGGTCACTTACGCGCCCCCGCCGAATCTGTCGCGATCGCCGACGGCTTCACCACGCGTCCGGGCGCCACCTTTTGCACGCCGTCGACGATCACGCGATCGCCCGGCTTGAGCCCGTCATCGACGATCCAGAGCGTGCCGCTCCAGGGGCCGGTCTTCACGTCGCGCGCGACGACGGTGTCGCCGGCGCTCACGACATAGACGAACATGCGGCCGAGTCCCGTTTGAATAGCACGCTGGGGAACGGCCAGCGCGTTCGCGCGCGAGAAGCCCGAGAGACGGACGTTCACGAACTGGCCCGGCAGCAGGATGCGGTCGTGATTCTCGAACGTCGCGCGAAACTCCTGTGTGCCCGTCGCGGAATCGAGGGAGGGCGATACGAAAGTCAGGCGTCCGACGCGCGGAAGGAGCGCGCCGTTCGGGAGCACCACGCGCACCTCGAGTTTGCTGCCCGGCTCGAGGAGCGGAGCGGAGCGGGGGTCCGCTTTCCAGTCGAGCACCTGCTGCGAGGAGGGCCGGAAGACGACGTACGCCGGATCGAGCTCATCGATCGTGGTGAGCAGGTCGGCGGGGCCGGTGACGCGCGCGCCGATCTCGAGGCGGGCCCGTCCGACTCTTCCGGCGGCCTCTGCCCGCACGACGGAATCGTCGAGGTCTTTCTTCGCTTGGTCGAGCGCGGCTTTCGCGGCGTCGAGCTCCGCGCGCGAATTGTCGACGTCCTGCTGTGCGACGGCGTGCCTGGCGAGGAGCGGCTCGAGCCTGCCGAACGTGCTCTTGGCGTTGTTGTAGTGGGCGAGCGCGCTCGCGTACGCCGCTTCGGTCTTGACGCGATCGAGGCGGAAGAGCACCTGGCCGGCACTCACCGCGGCGCCCTCGGTGAACGGCCGCTCGAGGATGACGCCCTCGACGCGAGCACGAACGTCGGTGCGTCGCGACGGCTCGACCTGCCCGACGAGATCGTAGGACTGCGGCAGCGTCTGCGGTTCTACGGTGACGATGCCGACGTCGGCCGGCGGGAACGCGCGCTGCGTCGTGGCTCCGCGACCGCAGGCGGCGCAGAGCAGGAGCGAAGTGGCGGTGACGCACGCGGAAGCGCGCCGCGCGCGAACGAAGCTGTTCGAGATCACTGTTCCCCGTCGATTACTGGTGGCTGCCGCGGCGCAGCGAGAGAATTCGTCTGCCGAACAAACGCTGAAGAACGGTAATTCAGCGGTCAGGAGACGTCATGAATCTCTAATCTCGGGGGACGGCAGATGGGAGTGGCGAGATTCGGCCCGATGCAGGGTGCGGAAGAGGAATGCGCGTGGAGGAAATAAGGGGTGAGAGGGGAGATCTCCCCACGCTGCTCTTGTCCCACCTTCCGGATTCCTCTTCCGCACTCTGCATCGGGTCGAAATTCCGTATCCCGCATCCATCTTGCCACTCTTATCTCATTCCAACTCGATAATCCCGGCTGGATTTCACGCAGCGTACGGCCGCACCGCCCATCGCACCGAAGCCGCCGCCAGCGCGAGCACCGCGATCATCGTCAGCAGCGCCGAGGTCGGCGTTGGGAGCGGGCCGATGTGGTATGCGCCGTCGTACATCACCGTTTGGCGATGCAGCCATGCGGCCAACGGCTCACCGGTCGCTTCGAAATAGCCGTCTTCGAGCGATTTCGTCGACTGCCACATGTGCTGGAAGCGTCCCGGCCCAAGGTCGCGCATGAGCGCCTCCAGGTACGAGCTCCCGCCCAGACTATTGAAGCGTCTCGATGATTCATCGGAGGGCGGAATGCTCCGATCCGGCCCGCCGTACCAGTCGGAGTAGTAGATGGGTCTTGACTGATCTCGATGCATCAGGGAAGGACAGGCGGCGAGATCGCCGCCGGCGCATCGCACCAGGCTCGCGTTGTCGAAAATCGCCTCGTAGTCGGTGGGCCGAACCAGGTTGCGCACCATGTCGGGTGGCGCGAACGAGAGTGATCGCGCGACGCGGAAGTTCTCCTGCGCGAGCCATGCTGCTATGGCCGGACCCGGCGCTCCGAACGCGTCGTAGAAGGCGCAGCCGTCGAGCAGGCGCCCGTCTGGAAACGCCTCGCCGTGTGCGGCATGGCGCCCAAGCTTGATCACGGTCACGCAGCGATCACCCGTGGACTTGCTCGGCGGTATCAACTGCGTCATCACTGTGTTTCCCGCGTAGGTACCCCACGACATCGGCACGCCGCCTATAGTCGTCGCCGTGTCGGTGAACACGAGGACTCCGACGGCTCCATGCCCGCGCCACGCTCCGCGCGCGGCACGTTCGGCGGCGATGGCGTTGTTGACTTGGAGGCGCGCCAAGGCCGGCACGTCCGAATCGAACCAGACGACCGGATCCTGAGGCCCGGAGCTCTTGGCGGATTGGGCTCCGAAGACTCTCATCGCGGTCTCCACGTCGCGCGCGGACTGATATGCGTACCAGAGACTCTGTCCGTGCTGCGCCCTGATCCGGGCGCGTCTCGACATCACGAACTCGGTGTTCCTCGACGGCGGCCGCCAAAAGAAGTACGGGTCTCCATCCGAGAGCCCGGGTGGGAGCAACGTCACCGCGACGAGCGCGATTCCGAACACGCACGCCGCGATCCAGCGTCCGAACGTCATCTTCACGGCCGCCTCCGCGAAGCAGCCACGCCGAACAACAGCGTCCAGGCCAGCACGATCGCGACATGGCCCGGCGTCGCCGCGTCCGAACGTGGCGCGGCGCGGAGCACGCGTGATCTCCAGGCGCTCACGAGATCATTCGGCGATGCGCCGGAAGCATTCGCGAGAATCTGCAGCGGCGTTCCCGTCCCCTGCAGGATCTTCGAGAAGGCGGCAGGGCCGCCGCGTTCGATCGAGAGCGCGTACAGCGTCGCGCGGGTGGACATGTTGAGGGGAATCGGAACCACCCGTGTGCGGGCGAGCCGTTCACAGGTGGCGGCCACTTTCTTGACGACGCACTCGTCGTGCGCGGCGACGAGTTCGAAATCCGCTTTCGGCGGGTTCCATTCGCTGACGAGCACGCGCCAGCCGTCGGGCGAGTACCACTCGTGAAGCGGATCCTTCACTTCGGTCAGGCCCAGCGCCGATTCGCAGCCCTCCAGGGAGCCCGCGTAGCAGCTCTTGGTGACCGTCGAGACCGACGTCGCGAGGTCGAGGGAGGCATCCTGCCATTCCTCTTCGCTCATCGGACGCGTCGGCGTCCAGAAGCCCAGCCACCGGATCATGTCGTGCGGGACGCGGCTCGTCGCGAGAGTCCCGGCGATGTCGAGCACGGCGTCCGTGAGCTTCTGCTGGGTCATCGGCACGCGGACCATCGTGATGCGCGAACTCCGTTCGGGCAGCTGGAGTTCCAGGTACTCGATCCAGACGAGCGGCGCGAACTGCCGCCGCACCCGGTTCACGAGAATCGGTTCCGAGCCCGCGGTTGCTCGCGCCTCCTCCCCGAATTGCGATTCCGCGACGATCCAGGCGCGCTCCGCCGCCGCTTTCATCGCCGCTTCCATCTCGGCGCCGAGATTGCTCCGGTCGAAGCGCAGGCGGATCCCTCCCGCCGTCGCGGAGTCGGGCGGCAAGTCGATAGTGTGACTCGCGTGGAACAGCTCGATCGAATCCTTCACGACCTTGGTGGTGTGTATCGCCGAGAATACGCGCCCCGCAATCTGCGATGCGGATTGCGCCTCCGCCGTGCGCGCGGCGGTCGAACCGAGCGCGAGCAAAACGGCCACGCACCCGAGTGCGAACATCCGGGAACTCAGGCGATCAGACATCGATCAGCATCCACCGCGCGCCGAAGATCGAGAACGGACCGGGCCAGCTCGTGAGAGCGTTCCAGGTGCTTCCTACGATGCTGTCGTATCCGAGCAACTGGCCGGCGAGCTCGACGCCGACGACGGTAAGGAAGAGAAAGATCGCGATCCTCACGGCGTGCTTCCCGCCCGCGTATTGCAGGAGAAAGCCCGCCGCGTACGCGATCAACGCCGCGAAAAAGAAGCGGATGGCGATCCCTCCCGGGTACGTATGCAGCGTCGGGGGAATGGGCGCCGATGCGGTGGCGATCACCCCGCCGATCCAGACTGCGACGGTCGGCACGAGCAGCAGCACGACTCCCGCCAGGAATCGCATCTGAACGAATCTCGGCCACGAGATCGGAAGCGAGAGCGGCCCGACGTGCTTGAGCGACGCGTCGTTGATATAGGGCCGCCAGGCGAGCCCGAACGCACAGGCGATGGCGAGCGCGCAGAAGAAAATGCCCGCGTACGCTCCCATATTGAGTACCGACCGGATCGAATATGCATCGATATACGAGAACCCGATGCGAATCATGATCGTCGGAATCAGGAATGCGGCGAGCACGTACAGGAACAGCTCGGTGCGCGCCCACTTCCATTGCGTGTACAGCATTTCTCCGAACATCAGATCTCCTCCCCGGCAACGACGACCGGTACACGCGCCGAGCGCAGCAGCTCCACGAAACTCTCCTCGAGATCGAGATCGATCACTTCGCGCAGCTCGCTCTCCGCCGTCACGAAGTATTCCTTCATCGCAGGCTGCCACCCGCGCACCACCCACTCTTCCTCGCGCCCCGCGGAGACGCCGCGCGAGAGAAGCGTGAAGGGAAGGTCGCCGCGATCCAGCGGGGCCCTGGACACGCGCAGCCGCTTGATGCCGCCGCGGAACGCCGCCATCGGCATCTCGGCGAGCAGCCGCCCGTCGTCCATCACGCCCACGTGGTCGCAGATGCGCTCCTGCTCGTGAATCAGGTGACTCGAGATGAGCACCGTCGCGCCTCGCGACGAGACGTATTCGAGCAGGGCCGCGAGCACGTCACGGCGCACCACCGGATCGAGACCGTCCGTCGGCTCGTCGAGCACGAGCAAGTCCGGATTGTGCGCCAGTGCGATCAGCATCATCAGCTTGCCGCTCTCGCCCTTCGAGAGACGGTCGACATGCTGCTCGGCGCGCAGCGAAAACCCGCGCCGCAGCTGCTCGGCACGCGCGTTGTCCCAGTCGGGGTAGAACGCCGCGTGATAGCGCAGCGTCTCCTCGACGGTGAGCTGCGGATAGAGATGCAGCCGCTCCGGCACGTAGCCGATCTTGGCGAGCGCCTTGTGCACGCCGGCGGGCACATCGTGTCCGAGCAGGTTGATGGTGCCGTCGTCCACGGGCAGCATGCCGAGCAGCAGGCGCAGCGTGGTCGTCTTGCCGGAGCCGTTCGGTCCGAGAAATCCGTAGACGGATCCGGTCGGCACGGTCATGGCGAGATCGCGGATCGCGAACTCCTTGCCGGCGCGATACGTCACGTTTCGCACAATGATGGCGTCGCTCATCGTCCGCCCTCGTAGAGTTCGCCGTTGAGCGCCTTCTTGATGTCGTCCTTCTGGATGCCCAGCCGCGCGGCCTCTTCCATTAGACCGCGGACGAGCCGCTTCGCCGCGGCCTGTCGCTCGCGGGCGCGCGACTCCACCGGCATTTCGAGGATGAACGTTCCCGCTCCCTGGCGCATTTCCAAGAGTTTCTCCTGTTCGAGCTCGCGATAGGCTTGCACGACGGTCGCGGGGTTCACGCGCAAGCGGGTCGCCAGCGCGCGCACGGAGGGGAGGCTGTCGCCCTTCGCGAGTTCGCCGGCGGCGACGGCCACGCGCACGCGCTCCGCGATCTGCGCGTAGATGGGCGTGGGACTTCGGGGGTCGATGCGTTCGAACATTGGGCGCCTGGTGTATCGGTGTCACGATACAGTGATGAGGTGGGAGGATAAAGTCAAGAGGAAACTGCGGGTGAACTGGTTTCTAGTTGGTTGGTTAACTGAGGTGAAAGAATTGGCCCGGACTGCGAGGCGCGTCGCGGGGCTCGATGTCAGGGCGAATTACTCAACTTCGGTTAACCAACCAACCAAGAACGAGTTAACTCGTCGTACACCCTCCCACGCGCTACTCTCCGCTCCATGGTTCTCAAGCCGTCCCCCCTCCGTCGCGTCCTGGCTGCCTTGGGCCCCGGCGTCATCACCGGTGCCGCCGACGACGATCCTTCGGGGATCGCGACGTATTCCATCACCGGCGCGCAGTTCGGCACGCAGTTCCTCTGGACCGCGCCGCTGCTCTGGCCGCTGATGGCGGCGGTGCAGACGATGTGCGCGCGCATCGGGATGGTCACGGGAAAGGGGCTCACCGGCGCGCTCCGTACGAAGTATCCGCGATGGCTTCTCGCCACGGCCGCCGGCGCGCTGTTCATCGCCAACACGATCAACGTCGGCGCGGACTTGGGTGGCATGGCGGACGCGGCGCACGTGCTCACCGGTGTGCGGGCCTTCGTCTGGGTGCTGGCGTTCGGCATCGGGATCACGGTCGCGACGATTCGGCTGCGGTACGCGGTGATCGCCAATACGCTCAAGTGGCTGGCGCTGATTCTCCTCGTCTATGTGATAGCGGCCATCGACGTGCATCCCGACTGGGGGGCCGTGCTGCGCGCAACCGTCGTGCCGCGGCTCCCGCACAGCCGCGAGGGCTGGGCGACGCTCGTCGCGATTCTTGGAACGACGATCAGCCCATACCTGTTCTTCTGGCAGGCATCGCAGGAAGTCGAAGAGGAAAAAGCGGCCGGCCAGCTCACACTCAGGGCGCGGATGGGCGCGACCGCCGCGCAAATCGGCGACCGGAAGATCGACATCGGGTTGGGTACGTTCTTCTCGAACGTCGCGATGTTCTTCATCATCGTGACGACGGCGAGCACACTGCACGCCCATGGGCAGACTCACCTCGAGACGTCGGCGGACGTGGCCGCCGCGCTGCGTCCGCTTGCCGGCCGATCAGCGATGTTGCTCTATACGATCGGAATCGTTGGAACCGGACTGCTCGCCATTCCCACTCTCGCCGGTTCCGCCGCATATGCGTTCGCCGAGACGTTCGATTGGAAGCAGGGTATCGACGAGCGGTTCGGCCGTGCGCACGCCTTTTACGCCGTCATCGGCGTATCGATCGCGATCGGTGTGGCGATGGATTTCGCGGGAATCGGCGCGGTGAAGGCGCTCTACTGGACCGCCGTGATCAATGGTCTGCTGGCGCCGTTCCTGTTGATCGGCATCCTGCACGCCGCGACGGATCGCAAGCTGATGAACGGCCAGCCGAGCTCGTTGCTGGGGCGCGTGGTGGTCGGCGCGACGACGGTGGCGATGTTCGCGGCGGGGATCGCGATGTTTGTGGTTTAGAGCACGTCTCACAAACCAATGCTGAAGGGTGTGGTGAGGGAGTGCAGAGGGGCGAGATGGATGCGGGATGCGGAAGTTTGCTCCGATGCAGGATGCGGGGTTGGAGGGCGGGAATCGGGAAAGGCAGGATGCAAGATGCGGAAGGGACCCGCGATGCGGGCACGACCCGGGCGGCATCCGTATTCGGCATCCCTCTCGCATTCCGCATCAGCCCTTTCCCGATTCCCGCCCTCCAGCCGCGTATCCCGCATCGGGTCGAAATTCCGCATCCCGCATTCATTTCGCCTCTCCCCACTCTTCCACTCAATAGCGCCGGGTTTGCGAGATGGCCTCTAGGCTGCGCGGAGGACGTCGACCGGATTGGCCTTCGTGGCCCGAAGGGCCGGGGCGAGGCACGCCAGCATGGTGACGAGCAGCAGCGTCGTCTCACCGGCGATCAGCGCCTGTGCATCCACCGGATACACTCCCCACATCTTGTTCCAGAGCAGGAACCCCGCCCACATCCCGAGCCCGGCGCCGACCGCCGTGCCGCCGAGCGCCATGACGAGCGCTTCCTTCATCACGAGGGTGAGCACGTTCTGCCTGGTCGCGCCAAGGGCGATGCGCACCGCGAACTCCCGGTTCCGCTGGCCGGCGATGTATGAGATCACGCTGAACAAGCCCGCGGCGCCCAGCACGAGCGACGCTACTCCCAGCAGCACGAACAGGAGTGAAACGAACTCTTCGGCGACGACGCCCTCCTGGTAACTCTGCACCCACGGCGCCACGTGCCAGATGCTGTGCGGCGGCAGCATCACGCGCAGCGTCTTCCACACGGCGAGTTCGACGCCTCGCGCGCCCGGCTCCGGATGAATGATGACGCTGCCGAGGTCGGCCTTGCTGCTGGCCAGCATCGCGTAGAGTTGTGACGACGTATCAGGCCCGGCTTCGGGGAACGAATTGAAATACAGTTCGCGATCGCGCACGACGCCGATGATCGGAAGCCACGGCTTGTCCGACGCGAGGTCGCCGAGTTTCATGGTGCGGCCCACGGCGCGCTCGTGAGGATACAGCTGCCGCGCCGTTCGCTCGCTCAGGATGATCGCACCGGTCGCGTCGTCGCCCTCGATGAAATCTCGGCCATCCGCCATGGGGATTCCCAGCGTCGAGAAAAGACCGGCGCTCGTGACGTGGCAGTGGTTCGGGACGTAGCCCGCGGCTCCGCCCTCGATCGTGCGATCCGACGTCACGACGCCGTTCTTCAGCGAACAGCCGGTGAACTTCGCGATGCTCCGGACGCCGGGAATTGCCCTGAGGCGCGCGAGGAGGTCGGTGTTCAAGCGGGCCTTGCTGCTGTCTGCCAAGGTGTCCTTGTAGAACTCGCGCCTGTTTCCGTTGTAGAAGAAGCGCTGCGGGAAAGAGGCATCGGCCGAGATCAGGATGCGCGCGTCATAGCCGAAATCGTATGCGGCCATGCGCGTGGCCGACTTCACCATCAGGCTCGCTCCCATCACGAGCGTCATCGAGAGGGCCAGTTCCGCCATCACGAGCCAGCGGAATCGCGTTCCCGCCTTGCCGGTGGTGCCGCCGCCGCTCTCCTTGAGTGGTCCCATCGGATCCGTGCGGCTCGCGTGCCATGCCGGGAATCCACCGGCGATCGCGATGGACACGAGCACGGCGAGCGCGCTGGTCGCAAAGACGCGCACGCTCCACTGCGGCTGCACGAACCCCTGCCAATGCAGGGCCTCGGGCGTAGCGCGCGTGATGAGCCCCACGGCCCATGAGGCGATGAGCGCCCCGGCGATGCAGCCGACGAGCGCGAGCACGGCGACCTCGACGATCACTTCCCGCGCGATTTCGGCGCGGCCCGCCCCGAGCGCGAGACGCAGCGCGTAGTCGCGCGTGCGCACCATGCCGCGGGCGAGCATCAGCGCCGCGACGTTCGCGCACGCGATCAACAGCACGCAGATCGCCGCGCCGATCATCGCGCGATGGTAGTCCTGAAGCGCGAGCGGATCAGGGCTCAGTGAGAACAGGCGCGACGCATACGGACGCTGCAGCGGCGTGAGATACTGCTTCGTCCATCGCCGGCACAGTTCGTTCAACTGCTTTTGCACGAGCACCGTGTCGGCCGCGCCGCCCGCGATCCTGATGACGGGCATTCCCGCTCCGGTGGTATCCGGCGCGGGATCGGGGATCCAGATGTCCTGGCCGAAGCCATGCTGGAATTCCGTCCTCGCGGGCATCACGCCGATGATCTTGTACTGATGGTCGCCGACCGCGAGCGTCGCGCCATCGACTCGCGCGCGATTGTTGAACCGCCGGCGCCACAGCCCATCCGTCACGACCGCGACGTCGCCGTGCGCCACGTCGTCGGCGTTCCAGAGCCGACCGAGTCGCGGACGCGCGCCGAGCACTTCGAAGAATCCCGGGCGCGTGTAGGCGACGCCGCGCCGTTCGCCGCCGTCGTTGAACTCGATCGGTCCGTATTCGTATCGCCAGCTCGAGCGAGCGGTCACGCCGCGCAGGCCGGCGAGCGCCTCCTCTACGTCGCGGCGGCTCGGATTCGTCGTGCCCACGGAGAGCAGGATTCCGTAAAGCTGATCCACCTTGGCGAACGGCGACTGGGGATGCCGCATCGAGTCGATGAGCGCGAACACCGACGTCGAGAGGCCAAGCGCGGCGCCCAGCGAGAGCGTCGCGATCGCTACGAAGCCGGGAGCGCGGCGCAGCGAGCGCGATGCGCTTCGCGCCGTCGTGGGCATTGCGAGGAATTCCCGCCTTGCGACCGCCCAAGCACGCGTGAGCCGCGAGTTCATCTATGTCGCCCGCAGAATCTCGAGCGGATCCGCGCGCGTCGCGCGCAGCGCCGGCGCGATACAACTTCCCATCGTCACCGCGAACAGAATCGCCTCGGCAACCACCAGCGCCTGCGCGTCGAGTGGGTACACGCCCCACAGGAAACTGTTGAGCAAGAATCCCGCCCACATCCCGAACATCGCGCCGATGGCGGTGCCGCCGAGCGCCATCACCACGCCGTCGCGCATCACGAGGCGCATGACGTCCTTGCGATCCGCGCCGAGCGCGACGCGTACCGCGAACTCGCGCATGCGCTGGCCGACGGAATACGAGAGCACGCTGAACAGTCCGGCCGCCGCGAGCAAGAGCGAGGCCAGGCCGAGCCCGACGAATATCTTCGACGTGAACTCGCGCGCGCCGAGCATCTCGTCGTAGTTCTCGAGCCAGCGATTCGTCCACACGTAGGTCTTGGGCGGGAACTGATCCTTGAGCACGCGCTGCACCGCGAGCGCGGTGCCAACCGCTCCGCCGCTCGGACGAATCACGATACTCGAGCTGAAGCTCGAGCCGACCGGAAGCGACACGTAGACGGCCGGCTCGGGCTCGAGCTCCGCCTCAACAGGAAAGGTGAGCCGCGCCGTGTGCGCAATGCCGACCACCGGTACCCACGGTTGCATCGACATCGCGTCGCCGAGCTTCACGAGCTGTCCGACGGCACCGCCTCCGGGGAACAGCTGCTTGGCGGCGAGTTGGTCGAGAATCACGGCGCCGCGTCCCGGGCGATCGCCGGCGACGAAATCTCGTCCCTCCACAATCCGTACGCCGAGTGTCTTCATGAAATCGTCGCCCACGTTCATGTAGCGCCGGAGGTTCAGCGGGCTCGCATGGCGGCTCGCCACTTGATCGGAAATCACCAGATTCTTTTCCGGTATTCCGTACGTGACCGCTGCGGCGGAGACCACGCCCTTGATTGCCCTCACCCGTTCGACCGCGGTGTTGAACTGCGTGGCTGTCACCCACGGACGTCTGTCCGCCGCGTTGTTCGCGGCCACGCTCGCTGCGAGGCTGTCGGCCTTGATGCTCACGTTCGCGAAGCCCACGAGCAGTGGCCTGGCATCGTATCCGAAATCGAACTGCGAGACATTCCGTGTTGCCTTCGCGATCAAACTCGATCCGATCAGCAGCACCATCGAGAGCGCGATCTCGGCCACCACGAGAACCTTGAATCGCGAACCCGCGCGCCCGGTCGTCGTGCCGGAACTTTCCTTCAGCGGTTCATTGGGCGCGATGCGGCTCGAGTACCACGCGGGCAGGCTGGCCGCGATCGCGACGGCGGTGATCATCGCGGCGAACGATTCGGCGAACACGCGCCAGTTCCAGTGCGGCTCGATGCCGCTGCCCTCGATCCATCCCGATTCTATCGGTACGGCTCCCGCGAGCAGATGCATGGTCCAGTTCGCGATCAGGATGCCCGCGACGCCGCCGGCGATCGCGAGTACGGAGACTTCCGCGGCAACGGTCGTGAGCAGATTCACTCGCGTGGCTCCGAGCGAAAGCCGCAGCGCTTGATCGCGGCGCTTCACCACGCCGCGCGCCAGCATCAGCGCGGCGACGTTCGCGCAGGCGATCAGCAGGATGCACACCGCCGCACCGATCATCGCGCCGTGATACTCCCGAAGGCGGAGCGGGTCGGGTTTCTTCGAACGAAAGCGCGCAACGAACGGCTGGCGTTTCGTCCCGTACTCCGAGATGAGCCGGTTGGTCATCACATGGAGGTCGGATTTCGCCTGCGCCTCGGTGGCGCTGGGCTTGAGGCGCGCGATGAACCACGTGTATCGCGGCATGTGACGAGGGCGCGGAATCCAGAAGTTCGCGCCCACGATCTGATCGAGACCTTCGGGGAGCACGCCGACCACGGCGTACGGCCGTTCCTCGAACGTGATGACGGCGTCGCCGATCTCACTTCTATTGTTGAAGAACAGTCTCCAGGTGGCATCGCTCACGACTGCGACCCCCGACTCATCGGTCTCGGCGGGACTGAACAATCGCCCGAGCCGGGGAGTGACGCCGAGGACCTTGAAGTAATCGGGCTGCGCGGCCACGCCTCCGCCCATGCCGCCCTTGTCGGCCACCGAGAGCGTTCCGCTCAACTCGGCGCCCATCGCGACGCCCTCGAACGACGGCACCGCTGAAACGAGCTGCGCGATCTCATCCCCGGTCGGCTGCGAGACCGCGCCCTCACCGGGAATCCAGACGCTATAGAGGCGATCCACGTCGCGCACGGGCACGTACGGATGCGTGAGCGAATCGATGTGCGCGAGCACGGTCGTGGAGAGACCGAGCGCGATGGCGAGCGAACTCACGGCGATCAGGAAGAAGCCGGGATTCCGCCGCATCGATCGCACGGCGACCGGAAGGGCGCGACCGAAATCGCGCGCCGCCAGCACCAACTCCCTGCCGCGTTCTCTGATCGTGCTCACGTTGGCCTCGGGTGGTGTATCGGTACGCCGATACAGTGCATTGCCGCGCGCGCCGCGTCAAGCACCGCCGGCTTGGCGCGCGCGCCGCGGGCGCGGTAGGTTCGCGTGAGTCGAGGCAGCTCAGCCTCGGCCTCAAACCCGGTGCAGGGAGGAGAAGGCATGATGCGCAGGCTGTTGCAGAGTGCCCTGGCCGTCACGCTGCTCGGCGCGTCGCTCTCCGCGCAGCAGAAGCACTATGAGAGACAGGCCGGCGTCGATGTCCAGCATTACAGCTTCGCGGTGGCGCTCAACGACTCGACCGACGAAATCGCCGGCGAGACGAACGTCACCATCCGCTTCACGCGAGATGGCCTCGGCGCCTTCTTCCTCGATCTCGCGACCGCATCGAACGGCAAGGGGATGACCGTCACCGCGGTCGAATCGGACAACAGCGCCCTGCGCTATGCACATGCCGGCGATCGCCTGAACATCACGCTCGGCCGTCCGACGACGGCAGGCGAGCTGCGGAGATTCACGATCCGCTATCACGGCGTCGCGTCGGGCGGGCTCGCGATCGGCAAGAACCGTTACCAGGAGCGGTTCTTCTCCTCGAGGAACTGGCCGGACAAGGCCCATCTCTGGCTCCCGACCATCGACCATCCATCGGACAAGGCGACCGCCGAGTTCATCGTCACTGCACCGGAGAAGTATCTGGTCGTGTCGAATGGCCTCCTGCAGGAGGAGACGCTGCTCGGCGACGGCCGCAAGATGACGCACTGGAAGCAGTCGGTTCCGACGGCGGTATGGCTGTACAACATCGCGGTCGAACAGTTCGCCGTGCACCACGCCGGAATGGTGAAGGGCGTCGAGCTGACATCGTGGGTCGCGCATCAGGATGCCGGCAAATTCGCCGCCTTCGACGAACCGGGTCGCCAGGCGCTCGAGTTCTTCAGTGAGAACGTGGGGCCGTACAGCTACGAGAAGCTCGCGAACGTCGCGATCGGCGGGGGCGGCGGCGGAATGGAGCATGCGAGCGCGATCTTCTACGGCGAGAACACCGTCGACCGCCAGAGTTCGGGCGTCGTCGCGCACGAAATCGCGCATCAGTGGTTCGGTGACGCGGTGACCGAGGACGAGTGGGACGACGTCTGGCTCAGCGAAGGCTTCGCGACGTACTTCGCGAATCTGTTCACCGAGCATTTCAGCGGCCGGGAAGCGTTCGTGGATGCGTTGAAGCGCGGACGCATCGGGGCGTTCCGCGCGGAACGCCAGCAGAAGACGGCGGTGGCGCACCAGAATGCGAAGGGAACCGGCCCCGATCTCACGCAGGTGCAGTACGCGAAGGGCGGCTGGATCCTCCACGTGCTCCGCGGCCAGGTCGGCACGGACAACTTCTGGAAGGGAATCCAGACCTACTACAAGCGCTATCGCGACGGCAGCGCGACGACCGACGATCTGCGCCACGCGATGGAGGAGACCTCGGGCCAGGATCTGAAGTGGTTCTTCGACCAGTGGCTCACACGCGTGGACGCGCCGGTGATCGACGGCGGGTGGAGCTACGATGCGAACGCGAAGAAGATCATCGTCGATCTCGCACAGACACAGCCCGGACAGCCGTACCGCATGCCGATGGAGATCGGCGTGACCGCGGACAGCGCGGGCGCCCCCGTGCAGATCGAAAAGATTGAAATGACCCGGACGACCCAGCGCTTTGAAATTCCGGCGGACCGCGCCCCGCGCGATGTGGCACTCGATCCGAACGTGTGGATGCTGATGGAAGCGAAGTTCGTGAAGCGATGATCCGGGAGAACGCCATGCGCAAGTTGTTTTCGATCGTGATCGGACTCGCCGCGGCCGTCGCCCCGCTCGGCGCGAGGGACACGTATCCGCGCCAGCCCGGCGTGAAGGTGCAGCACTACGTCTTCGCCCTCACATTGAGCGACTCGACCGACGAGATCGCGGGCGAGGCGACGGTGACGATCCACTTCATGAAGGACGGGCTCACCTCGTTCTTCCTCGATCTCGCCTCCGCGGCGAACGGGAAGGGGATGACCGTCGTGGGCGTGACGAGCGACGGCAAGGCGGCCGGTTACACGCACGAGAAGAACCGGCTCACCATCAGGCTCGGCGCGCCCTCGCACTCGGGCGAATGGCGCCGCTTCACCGTCCGCTATCACGGCGTTCCGGCAAACGGCCTGCGCACAGGAGTGAACAAGTACGGCGAGCGCTGCTTCTTCTCGTGGAACTGGCCGGACAAGGCGCGCGAATGGCTCCCGATGATCGACCATCCCTCCGCGAAAGCGACGAGCGAGTTCGTGATCACCGCGCCGCAGAAGTATTCGGTCGTCGCGAACGGGTTGCTGCAGGAGGAGACCGTGCTCGGCGACGGCCGCAAGCTCACGCACTGGAAGCAGTCCGTGCCGATCGCCTCGTGGCTCAACGCGCTCGGCGTGGAGGAGTTCGCCGTGCACCACGGCGGGATGGTGAAGGGCGTCGAGCTGCAGACGTGGGTCTCGCACCAGGACCTCGACGCGGGCATCGCGCGCTTCGAGCCGACCGCGCGGCGATCGATCGAGTTCTACAGCGAGAACATCGGGCCGTACAGCTACGAGAAGATGGCCAGCGTGTCCGCGCCATTCGACCGCGGAGCCACGGAGCACGCGAGCGAGGTGTTCTACGGCGACGGCGGCACGTGGAACCTCGCGCCCGCGCCTGCCGCAGCGCGCGCCGGCGGCGCCGGCGGCCGCGCAGCGGGAGCGGGCGGGCGCGCGGGAAGGCGGGGAGGCGCGGCGGCCGCGGCGATCGGCGGCGCAGGCGCGGGCGGCGTGATCGCGCACGAGATCGCCCATCAATGGTTCGGCGATGCCGTCACCGAGAGCGACTGGGACGACGCGTGGCTGAGCGAGGGGTTCGCCACGTACTTCACGCTGCTCTACGACGAGCATTATGTCGGGCACGACGAGTTCATCGTCGGCGTGAAGGCGATGTTCCAGCGGGCGCGCGCCGCCGAGGAGCAGAGCCACATGCCCCTCGTGCACGAGAACATCGACGACCTCGCCGGCGTGATCCCGCAGCTCGTGTACCAGAAGGGCGGCTCCGTGCTCCAGATGCTGCGTGGCCAGGTCGGGACGGAGAACTTCTGGACGGCGATCCGCGAGTACTATCGGAGACACCAGAACGGCAACGCGTCGAGCGACGACCTGCGCCGCGCGTTCGAGGAGACTTCCGGCCAGGATCTGAAATGGTTCTTCGACCAGTGGCTGCACGGAACCACGACGCCCGCGCTCGCGGGCGGCTGGTCGTACGATGCCGCCGCGAAGAAGATCGTCATCGAGCTTGCACAGACACAGAATGGCAAGCCGTTCCGCCTACCGCTCGAGATCGCGATCGTGGCGGATACGTCCGCGGCCGCTCAGCCTGCTCCTCCCACTCCAGCCGGCGGTGCGGGCCGCGCGGGAGGCGCGGGTCGTGGAGGCGCGCAAGGTCCGCCGGCGGTCCGGATGGAGAAGATCGAGTTGAACCAGGCGAAGCAGCGATTCGAGATCGCAGCGGACAGGGCGCCCAAGGATGTCCTGCTCGACCCGAACACGTGGATGATGATGGATCCACCGAAGTTCGTGGCGCGCAGATAGCCCAGCGTCTTGTCCTGAAGCAGGGCCGACGGGTAACTTTGGTGAGTCGCGGGCGTAATTCAGTTGGTAGAATGCCAGCTTCCCAAGCTGGACGT
>PMYN01000129.1 GCA_003171215.1 Gemmatimonadota bacterium | reverse complement strand
TGCCGTTCGACAACAAGAGCGAATTTCAGGTGATCCTCGACCTGCCTGCCGGCGCGACACTCGAGGCGAGCAACGCCCTCGCACGGGAGGTCGCGGCGCGCGTCCGCGATGTGCCGGAAGTGGTAAGCACCGAGACGTACGCCGGCACGTCGGCGCCGTTCAACTTCAATGGACTGGTGCGGCACTACTTCATGCGCGCGGGCGCGAACGTCGCCGACGTGCAGGTGAACCTGAAACCCAAGGCCGACCGCCGGCGCCAGAGCCACGAGATCGCCGTCGCGGTGCGGCCTGCGATCGACTCCATCGCCCGCCGTTACGGCGCATCGGCCAAGGTCGCGGAAATCCCGCCCGGCCCGCCGGTGCTTTCGACCCTCGTTGCCGAGGTATACGCCGCCGATGACAGCGCGCGCCTCGAGGCGGCGCGCGCGGTGAAACAGGTGTTCGAGAGCACACCCGGTGTGGTGGATGTCGACTGGTCCGTCGTCGCGCCGCAGGCCACCGAGGTGTACCGGGTGGACCGCGTGCGCGCCGCGACAGCGGGGGCGAGCGTCGAACAGATCGCGCAGACGCTCGCGATGGCACTCTCGGGAACGAGCGCCGGTCTCGTGGCATCACCGACCGCGAGGAATGCCGTGACCATCAGGCCTCGCTTCGCGCTCGACCAGCGCTCGTCGCGCGAAGCCCTGCTGATGGTCCCGGTCGCCACCGCGAGCGGCCCGCAGCCCCTGGCCCGGTTCGTCCGGCTGGAGACGACGGTGCGCGCAGACGTGCGCATGCGCCGGAATCAGCGCCCGATGATCCTCGTGACCGGCGATGTGGCTGGCACGATCGAATCGCCCGTGTACGCCATACTGGCGATGAACCGCAAGCTCGACGCGATCCGCGTGCGCGGAGCGTCGATCGCCCGCTACAACGCCGTACAGCCCGACCGCCTCGACGAGACGGCCATCAAGTGGGACGGGGAGTGGCAGGTGACGATCGAAGTGTTCCGCGACCTCGGCGTTGCCTTCGCGATCGTGCTGCTACTCATCTACGTGCTCGTTGTGGGATGGTTCCAGAGCTTCACGATTCCCCTCGTGATCATGGCCCCCATTCCGCTCACGCTCATCGGCATCCTGCCGGGGCACGCTATCACGGGCGCCTTTTTCACGGCGACGTCGATGATAGGGATGATCGCCCTCGCGGGCATCATCGTCCGCAACTCGATCCTGCTCGTGGACTTCATTCAGCTCGCCGAAGCCCGGGGGCGCTCGCTGCGGGAGGCGGTGCTCGAGGCGGGGGCAGTCCGCTTCCGCCCGATCGCACTCACCGCCGCCGCCGTGGTGGTCGGCGGTCTCGTGATGGTGCTCGACCCGATTTTCCAGGGCCTCGCGGTGGCGCTCATGAGCGGCGCCGTCGTCGCCACCGGCCTCACCATGATCGTCGTGCCGCTGCTCTACTGGGAGCTCAAGCGGCGCGACGAGGAGGAACCCGCAACGTGAAGACTCTGCTCATTGTATACAGCGGCCCCGATGTGCGCGTTGTCGAACGCCTGCTCGACGAACATGAGGCCGGCGGTTACACCGAGATCGGGCCGGCGCGCGGCGCCGGGCAGACCGGGCGACGGGAAGGCACGCGCGCGTGGCCCGGCGCGAGCACGGTGTTCATGAGCGTGGTGCCGAGCGAGCAGGTGGAGTCGCTCAAGTCGGCGCTGGTCGCCGCCCGTGCCTCGCTGGCGCCATCGGACCGGCTCCACGTCGTCGTCCTTCCCACCGATTCCTTCATCTGAGGATCACGCGCATGTGCAACGACCTGGTCATCCGCCGCTTTGCCGGCGCGTTCGTCATTCTCTCGGTCGCACTCGGCTGGTTCGTGTCGCCGTGGTGGTACCTGTTTACCGGGTTCGTCGGCATCAACCTGCTGCAGTCGAGCTTCACCGGGTTCTGTCCGCTCGAGAGGGTACTCGGCCGGTTCGGCCTGTTCGGATGCACGAGGGCGCGGTAAGCCCCCGTCGCCGCGATTCAACTGCATTACTATCTTGTGATGCAGTCGATCCTGTGCGCCGAGGAGACCGGAAGATGTCGTTTGCCCGCATGACGCCGGAGCTGTTCGCACTCGTCGCCGAGCGCTTCAAGGCGTTCTCCGAACCGAACCGACTGCAGATCCTGCACGTCCTGCGCCTCAGTGAGCACACGGTTTCCGAACTCGTCGAGGAGACGGGGATCGGCCAGGCCAACCTCTCGAAACACCTCCAGCAGTTGATGTCGTGCGGACTCGTGGCGCGGCGGAAGGAAGGATTGTACACCCACTACTCCTTGGCCGACCGTGACGTCCTCAAGGTGTGCGACCTGATGTGCGGGCGGTTGGAACGCGAGACGAAAGAGAGGAAGAAGGCCTTCGCCACGAAGTGAGTGCCGCCGGGCCCGGGCTCCGATTTCTCCTCGGTTTCAATTAGTGAAATCCGGCGACTCTTCCCTCACTTCAGTACCATCACCTCGATTCGCGATGCTCGCGCTGGCGCGTGATACACCCGCATCGTCGCCTTTACGAAGTCGGCCGCGCCGGCCTCGAAGATGTTCGGCACGAACGTCTGTGGATTCCGGTCCGTGAGCGGAAACCAGGAGCTCTGGACCTGCACCATGATCCGGTGCCCCTTCCTGAACGTGTGGTTGACGTCCGGCATGTCGAAGCGCAGCGAGTCGGGCCGACCCGGAACGAACGGCACGGGCTTCGCGAAACTCCGGCGGAACTTCCCCCGGAACGGTTCTCCGCGAACCATCTGCTGGTAGCCCGCGACCCTGAACCCGCTCGTGTCGCCCGGCCAGTTCGGCGCGTCGTCCGGCCATACATCGATGAGTTTCACGTCGAAGTCGCCGTCTGTTCCGCTCGTCGACACGTGGAGCATGGGTGACACCGGGCCGGCGAGGGTGACGTCATCCGCCAACACGTCGGACATGTAGGTGAGCACATCCGCGCGCTGCGACGCGAACCGCTGGTCGCCCACCATGTAGTCGCGCGGCATTCCGTTCGCGTCGGGCCGGCCAACCACCGGCACCGGGTTCGCGGGATCGCTGATGTACTCATCATACTGCGCCCCTGGAGCCGAGCCCCGGGTCGCGGGCGGCTCGAACGCGAGCTTGCCGCCGGGTTGCAGATAGAGCGACTTCTTCACCGCCGACTTCGGCGGGAACGTGTCGTAGCGGTCCCACTGGTCGGCGCCCGTGCGGAAGATCAGCACCTTCGGAAGTTTCGGGTTCGGCCCGCCGGCGAGATGTTGCATGAAGAACGGAAACTCGATCGAGTCGCGGAACCACGGCCCTGTCTTCGATTGCCAGTGCAGCGTGAATAGCGCGTCGCCGTCGCCGCGCGCCCAGCCGCCGTGCGACCACGGACCGATCGCGAGGTGATTCCCCGCCCCGCCTGAGAGTTTCTCAATCGCGCGGTACGTTCCGAACGGACCGAACAGGTCCTCGGCGTCGTAGAACCCTCCGATCTCGAGCATCGCCGGCGCCACCCTCGTCAGGTGCGGGCGGATGTTTCTCGCCTGCCAGAACGCGTCGTAGTTCGGGTGCGCGAGAACGAGATTCCAGAGCGGCGCGTTCTCGGGCGGCATGTACTTGCGCGTGCCCGGCCCGATCGGACCCATGTCGAGAAAGAACTTGTACGCGTCGCTGCCGGCGGCCGGCCGGTCGTATCGCGGATCGGGGCCGAGTGCGGGATTGCGCGGCGTACGGCCGAACCCCTGATAGAACGAGAAGTTCGCACCTAAGTAGAAAGCACCGTTGTGATATTCGTCGTCGCCCATCGCGATGTCGGTCATCGGCGATCCCGGCGCGCAGGCCTTGAGCGCGGGGTGCGGGTCGATGCAACTCGCCGTCGTGTAGAACCCCGGGTACGACGTGCCGTAGATGCCGACGCGCCCGTTGTTGTGCGGCACGTTCTTCACGAGCCAGTCGATGGTGTCGTACGAATCGGTGGACTCGTCCACGTCCTTGCTGCTTTTCTTCGAGTTCTTGTGCGGCGTCATCTCCGTAAAGTCGCCCTCGGAGTAGAACCGCCCGCGCGCGTCCTGATAGACGAAGATCATCCCCGCGTCCATGTACTCCTGCCCGAGCCCGAGGGGAGCGCGATACTCGTCGGGGTTGGGCGCGCCGATGCCGTACGGCGTGCGGCTCATGAGGAACGGATGGTTTCGCGTCGTGTCGCGCGGGATGTAGAGCGCAGTGAAGAGCTTCACGCCATCGCGCATGGGAATGCGCACTTCGAGCTTGCGGTAGCTGGCCTTCACGGCCGCGATGGCGGCGGTGTCGGCGCCGCGGCCGCGTTGCGCGGCAGCGGTGGGCGGCATGGAAGCCACGAGCGCGAGGAGCGTGATAGCCGGCGCGGCACGGCGGAGCGCGGCACTGAACGGCATTGCTTTTCCTCCAGCGGGGATCACGGGTCGACAGGGAGGAAAGTACGAGCGTGCCCCAGAGAAAGCACTGGGAACTCCGGCCCCTCGACGTGCCTCAATCCGCCCGCATCGCAAGCACCGGGTCCGTTTTCGCAGCCCGTCTCGCCGGCAGATAGCTCGACACGACTGCGACCACCACGAGGAGGATGGGAACGGCGACGAGCGTCTGCACATCCGTGGTTCTCGTCTCGAACAGCAGCGAGGTGATGAGGCGCGACGACGCCATAGCGCCGGCCAACCCCACCACCGCACCGAGCAGCACGAATGCCAGCCCTTCCCGCACGACCAGCGCCACCACGCTTCGCTCCGACGCCCCCAGCGCGATGCGGATTCCCACCTCTCGCGAGCGCTGCGCGACGCCGTACGCGACGATCCCATACAGTCCCACCGCGGCGAGCAGCAGCGCACACGCCGCGAACCCGCTGATGATCGACGTCAGGAACGGCGGAGCAATCAACCCCGCGAACGTGCGCTCTTCGACCGACGGCTTATCGCGAAACCGGACCGCGGGATCTGTGTCGTGCACCGCCCGCACGACGGCGGGAATGACCCGGGCCGCATTCGGCGCGCGGACGACGAAATTCATCCACGGCCACACTTCGAGTGTGTACGGCAGGAAGACTTCGGGTTCGGGCTCGTTCGCCCGATCGTATTCATGGATGTCGGCTACGATACCGATCACCGGCATGGTGATGGGTTGGCCGAAGTCTGCCCGCGCCTGCGATGACCGATGCACGGTGATGCGCCGGCCGATCACGCTCCCGCCCGACACGAGCGTCTTCGCGAGCCGCTCGTTGATGACGAATCCCACCGGCGAGCGCATGTCGTCGTCGGAAAACCAGCGGCCCTCGATCAACGGCACGCGCAGCGTCTTCAGATAAGCGGCCGACACGGGGTGATAGAGCGCCTGCGGAGGCGGACGGTCCGCCGGCCAGCCTTCCGTCTCCACGTTCGTCGGCAGCAGCGCGCCGCCGGCGGCGGCGCTGGATGTCACCGTGGGCAGCGACCCTGTCCCCTCCAGAATTTCGCGATAGAGCGCAGCGGCCTGGGCGGGCTGGTCGTACTTCGGCGACGGAGGTGCGAGGGCAAACGAAATGAGGTTCTCGGCATCGTACCCGAGCGGAACCGTCGCGAGGCGGCGAAAGCTCTGGAGAAGGAGTCCGGCGCCGATGAGAAGTGTCAACGCGAACGCAAACTGTACGGCGACGAGAGTGCCTCGCAGTCGACGCTCGCCCACTCCGCCGATGGCCGCCGTGGCTCCGCCGCGCAGCCGCCCGACCACGTCTCCGCCACTCGCGCGGAGCGCCGGCAAGATGCCGACCACGAGCGCGGTGCCCAGCGTGGCGACCGCGGCGAACAGTGCGGCCGCGCGGTCGATGGTCAAGTGCGTCGCGAACGGGAGGCGACCGTCCGCGGAGTGTCTCACGGCGCCCACGAGTGCAAACGCGAGGAGCAGGCCCAACACGCCGGCTGCGGCCGTGAGCACGAACGTCTCCGTCAACAACTGTCGCGTGATGCGCCACCGACCGGCGCCGAGCGCCGTCCGCACCGCCAGCTCGCGAGCGCGGGCACTGCCGCGCGCGAGGAGAATGTTGGTCACGTTCGCGCACGAGAGGAGCAGCACGAACAGGATCGCAACCGTGAGCAACACGAGCGCCGGCTGCACGGTGCCGAACAGCTCCTCGCCGATCGGCCGGAGCACGACCGTATTCCAGTGCGCTTGCTCCGGATACAGCTGGGCGAGACGACGCTCGATTGCCCGCAGGGCGGCGACGCCGCGCGTGGAATCGGCGCCGGTCCCCAGCCTGACGATCGTTCGGCTGTCTGCGTGGAGGCCACGCAGTTGGAGCGCCTTCTGCCGCCCGCGGAAGACGCTGACCGGCTGCCAGAGCGCCGGCGGCAGCCAGGAGGAGCCCGCGAAATTCGGGAACGCAAACCCTCGCGGCATGACACCGATGATCGTGGTGGGAACGCTGTCGACGTCCAGCACCGAGCCGAGCGCTACGGCGTCGGCCCCGTAGCGCTTCAGGAAGAAATCGTACGAGATGACCGCAACCGCGGAGGCGCCGGCCCTCTCCTCATCGGGGAGAAACGTTCGCCCGAGCATCGCGTGATTTCCCATCAGGGCGAAGAATCCCGGCGTCACGTACGCAGCGATGTACTGGTCGGGGCCGTCGGGCCCGGGGAGGGAGAACCCGTTCCCGCGTACGAACGCGAGCCCGTCGATGGCGCTCGTGTCCGGTGCGACCTGTGCCCGCCAATCCTCATAGGTCGGGAACGACGGCGTGCGAAAGTGGCCGTTGTCGTCGGCCTCATAGACGGTCATGAGGCGGCCTGAATCGCGGTACGGAAGTCCCCGCAGAAGTACTGCGTCCGCCACGCTGAACACAGCGGTACTGCTCCCGATGCCGAGTCCGAGTGTGAGTATCGCGACAACAGTGAAGACGGGCGCGCGACCCAACGTTCGAAACGCGTAGCCGAAATCGCGCGCGACACTCTCGACCAGGGCTTCCCAGTGACCGGTCCGCACGACCTCCTTGGCCGCCTCCATCGAGCCCATGTCAGCGCGGACCCGACGGGCCGCCTCGGCAGGACTCAAACCCTGGCGAACGTGCGCGTCGATGGCGGAGCTGTAGTAATGCCGCAGTTCGGCATCGAGGTCTCGCTCGGCATCGCTCCTTCGCAGCAGCGTGCGAACCCCGACGATGAAGTTTCGCCAGATGAACATGGGGTCGCCGTTCTCAGGTTTCGAGGAGCCTGGCGATCGCGCCTACCCGCAGCGCCCACGTGGTCGTCTCGCGTTCGAGCTGCCGGCGACCCTTCCGGGTGAGGCGGTAGAACTTGGCGCGGCGATTGTTGTCCGACAGTCGCCACTCGGCATCGAGCATGCTGTCGCGCTCGAGCCGCTGAAACGCCAGGAGCAGCGATCCGGGATTGACCCGAAAGACACCGCGCGTGTGCTCCTCGATGCGGCGCGAAACCCCGAAGCCATGCATCGGCTCCAGGCTCAACGTCTTGAGGATGAGCATGTCCAGGGTGCCCTGGATGACGTCGGTCGAAATGTTGGCCACGTTCGCTCCGCTGGAACCTGGCCTACAGTACGGCGACTTCTCTTGGATGGCAAGAGGAAGGCGACCAGGTAGTGCGACGCCGTGGTGTTTTCGTCAAAGGAGCCGGCGACGTTCAACAACATCGGCGCGATTGCCGGGTTGACGTCGACGAGGCCCTGGCTCGGGCACAGTTCAACGGACCGGATCGGCTACTGGACCACGACGGTTCCCGTCATGTTGGCGTGGAGCGTGCAATCGAGAAAGCTCTGACTCGCATAATTATCTCCGTTGATGACCGATGATGATTCACACCCAGGCGATAGTTCAACTTTTCGCGACCTATCCGTGCTGGGCAAACCGCGTGACCCACGACTCGAGCTGCCGCTTGTCTTCGTCGTCGAAGGTTCCCGCGTCCGCCGAGTCGATGTCGAGAACGGCCATTACCTCGCCGCGGTGATCGAACACCGGCACCACGATTTCCGAAAGCGAACGCGCATCGCACGAGATGTGACCGGCGAACAATCGGACGTCCGGGACGATCACCGTTTGCCGCGTCAGCGCCGCGGTGCCGCACACGCCGCGGCCCAATTCGATTTCCAGGCAGCCCAGCGTTCCCTGATACGGCCCGACGAGCAACCGCGTGGGTTCGATCCTTCGATAGAATCCCGTCCACAGCTGCCCGAATCCGTGGTGGAGGACGCACGCCATCGTGGCCATGATGGCGATCGGGTCGTTTACGCCCTCACACACGGCGTCGAGCTGTTCCTTGAGGATTCGATAGGCGTCCGGTTTCCCCATTCCCCGGACGTCGAGCTGGGTTTCTGACATGGTGTGCTCAGTATAGACGCCGACGGACGGATCTCACAGTCGAATCGGCGCGCCGCTACTTCTTCAGCTTCTGCTGCACGTTCTTCCCGGCGGCCAGATGGGCGCCGACGCCGAGCTCGCGCAGACGGGCGATGGCTACGAGATCCGCGGGCACGGCTGCGTGCTGGCCGACGCCGTTGTCGAATGTCCCGCGACGTGCGCCATCCTCGAGCAGCTGCTCCGCGAGCTAACCGGGGGCTCCGTCACGGAGCGATGCGACCGCACCGATCGACCGAGCTGCCGCTTCTCCATTTCGCCGGCGGCGTAACCGGGCGGTCCGCACGCGCCGCATCAGGACGCGTCGCGCCGTAGTGCGATTCCGTTGACATCAATATATATTGAAGGCATGTCCTCCCACGCCTGCGACCGCCTTGGCGACTTCACCGCCAGCCCCCGCATGCGCCGCATCGCGGCGATGGCCGCGATCGTCGGCGCCATCGGAGCGGCCGCGTGATCGTTCTCTTCGGGCCGTGCATGTTCGTCGCGCCGCTGCTCATCCTGCTCATACCGGTCGGCATCGTGCTCTGGCCGCCCGTGCTGGTGATTCTCGGACTGCTCTACCTGATCGTGTGGCCGTTCGCGGCGATCGGACGGCGGTTCGGCGTGAGATGGCTCACCTCGTCACATGCGGCGCTGGGCCGCTGGTTCATCATACTGTTGCGGCCCTGGCGTTATTTCGACGCGCCAAGAATCGACCGACCGTAGATCGTCGATATGCCAGCCGAGCCCCGCACGCCCCGGCCACGCCGCCAGAGACAGTCCGCAGCCGTTCGCGCGCAGGCGCTCGATCGGCTGCGGACGCTCATTTCCGCACTCAGTCGTTCGGCGCGCGCGGTCGAGCGCAGCACCGGCGTCACGAACGCGCAGCTGTTTCTCCTGCAGCAGCTGGCGGAGGCGGACTCCCTTTCGGTGAACGAGCTCGCCGTGCGAGCCCGGACGCAGCAGAGCACGGTCTCCATCGTGGTCGCTCGTCTCGTGCGCGCGGGGCTCGCCGCCAAGCGCAAGTCGGCGGACGACCGCCGCATCGCCGTCATCTCGCTCACACCGAAGGGCCGACGCCTGCTCACGCACGCGCCGGCACCGCCGGCCTCGGCGCTCCTGCGTGCGATCGAGGCACTGTCGGTCCGCGAGGCGCGCTCGCTCGCCGCCGGCATGGATGCCCTTGTCCGCGCCCTCGACCTACCACCGTCGAAAGTCACGATGCTCTTCGAGCTCGCCCCAGCGCGACGCGCCGTTCTACACCCCCCGCGAACGAGCGGCGCTTGAGTGGACGGACGCCGTCACGCAGATCGGCCATGGAGGAGTGGCCGACGATCTGTACCTGCGTGCTCGCGAACGTTTCACGGAATGCGAGCTGGTCGATCTCACGATGGCGATCATCACGATCAACGGATGGAACCGGCTGGCGATAGCGTTCCAATCCGAGGTCGGCGGTTACCAGCCCCGTCATGCTGGACCGGTGAAGCCCTAACGCGGATCGCTCACGCCGGCGTCGGGCGAAACAGCTCGCTGTACCCGGCTTCCCGACCCCGCGCCCCGGCCCTGCCCGGCCGGTAGAGTATACATTGACTTGAATGGAGAACCTGCTCCGTGCCGGACTCGCGGCGCTGGCATACTTCGCCAGTGCCCGATTGGGGTACGCCTTCGAGATTCCGCAGGGAATAGTCACGCTTTGGCCCCCCAGCGGCGTCATCCTCGGCTTGCTCCTGCTGAGCGAGCGCCGGCATTGGGCGGCGCTGGTCATCGGGGCTTTCGTCGGCGGCACTGCGTCCGACCTGCTCTCAGGAGCTACCCCGGCGTTCGCCCTCGCGGCCGCCGTCGCCAACAGCACCGAGAGCCTCCTTGCGGCTTGGCTGGTGACCTGGCGTTTGGGCCCGCACGTCCGGCTCTCGAGTCTCCGTGCGGTATTGGTGTTCATGGGGGGCGCGGTGCTTGTCTCGAACGCCGTGACCGCAGTCCTCGGCGCGTTGGTGGACAACCACGGTGTCGCGGGACCGCTCGGTCAGGCATGGATCGTGTGGTGGGTCGGAGACGGACTCGGCATGCTGATCGTCGCGCCAGTACTGCTCGGGTGGGCCGGTGTCGCCGTGCGGCTGAAGTCGATGAAATGGCCCGTCGTGCTCGAGGCCGTCGTGCTCATCGCCCTTCTCGTTTTTACGGCGGTGATTGCGCTTGGTCCACAGCACGCGTGGCCGGTGCAACCCGGACCATACGCGATCTTTCCCCTGCTCATCTGGGCCGCGTTGCGCTTCGGCCCCCCAGGAGCCGCGACGGCGTCGCTGATTCTCGCCGCCGTGGCGCTGTGGAATGCGGCCCTCGGCGTGGGTCCGTTCGCCTCCGCGGGTACGTCCGGTCTCGGGGTCGCCGTGCAGGTGTACGTCTATCTGACCGTGGCGAGCCTCACATCATTGATTCCCGCCGCGGTGCTTCGAGAACGGCGGGCCGCAGAATCGCATCTGCACTCCAGCGAGGACCGCTATCGCGAGCTGTTCGAGGCCATTCCGCAGCCGACGTGGGGGTACGACCTCGAGTCCTTGGGCTTCCTGGCCGTGAACCAGGCCGCAGTCGAGAAGTATGGGTATTCCCGCGAGGAGTTCCGGTCCTTGACGATCAAGGACATCCGACCCGCTGAAGACGTGCCGGCGCTGCTCCAGAGCGTGAATCGCCTGCGTGGACCGGAACGGGTCGAGGGGCAGTTGTGGCGTCATTGCCGCAAGAACGGCTCCGAGATGGAGGTCGAGATTTTTTCCCGCGCACTCGAATTCGACGGCCGTCATGCACGTCTCGTGCTGGTCAACGACGTGACGGAGCGACGACAGACCGAGGTGACGCTCAGGGAAAGCGAGGAACGTTTTCGCCAGATGGCCGAGCACATTCAGGAGGCGTTCTTCGTCGTCGACCTCGCGAGCGGAGTACTGCTCTACATCAGTCCGACTTGGGCGACTATCTGGGGGCGTCCCATCGAGGACGGGCGCGATCCCGCCATCTGGTTCCACAGCATCCATCCAGACGATCAGGCAGCGATGAGGGCGAGCCAGCAGGCCGTCATGCGCGGTGAGACGTCCGTCCTCACCTTTCGCGTGATTCGTCCCGACGGTTCGCTTCGCTGGGTGCTCAGTCGGAGCTTCCCGGTTCGGGATGACACGGGACGCGTCTACCGAATGGTCGGCGTCGCCAGCGACATCACCGAGATCCGGCAGGTGCAGGAGAAGTTCGTGCAGGCGCAGAAGATGGAGGCAGTGGGGCGGCTCGCGGGAGGCGTCGCCCACGACTTCAACAACCTGCTCACGGTGATCCTCTCCTGGACCGCCATCCTGCTCGAGAAGCGTGGACAGGATGGAGAAGAACTCGAGATGCTGAGGGAGATCGGTTCGGCCGGTGAACGCGCCGCGGGCCTCACTCGGCAACTCCTCGCGTTCAGCCGGAAACAGGTGCTCGCGCCGCGCGTGCTCGACCTGAACGCGCTCATCGCCGATACGGAGAAGTTCCTGCGCCGCCTCATCGGGGAAGACATTGCACTCCGCACGGTACTCGTCCCCGGCTCGGCACGGCGCTGGCCGATCCGGGACAGGTTGAGCAGGTGATCATGAATCTCGTCGTGAACGCGCGGGATGCCATGCCCAATGGCGGCACTCTCACGATCCGAACGGCGAATGCCGATATGCGCGATGAACCGGTACACCTTGGTGAAGGTCCCCGTGCGGCGCGATATGTGATGGTGGCCGTCGGCGATACCGGCGTGGGCATGGACGCCGAGACGCAGGCGCATCTGTTCGAACCGTTCTTCACGACGAAGGGGGTTGGGAAAGGCACCGGACTAGGGCTGGCCACGGTATACGGGATCGTGCAACAGAGCGGCGGGTTCATCCGCGTGGAGAGCGAAGCGGGTGCGGGCACCACCTTCAAACTCTACTGGCCCGTGGTGGAGCGCGCTGCGGTCGTCAAGGAATCGGCGTCCGGGCCGCAGGCGACACTGCGAGGCACGGAGACGGTGCTTGTCGTCGAAGACGATGAACAGATTCGCAACCTCACCCGGACGATTCTGACGGCCCGAGGGTACTCGGTTCTCGTCGCGGAGAATGGCGAGCACGCCCTGGCGCTGGCAGCGGAGCACGAGAGCGCGATACACCTCGTGTTGACGGACGTCATCATGCCGGGCATGAGCGGCCGGGAGTTGGCCGATCGGCTGAATGCCGCACACGCCGAGGTGCGCGTTCTCTACGTGTCAGGCTACACGGACGAGATGATCGCCCGCCACGGCGTGCTTGAACCGGGCGTGGCCTTTCTACAGAAACCGTTCACGCCGGGTGACCTCGCACAACGGGTGCGCGATGTCCTCGACGCCGAGCCGCATCCGGAGTGATCTCATCCCACCGCTGAAGTCGCACACGACGTACGTGCTGCATCTCTCGCCGAGCCTCGACGTATGCGACCGGGGAGCACTACACGCGTCGTGCGCTGAAAGCAAACAGCAGCAGCCCAAGAAAGACGACCGTTGACGCTGCGGCAAATGCGGCGGCTGGACTGTACGCTTGCCACACATATCCTCCAGCCACTCCGGCGAGGAGTGCCCCGGATCCGACGGCTGCGTTGAGCCATCCCAATCCGCCGCCGCGCAGTCTCTCGTCGGTCAGCTGCGCGGCGAAGGAGCGCTGCACGCCGTCAGTGAGCGCGGGGAAGAAGCCAAGCAGCAGGAAGCCAAGCAGGAGTGTCCATATCGACTGCGCGAAACCGAGGACGGCGTAGCTCAAGACCAGGAACGAATAGCCGATGAATATCGTCGTTCGAGCGCCGATGCGATCGCTCATCTTGCCCGCCGAGAACGAGAGCCCGGCGTAGGAAATGTTGTAGACCATGTAGAACAGCGGGATGTCGGCGATCACCAACCCGATCGATTCTGTTTTCAGAAGCACGACCGCAACCGGGAGACTTCCGACCGACAGAACGAACACCGACAGGAGAAAGAGCTTGAACTGCGGCGACAGTTCCTTGAAGGACGTGACGAGACCCGCTCGTGTGTGTGCGCCCGACGCTACGACATCCGAAATGGCAAATAGCGTCAGGAGTGCAGCGATTCCGACGACGAAAGCCGTCAGGAAGACGACGTTGAATCGCAGCGGGAAGTAGCTCAGGAGCATGTACGCGACGAGAGGACCGAGGATCGCTCCCGTCGTGTCCATCGCGCGATGGTAACCGAACGATCGTCCGAGCTCCTCGCGCGGCGTCGAAAGCGAAATGATCGCGTCGCGCGGCGAATCTCGAAGGCCCTTGCCCACTCTATCCATGACGCGCAGGCCAAGCGCGCCGCCGACGGTCGAGACAAGGACGTAAAAGGGGCGCGTCACGACGGACAGGGCGTATCCCGCGACCACCAGCGGTTTTCGCTTTTGAAATCGATCCGAAAGACTGCCGGAGTAGACTTTGAAGAGATTCGACGCCGCTTCCGCGATGCCGTCTACAAGCCCGAGCGACCCGGCACCAGCCTTGAGCACCGAAGTGAAAAAAGCAGGGAAGACGGAAAAGACCATCTCGGACGAGAAGTCATTGAAAAAGCTGGTCAGCCCGAGAAGGAATATGTTCTTGGGAAGGCCAAGGATTCGGCCTTGCGCTGTCGCCGTGCGCGTGCGCGGCACCTGCCCGCTCAGGGCAGCAGCCTCGAGGACGCCTGGCTCCGCTCGTCGAATCGCGGCGCGGGCGCCTGGGAGGCTACGCGCCGCACGAGGCGGGTCGCCCGAGCATGACGACCGCCAGCGCAGCGCACGTCGTCACGAAGACGGCCGCCATCTGCGCGAACCTGAGGATGCTCGGGTCCATTCAATGCCCTCCCGCTGGCGAAACCGCACGTCCAAGACCACTGCAAGATATGACGCAACTTGGCGGCGCGGGGTTTCAGTTCGGAACGACCGCATTCGAGTGGCAGCCTGAGCGCCGCTTTGCTTGCGGCCGAGTAGATTTGCAGCTCTACGATGGCCGACGAGCCCGGTGAGATCAGCCTCATGACCACGCACACACGCGCTTACCTGTCGCTGGGCACGAATCTCGGCGACCGGCTGACGAACCTGGCCGACGCCGTGCGCGCGTTGGGGGGTGCACACAACACAACGGTGGTCGACGTATCGCCGGTTTACCAAACGGCCCCGCTTGGCCCGGAGGGCATCGTCGTCGCCACGGAGCCGGCCTACCTCAACTGCGCGGTCTTGATTGAAACGGAACTGAGCGCGCGAGCACTGCGCGCCGAAACGCAGCGCATCGAGCACGCCATGGGGCGCGGCGAGCACGGACGATGGGAATCGCGCGTGATCGACATCGATCTCGTGCTGTTTGGCGACGAGCGCATCGCCACCTCCGAGCTGACGGTGCCTCACGCCCGCATGTGTGAGCGCGCGTTCGTGCTCCGGCCGCTCGTGGATCTCGATCCCGGTCTCAGCATCGACGGCGTCGGGCCGCTGGAAAGTCTGTTGCCGGGCCTCGTCTGGCAGGCGTGCGAGCCGTTCGCCACCGCGGAAACGTTGCGGGCGGTCGGAAGGTCCGCCGGTCTCATCGCACACGGCGTCACGATCGTCGGACGGGGGCGACTCGGTTCCGCCCTGGCCGAAGAGCTGCGAGCGGCCGGCGTCACGGTGACCGGTCCGCTGGGCCGTGGTGCGACCGGGGACACCGCCGCGATTGTCCTCCTCTGCGTGCCCGACCGCGAGATCGCGAGTGCCGCGGCGGCCATCGCTCCCGGCCGGCTCGTCGGTCACTGCAGCGGTGCCGCCACGCTGGAACCGCTCGCGCCGCACGAGGCGTTCTCCATGCATCCGCTGATGACGGTGGTGCGCGAGAGCGCGCCCCAATTCCGCGGCGCGGGTTGTGCCGTGGCGGGAACCACGCCTCTTGCCCGTGCCGTCGCGGATGCGCTTGTTCGGATGCTTGGAATGCAGCCGGTGGAGATCGCCGACGGAGATCGCGCGTTGTACCACGCCGCCGCGACCATGGCGTCGAATTACGTCGTGACGCTGGAGTGCATGGCGGAACGGCTCGCCGGACGCGTGGGCGTCTCGCGCGAGATGCTCGCGCCGCTCGCCCGTGCGAGCCTGGAGAATTGGATCGCGCTTGGACGCGACGCGCTGACCGGTCCGATCGCAAGGGGCGATATGGAAACGGTCGAGCGCCAGCGTGCGGCGATCGATGCACGGGAGCCGGAGCTTCTCGCGCTCTGGGATGCGCTCGTCCTCCACACGACCGAGCTCGCCGCCGGGCCGCGGACCGCATGATCGTCGTCAGAACGATTGCCGATGTGCGGCGCGCGGTGCGCGAGGCCCGTGCACGAGGAGCAACGGTCGGATTGGTGCCCACCATGGGCGCGTTCCACGCCGGCCATTTGTCGCTCATGCGCGCGGCGCGGATGCAGACCGGCTTCGTGATCGTATCCCTGTTCGTGAATCCTGCGCAGTTCAACGATCCAACGGACCTGGCTGCGTATCCGCGCGATGAAGCGCGCGACGCCGCGATGGCGGCGGCTGAAGGCGTTGACGTGCTCTTCGCACCGACTGCCGATGCGATTTATCCAGCCGGATTCGCCACCGCCGTCATGGTGGCCTTACTGAATGAGCCGCTCTGCGGGGCGTTCCGCGGTCCCGAGCACTTTCAGGGCGTTGCCACGGTCGTGACGAAACTCTTCAACATCGTGACGCCCGATGTGGCGTTCTTCGGCCAGAAGGACGCGCAGCAGGCGGTGATCGTGCGCCGACTCGTCCGTGATCTCGACTTGCCGGTTCGCGTTGAGGTGTGTCCAACGGTGCGCGAGAGCGACGGACTGGCGATGTCGAGTCGCAACGTGCGGCTCGGTACCCAGGAGCGCGTGCGTGCCCTCGCGCTTCAATACGGGCTCCAGGTGGCAACGGCGGCGATCGAGAACGGAGCGCGCGATGGGACGCGCATCGCCGAGCTCGCGCGCACCGCCATGCACGATCGCGGAGTGGAGGCGGAGTACGTCGAACTGGTGTCCGCCGAGCACTTGCGCCCGATGACACCGCTGGCGGGCGAGATCCTCGTCGCCGTTGCGGCGCACGTGGGATCGGTCCGGTTGATCGACAACGTCGTCATTCGCGTGCCGCCTACATGACGGGCGCGAACTCGCTGGGGCGCGCCATCGCGCGGCTGGCGGCGCTCAAGCGCGACGGCGCACCGATCGTGATGGTGACCGCGTACGACGTCGTGTCGGCGCGCGTCGCCGAAGCGGCGGGCGTCGATATCGTCCTCGTCGGCGACTCCGCCGCGAACGTCGTGCTCGGCTATGACTCGACCCAGCAGGTCAGCGTGGACGAGTTGCTCGTTCTCGCGCGCGCCGCGCGCCGTGGCGCCCCGACGCTGCCTCTCGTGTGCGATCTCCCTTTCGGCTCATACGAGCTGTCCGACGACCAAGCCGTGGCCACGGCACGATTGTTCGTGGCCGAAGCGGATTGCGACGCCGTGAAGATCGAGGGCGGAGGGGTGATCGCCGACCGCGCGCGCGCGATCGTCGGTGCAGGAATCGCGGTCATGGCGCACGTGGGTCTCCTGCCGCAACAGGTGGAGCCCGGCAGCGCATTTCAGGTGAAGGGACGTGGTGCGGACGAGGCGCTGGCCATCGCGCGCGCGGCGTTCGAGCTCGAGCGCGCGGGATGCTTCGCGATCGTGATCGAAGCCGTCCCCGAGGCGATCACCGCCGCGATCGTCGCGAGGCTGCGGATCCCATCGATTGGCATCGGCGCCGGTCGGGCCACCGATGGGCAGGTGCTCGTGTTCCACGACCTCGTGGGTCTGAGCGGCGCGCGAATCCCACGATTCGTGCAGCAGTATGCGGCGCTGTTCGAGCCGATGGTCTCGGGCGTGCGCACGTACGCGCGGGACGTGCGGTCGCACCGATTCCCAACCGAGGCGCACATTTACAAGATGGAATTGGACCAACTCGCGCAGTTCCGCGCGAGGTTCGATCAGCTGGGAGTGCCTGAAGACAAGTAGTCGGACTCAGCGATCGAGCCGCTCGTACGGGATCTCGTGGAACATCGGCAGTCGCGCGGCACTGATGATGCCGAGGAGGCCGGCGCGCTCGTGGAACTCCATGCCGTCGCGGTCGATCACGATCGCGTTCGGGTACTGCGGTGCGAGGCGGCGGAAGGCGGCGTCGATCAGGCGGAAGCGGCGAACCATGTTTTCGGCCAGCTCGTACGGCCGGTTCCGGTGCCTGATGTGTTTTTCGATGGTCGCCGTGCTCGACGTGAGGACGATCACGCGATCCGGATTCCAGCGGTCCCCCATCGCCAACACCTTCCGGAGGCCGGCGTGGTACTCCTCGGGGTACTCCGCGATGTGCGCCTCGAGCGTGATGCGTGCGCCCTCGAAGAAGGTGACTCTGTCGGGCCAATCGCGATCCGCGGCGTCACGATAATTCGCGTCGTAGAGTGAGGCAAAGTACGCCGTGACGCCGACAGGGTTGCGTCCCATCGCGATGTCTTCGAGCACATCGGGATGCCAGACGCCTTTCTCGCCCTCTCCATAGGACCCGTTGTGGTAGAGGTCGCCCAGCTGACGCACGAGCGTGCTCTTGCCGATCCCTGGTCCGCCGACGATTGCGACGCGCATATAAGTTCTGAATTATGCTGAATGTGGCGTGAATGGAACTCCCGAAATGAAACTCCCGGGCGGCGGCACGATTTTCACCATTGGTCATTCCACACGAACGCTCGACGAATTCGTGGCGCTCCTGCGGCAGGTTGACATCACGCTGCTCGTGGATGTGCGTTCGATCCCGCGCTCGCGGACGACGCCGCAATTCAACAGCGACACGCTGTCCGGCGCGCTTGCCGAGGTGGGCATCGGCTACCGGCATCTGCGCGCGCTCGGCGGACGGCGCCATCATCGCAAGGGCACACCGCCCTCGCTCAACGTGTACTGGCGCGTGACGGCATTCCGGAATTATGCCGACTACGCGGAGACCGACGAATTCCGTGCCGGGCTACGCGTGCTGCGCGAACTCGTCCGCGATGACCGATGCGCCATCATGTGTGCGGAGGCGGTGTGGTGGCGCTGTCATCGCCGGATCATCACCGACTACCTGTTGGCCGGTGGCACGCATGTCGATCACATCATGGGACCGGGCCAGGTCGTCGCCGCGACGCTCACACCGGGCGCGATCATCAACTCGGAACGGACGCTTCGCTATCCTTCAACGGAGGAGATCGCGTGAACGACACGCTCGCCGGGCCTGACCTGACGAAGGGAATCACTGTCTCGACGATCGCCGACGGCTCGATGATTCTCGGGCACGCGCTCGGCGAACCGGTCCTGCTCGTGCGCCGTGGAGATGAGTTCTTCGCGATCGGGGCCGTCTGCACGCACTACGGCGCACCGCTTGCCGACGGATCGCTGGTCGGCGATACCGTGCGCTGCCCTTGGCATCACGCCTGCTTCAGCCTGCGCACCGGCGAAGCGCTCCGCGCGCCGGCGCTGGATTCTGTTTCCTGCTGGCACGTCGAGCAGCGCGAAGGCATCGTGCGCGTGGGAACGAAGATCGAAGCCGCGGCGCCGCCGTCACTCCGGACAAGAAGCGAGATTCCGGAATCGGTCGTGATCGTGGGTGGAGGTGCGGCCGGCAACGCCGCGGCCGAAATGCTCCGGCGCCTGGGCTATTCCGGCCGCATCACCATGTTGAGCGCCGATTCGTCCGCGCCTTGCGATCGCCCCAGTCTTTCCAAGGGCTACCTGTCGGGCACTGCGGCAGCGGAGTCCATGCCACTCAGACCCGCGTCGTTTTATGTAGAACGTCGCATCGAGCTGAAGCTGGACGCCCGAGTCGCCACGATCGACACGGCGGGTCGCCACGTGCAGCTCGTCGACGGTACTCGCCACGCCTTCGATGCGCTCCTGCTCGCCACCGGCGCCGAGCCGGTGCGCCTCGACGTGCCTGGCGCGAATCTCCCGCACGTCCATTATCTGCGCACGTTCGCCGACGGTCGCGCGCTTGTCGCGAAGGCGCTGACGTCGAGGCGGGCCGTGGTGATTGGCGCGAGCTTCATCGGGCTGGAGGTGGCGGCGTCGCTGCGCGCACGGAACATCGCCGTTGATGTGGTGGCGCCGGATGTCGTGCCAATGTCGAAGATCCTCGGCGAGGAGGCCGGCACCTTCATCCGTCGGCTCCACGAACGACACGGGGTGACGTTCCATCTCGGCACGACCGCAACGGCAATCGACGATGGCCACGTCACGCTGCAGAACGGCGAACAGCTGCCGGCGGACCTCGTCGTTGTCGGCATCGGTGTTCGTCCGGCCGTCGCGCTGGCGGAGCAAGCGGGCCTCGCCATCGATCGCGGCGTCGCGGTGGACGAATTCCTCGAGACGAGCATTCCGGGCATTTTCGCCGCCGGCGACATTGCGCGCTGGCCCGACCGGCGCACTGGCGAACGCATTCGTGTGGAGCACTGGGTCGTGGCGGAGCGCCAGGGTCAGGCCGCAGCGCGGAACATCCTCGGCGCACGGGAGAGATTCGATGCCGTGCCGTTCTTCTGGACCGATCAATACGACTTCAGTCTCGCGTACGTGGGTCACGCCGAGCGATGGGACGAGGCCAGGCTCGACGGAAAGTTGGACGCTGCCACGCAGGACTGCGCGATCAGCTATCGCCAAGGGACGAAGACTCTGGCCGTGGCGGTCGTGCACCGCGACTTGGAGGGCCTGAACGCTGAAGTCGAGTTCGAGAACGCAAACTGAGGCAGGTCATCGTGTCCTGCTTCCTCGCAAGTTTGTAACGGAGCCCACATGTCATCAATGCATCGCATTCTGGACGGCGAGGTGCTCGTCCATCACCTGACGCAGGACGAACGGACGCTCGACCCAGAACTTCTCGTCCGGCATGGCCGCACCGCGCGGACCCTCGTCAAGGAAGGGCCACTCCGCCTCACCATCATGGGCATCGCCGCCGGCGGCGTGCTGCCGACGCATCGCACGGACGCGCACGTGACGATCCATCTGCTCGAGGGCGAGGTGACGTTCACGGCTCGCGACCGCGAGTACACGCTGAACGTCGGCGACGTGCTCATCTTCGCGCCCAATGTGGAGCACGAGGCGCGCTCGGCGACGGGCGGCGTGTTTCTCCTCACCGTGCTGTATTTGGGACCCGAGAGCGCCGTCTCCGACTCCGTCCGCGCTTCATGACACCGATGGCGGGCGCCGGCGCTGCCCGCTCAGGGCAGCAGCCGCGAGGACTCCTGGCTCCGCTCGCCCAGCAACTTTGAAATGAATCGCTGAGACTCCGAGACTCGCTCGACCTCGATCGCGATGGCGTCCACGGCCTGCTCGAGCCTGGCCAGGCGCTGGTCGTCGAATCGCGGCGCGGGCAGCTGGGACGATACGCGTCGCACGAGGCGAGTCGCGACATTGAAGCCCAACATGATGACCGCCAGCGCAGCGCACATGGTAATGAAGATGCCCGCCATCTGCGCGAACTTGAGGATGCTCGGCTCCATTCAATGCCCTCCCGCTGGCGAAACCGCACGCACAGCGCCCACTACAATATGACGGGAGCCGCCGTCCCGAGGTTTCAGAGGCTCCCGCCCGGCCTCCGACCCTGCCATGGTCCACCGCTGTCATATGGCGCCGGCGCTCCGGTCACCTATGATCATCAGTGTTCCAGCCACGGGCCTATCCATGGAAAGAGCAAAGCTGGAACACGAACTGGAGCGACTGCACACGGCGTGCTGGGGTTGGGCGCTCGCGTGTTGCGGACGGGATCACGATACGGCGGAGGAGGCGCTGCAGACGGCGTATCTCAAGATCGTGTCCGGACAGGCGCGATTCGACGGCCGGTCGTCCGTGCGCACGTGGGTGTTCGGCGTCGTTCGACTGACGGCGATCGAGGAACTTCGGCGGCAACGAACCATTCACGCGCGTGAGCCGGGTGACGACGCCGAAGCAGGGCTCGCCGCCGACCCCGCGCCCGGCGCCGATGAAGCGGCGGAGCGCTCCGAGGAGCGCGCGGCGCTCGTCGCCGCGCTCAGTACGCTGTCGGCGCGCCAGCGGGAAGTGCTGCAGCTCGTGTTCTATCACGGCATGACGATCGAAGAGGCCGCACAGGTAATGCACATATCACTCGGGTCGGCGCGCACGCACTACGATCGCGGCAAGAAGGCGCTGGCATTCGCGCTGGCGCCGCTGCGCTCGAGCGCACGAACGACTCCACGCGACGTCAGCCCATGACCGGGCTTCCGGACCACGAGCTGCGCGCGCGATTCGACGAGCTGCGCGCCGCCGACGAGCAGGGCGCGCCCGGTTTCGGCGCCGTCCTCGCTCGCGCCAGGTTCGCGACGCCGGATCGGACGCATCGCCGTCGCCGCCGGCGCCTGGGCGTGGCGCTCTCGATCGCGGCGGCGATCGTGCTCGCGGTCGGAGTCTCGCGAACGTCCCGCCGGCGCAGTTTCGTCGCCCAACCGCTCTCCACGTGGAGGTCGCCTACGGCGAGCCTGCTCAGGACTCCCGGCTTCGAGCTGCTCGCCTCGCCCTCACTCATTCCGTCCGCGCTGGACCACCTGACCACCATGCTCGCTCAACGCGAAGGAAAATGAACATGAGAAACCCGACGTTCCTGCTTTGCCTGTCGCTCTGCCTGGCGCCCGCGGCACTCGCGCAGCGCCCGATGGTCATCATCAACGGCGTTCGCATGGCGGCATGCGAAGTTCCCGCGGGCACCGCACGTTCTCCGCTCGGCGACATCGACCCGGCCGCGATCGAGAGTGTCGAGGTGCTCAAGGGCGAGGCAGCCATAAAGCAGTTTGGGCCCGACGCCACGAACGGCGTGATCCAGGTGACGACGAAGAAAGGCACCATCGTCTCGCCGAGCACGTGCAAGGCGTCGACGAAGTCCGACGCCGATCCCCTCGCGAAGATCCTCTACTCTCCCGAGCTCGTGATGTCGCACCAGGAGGCGATCGGTCTCACCGACCGCCAGCGCACAGCGATCATGGATGCCGTGAAGGACATCCAGTCCAAGGTGATGACCGAAACGCAGTTCAAGCTTGCGGCGGCCGGCGACAGGCTGAAGAGCATGCTCGCTCGCGCCAGTGTCGACGAAGCGGCCGTGCTCCAGCAGATCGACGAGATGCTGGCGCTCGAGCGCGACGTGAAACGAGCGCAGATGACGCTCCTCGTGCGCATCAAGAACCAGCTCACGGCGGAACAGCGGGCGCAGCTCGACAAGCTGCGATAGCCGGCGACGCGGTACTAGTCAGCGCGGAGCGCGTCGACCGGATCGACGCGCGACGCCCGCCGCGCGGGAATCCAGCTCGCGAGCGCTGCGATCGACACGAGCATCAACACCGCCGCGGCGACCGTCAGCGGATCGCCCGGCGCCACCCCGTAGAGGAACGACCGCAGGAACCGCGCGACCAGCGCGAACAGCGCCAGGCCGACGCCCACGCCGATCGCCGTGATCGCGAGTCCCTGCCTCGTCATCATCGCCGCGACGGCGCGCGGCTCCGCCCCGAGCGCGATGCGGACGCCAAGCTCCTTGGTGCGCAGCGTCACCACGTACGCCATCACGCCGTACAGCCCGATCCCGCCGAGGATCAGCGTCACGATCGCCGCTCCCCCGAGAATCACGATGATGAACGACAGCTGCGCCATGGAGGCATCGAACACCGTCGTCATCGCCTTCACGTCGAAGACCGGCAGCGCCGGATCGAGCTCGCGCACGGCGAGCCGCACCGCGCCGTCGATCGCCGCCGGCTCTCCCCGGGTTCGCACGACCAGCGCCATCGTGCGCGCCGTGTGCGAGAACATCGTGTCCTTCTCGGCGACTTCCGGGAAATACACGGTCTGCGTCGGGGGCGCGGCGAGGGCCGTGTCGCGCGCATCGCCGGCGACTCCGATCACCGTGTACAGCGTGCCCTTGGGCAGCTGACGGAATCGCTTCCCCAAGGCCGCCTGTCCCGTCGAGTCCTTCCAGAATTGCAGCGCAGTCTGCCGACTGACGATCGCTTCGCCCTCGTGCTGGGAGCCCAGGCGGTAGAACGCGCGACCGGCGATGATCGGGATGCTCATGGTGCCGAAGTATCCGCCGTCGACAATCGTGTTGATCTGCAACGGCGGGATCCTTGTTTCATACGTCGGATCGTCTTCCGGGAACAGGGGATTCTGGTTCATCCCGTTGGTGCCGAGTGGAAGGCGCGACGAGAGACCGACCGACCGCGCTCCGGGGAGTTCCGTCATCCGCGCCTCGAGGCGCTCGTAGAAGCGGGCCACCGCGGAGTCGCTGCTGTATCTGGCGCGGGGCAACGACATCCAGAAGGTCGCGACGTGCTGCGGGTCGAATCCCGGACGCACCTCGTGCAGGCGCTCGAACGTACGCACCAGCAGGCCGGAACCCGCGAGCACGACGAGCGCGATCGCGATCTGGGCGGCGACGAGGGCGCCGCGCACGCGGTGCTGCACGCGTCCGGCCGTACCGCTCCGTCCGCCCTCCCGAAGCGCGCTGGACAGATCCAGGCGCCCGATCCGCCACGCGGGAATCACGCTGCAGAACAGCGCGATGAGCGCGGCGAGCGCCGCGGCGAACAGCAGCGCCGATGCGTCCACGCCGACCTCCGCGAGGCGGGGAATCCTCGCCGGACCGGCGTTCACGAGCAGCCGGATCGCCATCGCCGCGATGCTCGTGCCGGCGACGGCCGCGATGGCGCTGAGCACCACCGACTCCGCGAAGAAATGCGAGAGGATGCGCACGCGACCTGCACCAAGCGCCTCGCGTACCGCGAGCTCGCGCTGACGGCCGTCGGCGCGCACGAGGAGCAGGTTGCTGACGTTCGCGCAGGCGACGAGGAGCACGAGCCCCGCGGCCGCGGCGAGCATCCAGAGTGTCTTCGCGATGCCGCCGGTGAGGTCTTCGCGCATGGGGACGAGCAGGGATTTTGGCCTGGCCTCGTCCATCAACATCTGGGTCGACACTCCCGGCGCGAAACCGGGATACAGCTCCACCATGTGCGTGAGGGCCGCGGTGAAATCGCGCTGCGCGTCGGCGACCGTGACGCCCGGTTTGAGACGCGCGACCGAGTTGTAGTTGAATCCACCGGGATACTCGTTGTTGGGATCCAGTCCCAGGGGCATCCAGAGTTGCGTCGCGGCGGACGGAAAGCGGAACCGTGACGACAGGACGCCGATGATCGTTCGGGTGCGGCCGCCTACCTCGATGGTGCGACCGAGAATGTTTGGATCGCCGCCGAAGCGCGTGCGCCACAGCCCCTCGGCGATGATCACCACGGTCGGCCCCTCGTCGCCGGCCGCCGGCGCGATGCGGCCGCCGTTCGGAGTGTCCTCCTCGCCGGTGAAGTTGCGGCCAAGCATCGGCGAGGCCTGGAGGACGGGAAGGAGCGTGGCGGTCATTCGCGCGACCGCGAGATGCTGCGGTTCCGATCTCCCGCCGGCGTCCGAGACATCCGCCGAGCTTTCCTGGTACAGCCCGATCCCGTCGATCGTGTGCGCGAGCCCTTGAAACGTGTAGTACGTGGCCTGCGTCTGCTGCGCGTGCATCATGTGAATCGGAGGCAAGTCGAACCAGGCGCCGACGAGCCGGTCGGGATTGCCGTACGGCAGCGGCCGCAGGAGGACGCCGTTCACGAGCGCGAAGATCATCACCGACGCGGCGATGCCGATCACGAGCGTCAGGATGGCGGTGACGGAGAAGACCGGCGTGCGAAGCAGCGATCTCCATGCGTGACGAATCGGCTGGGACATTGACATCTGGCGCTCGACGGTGGGTGCGCGCTCACGTACGGCTCGCGAGACCCGGCGGTTTCGCGGAGCCGGCGGGTGGCCTCTCGTGCAACTGTTACGGTTGGTCCCTCGAGGGCCGGCTCCGAATCCACGCCGCGCAAACCTTTGAGAGTCGATCCGGTGGAGGCGCTTCGGTACGACTGATCGGTCGCGGGCACCGGCCGCCCGAGCGCCTCAGGGCACCACAGCCGTGACGACGACCGGCGAGAGCGTCACGAAGTTGTCGAGCGGTGCATCCGCCAACAGCTTCTCGAGCACAGCGCGCTGCCCCTCGGCGGTGGCCAGCGGCGAACCCATCATGCTGAAGGTGATCGGCAGGCGAACAGCCTGCCTCACAACCTCGTTGTGCAAGATCGCCGGCAGGAAATGCATTTGCGGCAGCGCGGTCGTAACCGCCTCGGCAAAGAGCTTATGCGTCGAGCGCAAGATCTTGATGCTCCCCGGGACCACGTCGCCGGTCCTGTCCACCACGAACGAGACGAGTACCGCGCCCTCGACGCCCGCCTTATTCAGGATATCCGGATAGCGCGGCGCAGCAGAGCCCGGGACGGCCCTGACCGATCGGTCGCTGTCCTGCGGCGCGGCCGGGATCTTGAGCTCCATGGCGCCCATTGAGACTTCAGCATGAGGACTTCCGGCGCGCTGTGCGTCCGGGCTCGGCGACTCGCGACGTGGCACCTCCACGCGTGGGGCGGGCGCACCGGCGGCCGGAGCGATCGGCTGGTTCGCCGCCGACGTCACGGCCTGCGTCGTCGCGCGCGCGCCGTCCCGGAGACCTGGGAGCGATACCACGGGCGCAGTGGTCAGCGCACTCGCGAATTTCGCCGAATATGCGAGCGCTCCTGCCGCGACGATCGCGAACGCCACGGTGCGAAGGTGAGGACGTCTTGGGCGCGGAGAGTTCATGGCGGCGATCCTCCAACTGAGGTGAGAGTTCGATTCGGCGAGCATGGGCGCGAGCCGCACGAGCGACTGGCGTTGCGCGATGAACAACAGGAGCCTGGAGTACCGCTCCGCGTGCCCGGCGTGTTGCAGGACGCGGGCATCGCAATCCAGTTCCATGGCGAGCCGCAGACGGCGCGCGATCCACCAGACGCCGGCGTTCCAGGGCACGAGTGCGAGCGCGACGGCGACGATGAGCGTGAGCTGGGGATCGCGCGCGCGGCAATGCTCCTGTTCGTGGCTCATGACGAGCGTTCGGAGCGGCGCATCCAGCTCGAACAACCAGCGCGGCACGACCACGTGAGTGCGCCGCGTCCCGAACACCGCCGGCCCGAGCGAGGGCGTGACGAGCACCGGCACTCCGTCTATGACGTCGCGATCGGCCGAGCGCTCCACGCGGGAGAGCGCGCGCATGGCCCGCGCGAGCCTGAGGAGCAGGACGGCGGACATCAGAGCCCAGAGCGCGATGAGCGCGACGTCGGCGTAGGGGACCCACCCCCGTGACGCGGCGGGCGCTGGGGAGTTGACGGTTGTGACCAGCGACTGCGCGAGCGTGGCGGGCCCGTGAGCTGTGCCGCGGGTGAGCTTCGCGAGTGCGGACGAGAGGGCGGGGGCGATTGCCGGCCAGCCAACCGCCGCAGCGAGCGCGGCGATCCACGGTCCGCGCGCCTGGCGGCCCAGCGTGCGCGACGCACGTTCGGCGGCGAGCGCAGCGACACCGAGCAGTGCGGCGAACACCGTTGCGGCGAACATCCAGGTGGCGATCATCGGGGACCTCGCTTCTTCTTTTCCTGACCCCGCACGCGCCGTGCGAGGCGCTTCAGCTCCTCGGCGTCCAGCGCGCGATCGTCCACCAGGTGCGCGAGCAGCTGTTCGGGCGAACCTTCGAAGAGCGTGTCCAGAAGGCGGGAGAGCGCGGTGCGTCGTGCCGAGCGCTGCTCGACGCGCGGCGAATACCGATGTGCCCTGCCCTCCTCCTCGTGCGAGACGAATTCCTTCGCCTCGAGATTCCGGAGAATGGTGAGCACGGTGGTGTAGGCGAGCTTGGCGGGCAATCGCTCGCGCACCTCGCCGACCGTGCCTGAACCGATCTCCCAGAGGACGGCCATCACGTCGAGCTCGCGATCACCGAGGGTTGCGCCATCCATGCGGAGTCACCTCACAGGTGTGAACTGCTACTACGTTGGTAGTAGTACGCTATACCCTTTGGTTCCTGTTGTCAACTATGCTCATAGTAGAGTGCGATCAGCGATCCGGCCGCTCGTACGGGATCTCGTGGAACATCGGCAGTCGCGCGGCACTGATGATGCCGAGGAGGCCGGCGCGCTCGTGGAACTCCATGCCATCGCGGTCGATCACGATCGCGTTCGGGTACTGCGGTGCGAGGCGGCGGAAGGCGGCGTCGATCAGGCGAAAGCGGCGAACCATGTTTTCGGCCAGCTCGTACGGCCGGTTCCGGTGCCTGATGTGTTTTTCGATGGTCGCGGTGCTCGACGTGAGGACGATCACGCGATCCGGATTCCAGCGGTCCCCCATCGCCAACACCTTCCGGAGGCCGGCGTGGTACTCCTCCGGGTACTCCGCGATGTGCGCCTCGAGCGTGATGCGTGCGCCCTCGAAGAAGGTGACTCTGTCGGGCCGATCGCGATCCGCGGCGTCACGATAATTCGCGTCGTAGAGTGAGGCAAAGTACGCCGTGACGCCGACAGGGTTGCGTCCCATCGCGATGTCTTCGAGCACATCGGGATGCCAGACGCCTTTCTCGCCCTCTCCATAGGACCCGTTGTGGTAGAGGTCGCCCAACTGACGCACGAGCGTGCTCTTGCCGATCCCTGGTCCGCCGACGATTGCGACGCGCATGGCTGTCCTGGATTCAATGGAATGAGTCGTATGTCCGGCGACTGCTCTCCGGATCTCCGTTGTCACCGTGCAGACGATGGAACCGGCTGGCGATAGCCTTCCCCTCCGAGGTCAGCGGGGCGTCAGTGCCACTCGACGCCCACGTATACTGCACGTCCAGTTGCGCCGACCCCCGATGCATCCAGCCATGTCGCGTTGGTCAGGTTGTTCACGTCGAGCGTCACTCCCATCCGCCGGTGGCTCCACTCCATGCGCACGTTGCCCGTGACGTAGCCGTCCTCCGTCGCGCGCCGCGCGTCCATCACCTCCACCGTCGCGCGTACCGATGCCCAGGGTGCGTACGATGCACGCGCCGTGAGCTGCCGCGTGACCGGACGCAATGCATACTTTCCGTTGAGCCCTGCGCCTTGGACGTCGTCGAACGTCAAGCCGGTCGCCGTCAGTGACGACTCGATGCCCCGCCACGACGGGAAGGCCAGCGATGTCTCGATCCCGCGATAGTGGGCGTCGCCGATGTTGGTCGCCACCCACGGTGTGCCGGCGCCCGCGGCGGCGGGCTTCACCCAGTCGATCAGGTTCTGTGCGTTACGGGCGAACACTCCGACATCGACCGTGACCGCCCCCGCGCGACCGATGCGCGCCCCGACGTCACCGCTCCAGAACTGTTCCGGAAGAAGGTTGGGGTTGCCCTGGCTCGTTGGATCCGAGTAGTAGCGCTCGGTCCACGTGGGGGCGCGAAAGCCGCGGCTCGTGCTCGCGCGCAGGCGGAGTCCGTCGACGACCGGAATCGCGACCGCGAGTGAGGGCGACAGGAAACCGCCATAGATGCTAGACTGGTCGCCGCGGACGCCGAGGTTCGCCGTCGGCGACGTGGAAGTTCCCACGGAGGCTTCCATGAATGCGGCGTCGCGCCACTCGGCGTGGCTCCCGAGGCGATTGCTCGTGAGCTGCGCGTTGACTGCGTCGGTTCCGACCGCGAGGGAGACGCCCCCCGCAGTCGTTCGGGCCACCAACTCTCCCGTGCTTTGCCAACTCGTGTGCAGATTCTCGTAAATCGCAGGATTGTCGCGGATGAGCGTGAACCGGTCCGTATGTCGACGGGTGCTGGCGGTCGTCGAGAGGACCCAGTCGCCGAGCGGCGCGGTCCACCGCACGTCGCCCGTGATCGTTCCGGTGCGCTCCGTGGAATTGTAGGGTCCGTAGAATTCGTTCGCGCCGAAGTCCCGCACGCCGACGCCGAGGTGGCTCTCGATCTGGCCGATGCCCACGGGACCGCTCAGGGTGGCGCGCGCCTGGCCGATGCGATAGTCCGTGCCCGCGCGGTACCCATCGCTCTTCTCGTACTCCGTTGCGCCGGTGACCGCGAACGTGCCGTGCTGGGTCGATCCGGATGCCGCGCCGCCGGCCGTGCCGAACGCGCCGGCGCGGGTCCGAACGTCCGTTTCGGCCGCGCCGCGACGCGTGATGATATTGATGACGCCGCCCACGGCGTCGGTCCCGTAGAGGGCTGATCCGCCACCGCGCAGAATCTCCACGCGCTCGATCGCCTGCAGCGGCACGGCGAGATCAAGCGCATAGTGCGACGACTGCGCGTCGCTGACTCGGATGCCGTCCACCAGGACGAGTGTTTGCTCGGCGGTGCTGCCGCGCAGCGAGATATCCGCTTGTGCGGCGGAACGGCCAGAGACATCGACTCCCATCCGCTCGCTCAGCAATTCGGCAACGTTGCGGGCGGTGGAGCGGGCAATGTCTTCGCGAGTGATGACATCCACCGCACGCGCGGCATCGCCCAGTCGCGTTCGCGAGGCGACGACGGTGACAGTGTCGAGGGGGTTGGCCGCACCCTGCGCGGCGGCGGTCGCTGTGACGGCGAGATAACAGACGGTGGTGGTGCGCGCGAAGCGTCGAACGGTTCGAGTGAGCATCGGGCCAGATTATCCAATGCACGGACGCAATGGAATCCGGGATAGTACGGATTGAGTGCGGGCGATCACAGCGTGCGGTGCTTGCCGGTCCGTGCGACACTCGATGGCCAGACCTGTCGCGCCTACGGCAGCACCAACCGACCCCGCAGCGACTCGGAAGCAAGGACGGTCGACGAGGCGGCATTCACCGCACTCGTGAAACGTGCAGGAGAACTACTCGCGATCAATTGATGATATTCCAGGCGAAACCAAAGCCGATCGACTGCCGATATATGTAATACGCTCCGAAGGCAGTGCATGCCGAACCCACGCAGGTCTCTTCGAGCCAAAATGCCGCAGCTTGCTCTCTTGTTACTTGCTTTCGTCGTTCTCACCGCGGTCGTCCTGTTCTTGCCGCGATATCTGTCGCAAGCGCGGAGTTCCGTTCGGATCGCTCGCACGCTGCGCGATGAGCGAGCCGCACGACATACAGACGTCTCGCTCATTGGCGCATATCACGCGCAACTGCCGCCGAGCTCGCGCGCCGATTCGATAGATGATCACACGTGGAAGGATCTCGATCTCGACGATGTCTACTTTTCGCTCGACCACACTGCAAGCGAGCCTGGTCGGCAGTATCTCTACCATCTCCTGCGCAGCCCGTCCTTCGACACAGAAACGCTCGCGCGATTTGACCGCGTCGCAAACACCTTCGCAGACGACGAGATGACCCGGCAGCGTGCCCGCGCCGCACTCGCCCAACTGCGCGACTCGCGAGCGGCCTATCTCCACGAACTGTTCTTCGGCGACATCCCGTCGCGCCCAGGCGCCTGGTGGCTGTTTCCCCTGCTCACGGCCTCAGCAGTCGCTTGCCTGCTGTTCGTCGCAATCTGGCCACCGCTGTTCGTGGTGTGGCTCGGCATCTGCGTGTTGAATGTCGGCGTTCAAGTCTTGTATAAGCCGACCGTTAGACGCTTCATTCCGGCGATTCACGAAGTGCCGGCATTTCTTCGCGTCGCAGGCGCTCTTGGTGAGCTGAAGATCGTTCACGGAGATAACGAGACCCGGATTCTGCGCGAGGGACGGAAGCGACTTGGCGCGCTGCGCCTCGCCACCCGCTGGCTCGCGTTCGAGTCGGGACAGGCCAGCGACCTCGCCGGAACAGTCTACGAGTACTTCAATCTTCTGTTCCTGCTCGACGTCAACGCGTTCGTGTTTGCCACCTCGATACTGCGCGACTCACGCGACGTTACCCGGGGAATGTTCGACGCGCTCGGTTACATCGACGCCGCGCAGTCCATCGCAACGTGGCGAAAGAGCCTATCCCGATGGTCGAGGCCGGAGTTCAGCTCCGCGCGCAAGTCATTGCACGTGGAAGACGTGACACACCCGCTCCTCGCGAACGCCGTGCCGAACTCGCTCGATGTCGACGGCCGAAGCGTGCTCATCACGGGCTCGAACATGTCGGGGAAGACCACCTTCGTTCGCACGCTCGGCGTCAACGCCGTGCTTGCTCAAACGTTGTGCACGACGTGCGCCGGCGCGTGGCGTGCTCCGTTGCTGAGCGTACGCACTTCAATCGGACGCGCGGACAGCCTGGTGGACGGAAAGAGCTATTACCTGGCGGAGGTCGAGTCGGTTCTGGCGCTCGTGCGCGCAAAGGACGACGCTCGACAGCACCTCTTTCTGCTTGATGAGGTCTTTCGCGGCACGAACACGACGGAGCGAGTCGCGGCGGCCTACGCGGTGTTGGCGCATCTGAACAAGGGAGACGATCTCGTGGTCGCCGCAACGCACGATCTCGAGCTGCTCGAGCTCCTTCGCGGCACCTACGCCATGCACCACTTCCGTGAACAGATCGTCGACGATGGCCTCACGTTCGACTATCTCATTCAGTCGGGTCCGTCGTCCACACGCAACGCCATCGCACTGTTGAGGCTGATGCGGTATCCGGAGTCATTGGTTGCGGATGCGCTCTCCGCGATTGACGGGCTGTCGGGGAACGTCAGCAGGACGGAGTGAGCCGCGGCGGGCGAGGGGGTTCCACCCGCGATGAGCCGTAGCGCTAACACGCGGGCGGCTGCGTGCCTGGAGCTAGGCCGCACGGGAGTCGCTGAGCTGAACGAGCTAAAGTCCTGAAATCGCCGAAGGCACCCAAAAGAACTGCTCAGCGCCGGGACTAAACCCGGCTACATTCTGCGAGCGCCCACCCACACGCGTCAAGGCACCGCGCCAGTCCCTCCGGTCGGTGCTCCCCCATGTGCCCAATTCGGAAGGTGCGATCCTTCAATGCTCCGTAACCATTTCCGACGACGAAGCCCCGCTCCGCAACCTTGTTCGCGATCATATCGCCCGAGATCCTAACTGGAAGCGTGATGGCGCTCACCGTCGGAGAGCGCGCGTCCTCCGGGGCCAAGATCGCGACGGCTAAGCCGGCGTTCTGACACTCGATCGTCCAGCGGATCACAGAATCCCGCATCCCCTGGTGCCTGGCCCATCGCACCTCCATTCCTTCGGCACGCACGCGCTCGAGTTGCACGTCCGCGGCATAGAGAAGGGAGATCGCCGGTGTGCTTGGGGTCTGGTTCTTCTTCGCGAACTCTTCCATCTCGACGACGTCGAAGTAGACCCCGCGCGCGGACGAGACGCGGGCATGCCGCACGTAGCTCTCGCTCGCGACGGCGAACGACAGGCCGGGCGGGAGTGCGAGCGCCTTCTGCGATCCGGTGAGCACGAAATCGAGATCCCACTCGTCGGTCTCGACGAGTGCGCCACCCACGCCCGAGACGCTATCGACGAGGATGATGGTTTCGTGCGCATGCGCGATTCGGGCGAGCGTCGCGATGTCAGCGAGCGCTCCCGTCGACGTCTCGGAATGCACCACCGTCATCGCAGCGAACGTGCGTGCCGCAAGAGCTTCGTCGATCGCCGAGTGCTCATGGACGCTGCCGGGCGGCACCTCGAGCACCTGCGTGTCGCGGTCGCACGCGCGCGCGATCGCCGCAAAGCGCGCCGAAAAGGCGCCGTTCACCAGGGCGAGTACGGGCCCTGGTGGTGCGCAGCGCACCGCGGCTTCCATCAGCCCTGTCGCGGAGCTCGAGCTGACATACACCGGACGACGGGTGCGGAAGACGAATTGGAGTCCGCTTTGGATCCGGGCGAATAGCGACTCGAACTCCGCACCGCGATGCGGCATCATCGGACGCGACATAGCGGCGAGGACGTCGCTGGGCACCTCGGTTGGACCGGGCAGGAAGAACGTGTCGAACTGAAGAGCTTCGGTCATTCCAATGGGGGAAGGACGAATGTGAGCAACTCGTCAAACGAAGTCAGGACGTGGTCGGCAGCCGCGGCCACTAACGGCCTGTTCACGAACTCAGTGTACGCAGCGAAGGTGTCGGCCGCAGCGCCGGCCTTCATGGCGAGATCGGTGCTGCCGTCGCCGACCGCGAGGATGGGTCGCGGAAGCACAAGACATCGCAAGACCGCGGCCTTTCCGTCCTGCGAGACGAGTGGCGACGCGCGATCGAAGCCGGCATACCTGCCTTTCGCATCCCATTGCAAATTGACGGCGAATACATCCTCGTCCACGAACGACAGTGCTCGGCAGAGCGGCATGATCGCCTGTCGCAAGCCACCGCTGATCGCGATGACGCGGACGCCGGAGCGCCGGAGCCGCGCAATCGCCGTGTCGGCACCCGAAGCGACATTCGCCCGGTATGCGTCGGACAGTGCGCGCACATCCTCGAGCGCCGGCGCGATGCGCTCGAGCCGGAGTTCGTATACGTCCTGTAGCGCCTGTCGTCCGCTCATGGCGTCCGCCGTGAGCCGGCGCACGAACGATGCCGTCTCCCCGCCACGCCGCTCGGCAAGCCAGTCGATGCCCTCGACAGCGGACAGCGTCGAATCCACGTCGAGCACAACCGTCAAGAAGCGCGGCGTCGACATCGACTGGTCCGCCTGCCCAGTCACAGGATGTTCCCTGGTGCAAGCAGACCGAACGGGTCGAGTTCGGCCTTGATCGCCCGCATCAACCCGATCTGGTGTGGCGAAAGCTGCAGCGGCAGCCAGCGGGATTTGAGCTTTCCAATGCCGTGCTCCGCGGCAACCGTTCCCCCCATGGAGATGACGTCGCGGAGCGTGCGTTCGACCACGGCCTCGATGGTGCGCACCTCGTCCGGCGAGCGCGCGATGAAGTTCTGGTGGGGATGTCCGTTGCCAAGGTGCCCATAAACGATCCCCTGCGGAATTCGCGCCTCGTCAGCGTGACGTCGGGCGAGCGCGACAGCCTCCGCAGCACGTCTCCAAGGCACGGCCCAGTCAGTCGAGACGCGACGACCACCAGCGACCAAATACGGTGCGACACGTTCGTGCATCGTTGCCGGCACCGCATGGCGCAGTCGCCGTGCCTCGCGGATTGCCGCGTCGCCTTCGAACACGCGCACGTCCGAATCTCGCGCGCCGAAGCGTTCGCTCAGTGCGAGCCATTCGTCCAGCGGCGCCTCCTCGCCGTCCGAGGTCTCCTCCGCGTAGACCATCGCACCTGCTCCCGCGGCCCACGCGGGCTCCTCAGCACTCGATCGGGCGATCGCGAACGATTCCGCATCGAAGTACTCGAGACAGCGCGGCCGCACGCGAGCCGATTCCCGAGCCGCCACCACGAAGGCGAGCGCGTGCGCTTCGTCGGCGAACGGGATCGCCAGCCCGATCTCGCGGGCCGGGCGCGACAGCAACCCGAGCTCCGCCGCCACGATCACACCGAGCGTTCCCTCGCTCCCGATGAACCAGTCCACCAAGTCTTGAACGGGTGCGAAGCCCGCGGTGTTCTTCTCCAGCGACGAACGGCGCACCTCGAGTATCTCGCCATCGGCCAGCACGACGGTCAGCGCGCGGACGTGTGCCCGCGTCGAACCGTAGCGAAGAGTCCGCGGGCCGGATGCGTTGCAGGCGATCGCGCCGCCCACGGTGCATTCCTCCTGGCTGGTCGGATCGGGTGCGAAGAACAGTCCGTGCGAGGCGAGCGACTGCTGAAGATCGCCGAGCAGGACTCCCGGTTCGACACGCACCGTGCCATGCCGTTCGTCCAAGTCGAGCACGCGCGACATCGCACGCGTGGAAAGCAGGATTCCGCGGCTGCAGATGGACGCCGCCGTCGTGCTGGTCTGGGCCCCGGCCGCGGTGATGGGTGTGCGACTGCCTGCGGCGGACCGCACGGTTTCCACCACCTCCTGAACGTCCACCGGCCGCGCGACGGCGTCGGGCACGAGGTGCAGCCCCGACGCATCGCGGGCGTAGCTCTCCCGCACGGCCTCGTCGCGCCCCAGAACGACGCTCATCGATTCACGAAGCGCTCTCGAACTGCACGACCGTCGCCGAATGAATGTCGGACAGCGCGAGCAGCACGCGACGCACGTCGGGGTTGACCGCGCCGTCAACCGAGATCACGGCCAGCGCGTCGCCACCCTGCGCGAGGCGCGACTGATGGTACTCGGCGATGTTCACGCGGGCGTCGCCGAGCGCCGTGCCGACACGCCCGATCACTCCCGGCACGTCGCGGTTGGTCAACACGATGAGCGTGCCGCGTGGCGCGACATCCACGTGGAAGTCGCCGATGCGTGTCAGGCGTGGCGGAGCATCGAGCGTGGCCACGCCGCCGACCCGCATCTCCTGGCCGCCGGCCTCGAGGCGCACCTCAACGGCGCGGTCGTGCGGCGGCACACCACCTTCAGCAAGTCGCAGCTCGATGCCACGCGACGTCGCCACGCTGCGGGCGTTGATGAGATTCAGGCGTCCGCGCTCGAGAATCCCTTCAAGGGCGCCAAGCGCCGCTGCGTCAAGCAATGGACCGCGCCCGTGTGCAAGATCGTTTCCCAGCCGAACGGTGATCGACGAAATCACGGACGCACCGCGCTCGACCAGCAGTGCCCTGGCCATCGCCGCCGCCCGACGCGCGACCAGCATCGCCGACTGCAGCGCTTGCCAGTTCGCGCCCGACTCCGCCACGTTGAGCGACCGCGAGACGTCGTCGTTGAGCAACGCGTCGCGAACGGCGGCGCAGACGTCGACGGCAACATTTCGCTGCGCCTCCGCCGTGTTCGCGCCGATGTGCGGCGTCAGCAGCACGTTGGGCACACGGCGGAACGCGTGATCGCCCGTGAGCGGCTCGTTGGCGAATGCATCGATCGTGGCGCCGCCCAGGTAGCCCGAGGAGAGCGCTTCGATGAGGGCGGCCTCGTCCACGATTCCGCCGCGGGCGAGATTGGCGACGATGGCCCCGCGCTTGAGGCGCGCGAGCTCGGCCCGGCCGATCATCCCCATCGTTTCTTCAGTGAGCGGCGTATGCACCGTCAGCACGTCGCAACCGTCGAGCAGTTCGACGAGCGTGGCACAACGATGGACTCGCAGGCCGTCAAATCGCTCATCGCTCACGTAGGGATCGTAGCCCGTGAGCGTCATGCCGAATGCGCGGGCGCGGGTGGCGACCTCGCCGCCGATTCGTCCGACGCCGACGATGCCAAGTGTTCTTCCGTGAATTTCGCTCCCCATCAATTGCGCGCGTTCCCAGCGTCCTTCGCGCAGCGACTGGTCGGCTCTCGGCACTTGTCGCACGAGCCCGATGAGCGACGCGAAGAACAGCTCGGCCACGGCGATCGTGTTGCCCGCCGGTGCGTTGATGACCGCCACGCCAAGGGCCGTCGCGGTTTCCAGCGCGACGTTGTCGACGCCGACGCCGGCGCGGCCAACGACCCTGAGATTCGTCGCGGCGTGCAGAAGTTTCTCCGAGATCTTCGTGGCACTCCGTCCCACGATCGCATGGTAGGCACCGATGCGCGCAAGCAGCTCCTCGGCGGGGAGCGTCGGCACTTCATCAACTTGGAACTCCGGGACCGCAGAAAGGAGCGCGGTGCCCTCCACGTCGACACCGTCCGTCACGAGAATTCGGAATTGCATCACTGATAGAAATGCGAGGATGACGTTTATGCAAACAGTCCCTCGACCGATTGGTGCGCCCCGGATTCTCGGGTAGCTCTGCGGCACTCACGAGGCGTCCGGATTACGGCAACTCTGCGGCCGAGCCCTGCCGATGACACCCACAACGGCGCCTACGAGGGCGCCGCGACGGACGGAGTCGTAGACGATTTCACGAAGCCGGAGGTAGGGGGACGCACCAACGCGTCGATCTGCGTGATCCCGTGGCGAATGGGACCCTCACCCCACCTGGATCCCATTCGGGAAGCCAAGTGAGGGCACGGCGTTCCGGCGGAGCGCGTTATCCTCATCAACGGGTGCGGCCCCACCTCCGCCACCGGAATGACCGCTCCGCCGGAGTACAATTTGCCGCTGCTCATCGGTCTCAATTCTCGTGCAGGCAAGACTCACAACGGTTTCCTCACTCGGTCGATGGGCGCCGGGCGAGGCACACGCGGTACCGGGTTCTTCTCCAACTGTTCAAGTGCGACTTGCACCGCACGCTCGAGCTGCGGGTCGTGTCCGGCGAGCACCTCCGCCGGCGTATACTCGACGGTGATGTCCGGCGCCACGCCTTCGTTTTCGACGGCCCATTTCCCCTGCGTGTCGTAGAACGCGAGCGCGGGCGCCGTGATGCCGGCGCCGTCGATAGTCTCTGGAACCCCGAGCGTGCCGACGAGCCCGCCCCAGGTTCGCGTCCCGACGAGCGTGCCGATCTTTCGCGAGTGGAAGTAGTACGGGAGCGCGTCACCGCCCGAACCGGCCGACTCGTTGATGAGCATCACCTTCGGGCCGAAGATGCCGGCAGCTGGTGACGTCACGACCTTCCCATCGCGCTGCGCGAACCAGCCCATCACCTTGCGGTCGAGCTCATTCACGATGTAGTCGGCCACCATGCCGCCCTGATTGTACCGCTCATCGATGATCGCGCCGGGCTTGTCCTGCTGGGCGAAGAAGTAGCGGGTGAACGACGTATAGCCCGGTCCGCCGGTATTGGGCAGCCAGACATAGGCCAGGCGTCCGTGAGAGAGCGAGTCCACGACCCTCCGGTTGTGCTCGATCCAGGCTCTCGTGCGCAGGCCGTCCTCACTCGGTACTGGCACGACAGTAACCAGCCGCGACCCCTCGCCGTTCGGTGCGGCGCCAACGCGAATGGACACCTGACGGCCAGCCGTGCCCTCGAACACCGAGTACGGATTCGTGGGAGGCACGAGCGGTCGTCCGTTCACCTCGAGCAGATAGTCGCCTTCGTGTACGTCGATGCCCGGCGCGCTAAGCGGCGCTCGCAACTCAGGGTTCCAGTTCTCACCGCTGTAAATCTTTTTTAGGCGATACCGGCCGTTCTCCACGACGAGGTCCGCCCCAAGCAGGCCGACATTGACCGGCGCGCTCGCGCCGTTATCGCCGGGTCCAGTCAGATACGAGTGCCCGACCGTGAGTTCACCAGCAGCCATCGCGATCAGGTATCCGAGATCGTCACGGTGCGACACGAAGGGCAACATGGCTGCGTACCGCTTATAGACATCGTCCCAGTCATTGCCGTGCATCTTCGCGTCGTAGAAGAACTCACGCTGGATGCGCCACGTCTCTCGGAAGATGTTGGCCCATTCCGCTCGTGGATCGACCAAGGTTTGCAGTTGGGTGAGAGCGAGCACCCCGTCCCCGGCCTTCGCCGGCCCCGTCGTCGAGACAATGCCCCAACGCACCGCGGGTCCGGCCCCCATCGAGTAGAGGAGTTTCTTGCGGTCGCCGCTCAGCGAAAACGTGCGCACGCCATCGAGAAATGGCGCACTCAAACGCGTCTTCAGGTCGTACTTGTCGAGGCGCGGTGGCGATGCGGCACTGCTACCGGCCTCGAGATAGAACACTGTGCCTGCAACTCCAGCCGCGAGCTCGGCGTAGTCACCGGCCGGCACGCCGAGTGCGATAATGCGCTGACCGATGTTCGCCAGATCGACGCCGACGACACTCCCGACGCTGTCGGTCTTCACCCTATTCGCGGGCGCTGCGGCTACTCCGGGTTCATCGCCTGCCTCTGGGAGGAGAGGTGATGGTTCGGACGCACGCAGCACAGCCAGATAGATTGCGCGTCGCACCGGGCGATCGAGCGAACTCATCTCGAGCCATCCGGTATGTGGCCCAAAGTCGGTACTTGCGAGGAAATACAGATATCTTCCGCTCGCGTCGAACGCGGGCGAGATCGCGTCGCTCATGCCATCGGTGAGCTGAGATGCCTTGCCGTCGACAAGCGAGTAAAGCATCACAACCCTCATATGGTTGTCGATGCTCTTGGAGTAAGCCAACCAACGTGAGTCCGGCGACCACACGGGCGACATCGCACGCCCGGGATCGGCGTAGGTATCCGAGTCTGCCTTGGCCGCGCGTCCCGTGGCCACGTCGATCGTCCAGAGATTCAGGTGATTGTCGGTCAGCGCGAGGCGCTTGCCGTCGGGAGACCACACGACGCCGGAAAAGTATGCCGAAGTCGGCAGTGCCACGATCCGCGGCGCGGAGAGACCAAACTGGTCGCCGATCATGAGTTGGTACTCGCCGCTGGCGTCGGAGAGCCACGCGAGTTGTGTCCCGTCCGGTGACCAAGCGGGATTGCGATCGTGAACGCCGGGGCTGCGCGTGAGGTTTCGCGTGTCCCCTTTCTCAGCAGGGACGGTGAAGATCTCGCCACGTGCCTCGAACGCGGCGCGCACGCCAGTGGGCGACAGCGCGGATGCATGGATCATGGAGGCGACCGACCGGACCTGCGCGCGAGCCCACGGCATGTCCCCTCGAACGTTCACAGTGAGCTGCCGTACTTGCCCACTGGCGATGTCGTACAAGTGGATGAAGCCAGCCTGTTCAAACACGACTGCGTCCGCCCCCGCCGTCGCGTTCATGACGTCGAAATCCGTGAAGTTCGTGAGCTTCCGGAGCACCTTCGTGTCGGTGCGATAGGCGTACAGATTCGAGACCCGGTCTCGGTCGGAAATGAAATAGATCGTGTTGCCGACCCACATCGGGTCGTGGTCGTTGCTGTCGGTCCACGGAAGCTTCTGGACGGTGTGCGCGGCGAGATCGATCACCGAGATCGGGTGGGTACGGCCGCCGCGGTAGCGGCGCCACTCACTCGTTTCGTACCATTGAGGAAAGATTTGTTGCGAAACCTCCTCGTACGCGAGACTCCGTCCGTCCGGTGAGTAGACGCCCGACCACGCACGAGGCAGCGGTAGGGGCTCTGGAAGGCCGCCGTCCACCGACACGCTGAACAGCCGCATGAACGCCGCCTGTGGCGCGCTAATGCCGTTGGACGCAAACAGCACACGCCTTCCATCGGGAGACCAGCCTCGAACCAGGTCCATTCCGGGACGCCAGGTGAGGCGCCGGGCGTCGCCGCCCTCCGTCGGCACGACATAGACGTTCGTGCTGCCGCCCACGGTCGCCGTAAACGCGATCATGGAACCGTCGGGGGAGAAGTACGGATGCGTCTCGACGTCTGCCGTCGATGTGAGCCGCCGCGCCTCGCCGCCGTTGCGCGACGTCACCCACAGGTCGCCAGCATAGGCGAATGCAATCGCGTTCTTGGAGACTGTCGGATGGCGCAAGAGGCGCGTGCCCTGCGCCTTCAGAGGCGATGCCACGAGTGACAGGAGGGCCCCAACAATGAGCAATGGTCTACGAATCATGAGCGAATCTCCCATCGTGGTTAACCGAAGCACGCGACGCCTACTTCGTTCGAATCCTCGCAAACGTCACGCCGAACACGCGCAGCGACGCCACGCCACCAGCGCCGTCCGGCACGAACGTGAGTGGTGCGCCACCCAACGTTGCCGTAGGAGTGTGCGGCCGAAACGTATCGTACGGCCCTGCATCGAGGCGCCCGAATTCGCGAGGCCCGAAGCGGGCGCTGAGCGCGCCATCCGCGAGCGACACCACGACCTCACCATACGTCGAGTCCGCGTACGTCCCGACGTATCGCTCGAGTGGCAGCGACGGCACCGAGGGTGCGGGCGGCGCTTGTCCCGTCGCCGACATTGCCGGCCTTCCGCGTGCACCCTCGAACAGCGCGCGCAACTCGGCGCTCCAGTCGCGCGGCGCGGCCCCGGTGTACAAATCGAAAACCTGATACATGAGCGCGTGACGCAACTCGGCGTGATCGAGATTCGCGAGCACGTACACACCCAAGCGCCGATCGGGCATGAGCCCGATGATAGCGCTCATTCCATCGATGCTACCGGTGTGCATCCAAACGGTCTCGCCGTGATAATCCTGAACGAACCAGCCGAGCGCATAGCTGAACGTGTTCGGTCGCGCGAGGCGCAGGGCCGGATACTCCTCCTTCGGCGCGCGAATCTGCGGCGCGACAATCTCACTGAAGGTCGCCGGCGTAATCAGCCGAGTCGTGCCCACGCGTCCACTGTCGAGCATGAATCGCATCCACCGCGACATGTCGGAAACGCTCGACCACACAGAGCCCGCCGCCGCCACGCCGTCCGTGCTGCGAACCGGCACGACGCGAACGGTATCGCGCGACAGCGCGTGCGGAGTGGCGACGTCGGACTGCCCCGGGAGATCGGCCACCAGCGTCAGCGACTCGCGCATCTGCAGGGGCCCGAAGATGCGCGTGCGGACGAACTGCTCCCACGGCATGCCGGAAACCTTCGCCACGATGGCACCGGCGATGGTGTAGACGACGTTGTTGTACTCCCAGCTGGACCGGAAGGATGACGCCGGCCGCACGGTCCGCAGCCGCGTGATCATCTCCGCGTTCGTGAGGTCGCCGCGCATCCAGAGGAGATCGACACCCGGCAGTCCACTGCGATGCGTCAGCACGTCCCGGATCGTGAGCTCCCGAGTCACCCACGGATCGTATAGTCGGAACTCGGGCAGGTAGTCGATCACCCGATCGTCCCAACGTAACCGCCCCTCATCGACCAGCATCGCGAGCGCGGCAGTGGTCATGGCCTTGGTCGTCGAGCCGATGGCAAAACGCGAGTGCGCGGTGGCCGGCGCTGGCTTTCCGACCTCCAGCACGCCGTACCCTTTTGCGAAGACGAGCGAATCGTCCTTCACGACGGCGATGGCCAGCCCGGGGACGCGCCAATCGCGAGCGGCCTTCGCGACGAGCGCGTCGAAGGCCGAGAGGTCGACGCGCTGCGGCGTCGGCGCCTGCGCGCGCGCGTCAGACGCGACGCATGCGAGGCAGAGTGCGAGCAAAGCACGGCGCGGCTTCATGGTTTTCCCCCTCGTCCAATGTCACCAGCCGAAGCGATCGGCAGCTCGACGTACGACGCCCGGCCGGGTGCCCGCCAGATACGGTGCGTCGCGCGCTGAAAGTCGCTGGCTCGCGCGGCGAAGATATTCGAAACGAACGTCTGCGGATTGCGATCGATGAGCGGAAACCAACTGCTCTGCACCTGCACTCGAATGCGGTGCCCCTTCAGAAAGCGGTAATCCTGCGTGTGGAGGTCGATGGTGAACTCGTTCACTTGGCCCGGCACGAGCGCCTTGGGGTGCTCGAAACTCTCCCGGAATCGGCCGCGGAACACGTCGTTAGAAACCATGAACTCGTAACCTCCCATTTTCGCGTCAGCAGTGTTGGGCTCGGGGTAGACATCGATGAGCTTCACCACCCAGTCAGCGTCGCTGCCGGTCGTGGACGCGAACAGATGAGCGCTGATCGCGCCGGCGACCGTCACGTCCTCGGTGAGCGGTGGCGTCTCCCATGCCACCACGTCCACCCGATCCTGCACGAACCGCTGGTCGTCCGCCAACCAGGTCGACCAAGTGGAGCCCCGACCGAACGTCGCGGGGATCGGGCGAGCGCGATAGGGCACGGGCCGGTTCGGATCGCTGACGAACTCGTCGTACGTACCGGCCGTCGCGCCAGTCGCCGCGCGAACCGGCTGGCCAAACGAAAGCGCTCCGCCTGCCCCGATGTACAGTCGACGTGGGGCGACGCCTGACTTCGGCGGCCAACTGTCATAAGAGCGCCACTGGTTCGTTCCAGCCTCGAAGACCGTCGCCTCTGCGAGATGGAGCGTGCCGCGACCCTTGAGCCAATACGCGAACCAGGGCGCCTCGATATTCGCACGGAAATCGCGCGCGGTGGGTCCACCGAAATCGATGTTCCCCAGTTTCTGGCCGCTCGCGCCACGCCAGCCGCCATGGTTCCACGGCCCCACCACCAGATAGTTCAGATGCTGCGAATCGTGCGACTCCAGCGTCTCGTAAATCTTCACCGGGCCGTAGAAGTCCTCCTGATCCCACCAGCCGGCGACGTTTAGCGTCGGCACCGTCACGCGCGTCAGATACGGCATCAGCGCCTCGCTCTGCCAGAACGCGTCGAAATTCGGGTGCGTCGAGAAATTGGTCCAGGTTGGGAATTTGCCGTGCAGCCTGGCGGGAATTTCCGCGAGCGAGCCAACGTCCAGGAACCAGCTGTAGCCATCGTACTGGTCGAACGCAAAAGGTGAGATGTCCTTCGACGCCTCCATCATCGCCACGTACTCGAAGCCGTACGCAAGCCGAAACGCCCCGTTGTGATGGAAGTCGTCGCCGAGGAACATCGAGGCTGGCGAAGCCTGCGGCGAGACTGCCTTCAGTGCCGGATGCGGGTCGAGCATCGACATGACCGTGAGCCAGCCGGGATACGACACCCCGAGCTGCCCCACGCGGCCGTTGTTGTGCGGCACGTGCCGCAGCAGCCACTCGATGGTGTCGTATGTGTCGGTGCTTTCGTCAATCGCCTTCGGATCGCGCTTGTCACGAGGCGAGCGGAGCATCACGAACTGCCCTTCGCTTCCAAATCGGCCGCGGATGTCCTGAAAGACGAAGATGTATCCGTCGCGCGCCAACTCGGCGTACGATGAGGCGAATACGCCGTTCGAGGCGGCGATGCCGTACGGTGTCCGCGTGAGCAGGATGGGCAGGTCGCCAGCGCGGTCCTTCGGGACGAAAATGAACGTGTGCAAAGCCACGCCGTCCCGCATCGGAATCATTTCCTCGGAGCGGTCGAACCATGCGGCGCTGGGTATCGTGTCGCGAGCCGCGACCTCCTGGGCGGAGGCGAGGACTGAGACGCTTACGACGAGGCCGGTGCCGAGGATCGCAGCCCGCGCAACCCGCGACACATCGGGGAACCATCTTGTTATGAGTCGCAAGAGGGGATGGCTAGAGCACTCCGGACGAGGGGGCGCCGCCAACCGGCGGCGCCCCACCCGACCGATCTCACGAGCGATCACGGAGTTGCGATGTTCGGGTTGTTGATGCGCTCAACGTCGGGCAGCGGAAAACACGCCTGCGTGCCGTACGTCCCACCTTGCGGGAACGTCGTGCCTGCCGCTGGATTCAGCGGAATGCTATACCGACGGATGTCGCCAAGCCGGTGTCCTTCGAGGAAGAACTCGCGGCGGCGCTCCTCGATGACCTGCGCGAGCACCTGCGCCGCCGTCTGGCCCGTGGCGTCGTACGCCGGCAATCCGGCCTTCGTATGCAAGGCGTTGATGATAGCAACGGCGGAGTTCAAATTCCCGGTAGAGACAAAGTTCTCCGCTTGGATGAGTTGCGCCTCGGACCAGCGCGTGATGGCCATCGGCGCGGTTGCCGTCAGGCCCTTGCTCGCCTGCCAGATCGCCGCGCCTGTGGTGCCGCTCTTGCCTGAGTTCACGACGGAGACGCGCGGATCGGCGACCCCGCCGAACGTGAGGCCGCGGAACGACGGATCCACGGTATAGAAGAAGTTCAACACCGTCACGACGTATACGGAGTTCTGGCGCCGAGCGTCCGTCGCATCGGTGGCGACATTCGCGACGTACGTAGGGTCCGTGATCGTCGCGGCGTCCGTCGCGGCCGCGGACAGGGAGCCGAGGTCGAGCAGTGTGCGTGCGCGGCCCAGCGTCGCCAAGTTGATTGTGGCGGCATCGCTGGCCGTCGTGGCCGCCGTGATCGCCTTGTCGAAGCGCGTCTTCGCTGCGGCAAAGAGCTGGGCCGGCGTCATCTCGGGGCTGAGATTGATGGCGGCCGAGCACATCCCCTCGCCGAGCAGCACGAGACTGTAGCCCGCATAGGCGTAGGACTGCCCAATGAGCTTGGTCCGATTCGCGACTTGGGCGTCCGTCCAGCCCTCGAGTCTGGCCGCGACCGTGTCGGCCGACGAACGCGCCGTGGAGAGCGGCGTGTACACGCCAGGCTGCTGGAGAGTGCTGTTGCAGGTATTGGTTCCATAGGTGGCGTTCGTGGGCAGCGTACGCCGGTCGTAGTCGAAATTGGCCGAGTTCGAGATGGCATTCGACAGTTCGTCCATGAGCACGCCGCTGCCGACGGAGTAGCGCAAGAAGGCGCACTGGAAATCGCCGATGGCGCCGTTGACCAGCAGCTGGGCATTCGTCGGCACATAGAGCGTCGACGTCTGCAGCTGGCCGGGATTCGCTTGCTCCAGCGTACTAAGTTCGGAGCACGCCGCGGCGCCAAGCATGCTGCACCCCACCAACAGGGTGAGCGTGCTGCGCGTGCGAGAGGTGTGATGAGACCTGGTCATCGAGCGCGTTCTCCCAATGAGGTGATGGCGCATGGTCAGAACTTGTAGTTGAATGAGAGGACGTATTGCCGCAGCGGCGGCACAACGCCCTGATCCACCGCCGAGGTGGACGTTGCGGCATTGGCAACGTTGACCTCGGGGTCGACGCCCCGGTAATTCGTCCACGTATGTAGGTTGCGTGCCGCGAGCGTGACCGAGGCGCGGGATAACCCGCTCAGCCATTCCGGCAGCGAATACGTTGCGGAGATCTCGCGCAGCTTCACGAACGACGCGTCCTGATAGAACTGATCCCATTCATAGCTGCTATAGGCCGTCACGTTTGTCTCGGCGACGTACTTGGGGTCGTAGTTCTTCGGATTGTAGTTCACGTCGCAGAGGCCCACACCAACCAGGCCCTGACAGCGGAGTTGTTCGACACCGTTATTGAGCTTATTACCGCCGCGGAAGTCCACGAGCGCGTAGAGGCGAAGCCGCTTATAGAGCGTGAGCGTGTTGGAGATCGTTCCGGACCGCGATGGCGTGGGGGAGCCAAGGTAGACAAATGGTGCACCGGCACACGCCACTGGCGCCTTCCCAGGCCCACCGTCGCACAATACGCTTGTGGCGAGACCGGTGGTCGGGTCTTGGCTTGCCGAGACGACGCGCCGCGACCAGATGCCTCCGATCGGATAGCCGACCACGTTGAACTGCCCCGCGGCCGAGACGAGCGACGGAACACCGCCGAGGCTCTTGACCTTGTCGCCATTTGTCGCGAGGGTGCCGGTGATCTGCCAGTCGACGTTCTTCCTGCTGATCGCCTGCAACGTCAGAAGCATCTCAACGCCGGCGTTGTCGACCTCACCGAGGTTTGCGAACTGTGTACCGGCGAATCCGGAGGACGGCGCGATTCCTCGGGCCACGATCTCGTCGAGCGTGCGCTTGTTCCAGTATGTAAGATCAAACGTCAGGCGTCCGAACAAGCTTCCCTCGAGGCCGGCCTCCAACTCCTTGCCGCGCTCCGGTTTGAGGTTGGCGTTACCAATCGAGCCGGACGTGACCGCGTTCGTGCCGCCCGGACCCGGCACCGGCGTGAAGGTCTGCAACGCGGAGAATGCGGTAGGCTGGCGGCCGGACTCGCCGTAGGCGGCTCGCAATCGAAGCGCGTCGACGACGCGGTTCTTTTTCCAAAATGATTCCTCATCGATCACCCAGCTTCCACTCACCTTCGGGTAGGTGACCCACTTGAAGTCAGTGCCGAAGGCACTGTTGTTGTCTACGCGTACGGCGGCCGTCAGGAACAGTCGATCGCGCCAGCCGAAACGCTGCTGGAAATAGCCGCCGATCGTTGTGTTCAATGTGTAGGTCTGTGACGGCGTGATCGGAGTCGCCGTCGCTGAGATCGTCGAGACTCCTGGGGCCGGGAATGAGAGGCCACCGAGTGTGCTCGCGTTGAACTCGGAACGGTAGTATTGCGCGCCGATCGACGTCGCCGAACTGATCGCCGGCGTGATATTAAACTGCGCCGTGCCGGAATAGTCCCCCGTCACGAACGCGGTGTTGCGCAGCGTTTGCGCGATGCGGCCCGCCGCTGTACTCGGCGAAAGCCCAGGCGCCAAGTCCGGCGTCGCGAACTGCTCGAGGTCGCGGTCGTCCTCGTTCGTGTAGTCGATTCCCACGACCAGTCGCTGCGTCAACCAGCTATACGGGTGGTGCGTGATCGTCTCGCTCCCGGTGAATCGATTGACGGCCTGCGGCGTGTCCCAAAGCGTTTGGAATACGCCGGGCAACCAATTCGGGTAGAACCCGCGCGATGTCGGGAAAAGCAGGCTGTGTCCGAGCTCCGCACCCAACATCGCGGACGCGCCGTTGTCGACGCCGAGGTGACCGATTTGGTCTACGTAGTTGAGGCTCGTGTTGAGCGTCAACTCGGGCGTGGCGACGAGGTTCAGGTTGGCATGTGTCGTGAATCGGCGCAACGTATTGTTCGGTTCAACGCCGTGGTCGTTCTCGAACGCTCCGGAGACGTAATAGGACACGGCGTCGCGGCCGCCCGATACCGCCCCCGTGAATTCACGTGTGATGCCCGTCTCGAATAGCGGAGTGCCGCGTGCGGCTTCCTGCGCGACGCCGTTCCAGGGCACGATGTTGCCGTTTGCGTCCTTGGCGAAGTTGGTGGGCATGCGGCTGGCGGCGTCCGCGAAGGAAATCGTTCCCTCCTTGACCTGCATGTCGAAGTGAGCCTTGCCGCCGGAAGCTCCCTTCTTCGTGATGATCTGGACGACGCCGTTTGCGGCTTCGGTTCCATAGAGCGTCGAAGCCGACGGTCCCTTGATGATCTCAATGCTCTCGATGTCTTCCGGGTTGATGTCATTGAGCCGGCCGCCGACGGACGAGTTCTGTCCCGAGTAGCCGCCTGCCGAAACACCCAAGCCTGTCGCACTGTTGACCCGCACGCCATCTATGTAGATCAGCGGCGAATTATCAAGAGAGAGACTGGAACGGCCGCGGATCTCGATGGCCTGCGCGGCGCCGAGTCGCGACGAGCCGCTGGTGACGACGACTCCCGGCGCGCGGCCTTGGAGCAAGTTGCTCAGGGTCGGCGCCTCGGACTTCGACAGCGCGTCGGCGGCGTCGATGGTCGCCACCGAGTTGCCGACGGAGCGCCGGGTTTCGCCGCCGGCCGCGCCAGTGACGACAACCTGGTCGAGAGAGATCGCCGCAGTCTGTAACTCGAAGTCGACTGTCGTATCGCGCCCCGAGATGACCGTGACCGTCTTCTTTTCGCTCGCGTAGCCGATGCGGCGCACGCTTACTGTCTGTGGCCCTGACGGGACGTTTGCGAGACGGTAATGACCGTCGGAGCCGGTCGAGCCGGCGACGAGCGTGCCGTCAACGCTCACGGTCGCGCCAAGGACCGGCTGCTGCGTACGCGCGTCGGTGACGCGCCCGGCGATAGCGCCAGAAGCCGTCACCTGCGCCAGCATGACACCCGGAGCGAGGAGCAATAGCACGCCGGAGAGCATCCGGATGGCGCGAGACGCTCTCCATGGGAACAGCGGGTGACAGGTCATTCGCATGCGAAGCTCCTCTCGAGGAAGGGACGTGGAATCAGCGGCGCTGGGACGGGGCATAGCGTGATCAGCCCGCCTCGGGCGGGGGCGTGCGTGTGAAGTAGTAGTAGGCCCGGAGCGCGGCCCTGTCGCGGACGAAACCGCTGACTCCGTAGCCATGCTCCAGTGCAAAGTGAAAATGCCGGCGCATCGAGTTGCGCCAACGCACGGCCAGTGCGGCATCCGATGCGACGATCTCCTGGATCTCCCAAGGCACTTCCACGAGCAACGCGGCTGCCATTGGCTCGGCGACCGGGGCGCCGGTATGTTCTGACAGCGTAAGGACTGGCAGTCCGTCGGCATGGATGACGGCCTGCACCGGCACCGCGATGGCACCTGGGCCCGTCATGACGACCAGGCGATCCGTCGCCATTCCAAGGTGCAACGGACTGCGCGTCACACCGTACATGTCGTCGACGTACTCGACGACGCGGGCTCCGAGACGATTGATGTTGAGATGCGCATTCCGGGATTGCAGCGGATCGAACGTCCAGGCGATTCGGTCCACGCCTTGGAGGGCGAGCTCGGCACGCTGACGTTCTTTGAGCGCGCGCCCGATGCCGGCACCGCGAACATCGGCACGCACTGCCAGCATGTGCGACCAATGAAGGGCGCCCCGCGCATCTGCACCCGCGAGGCCGAAGACGAAGCCAAGCAACGTCTCGCTGGCATCGTAGGCGCCAAGCACCAGTCCGCCGACGTGCGTCGCGCTCACGAGTAGCGAAACCGGCACCGTTTCGCCGTCCCGTCCCCAAGTCGACTCCTGCAACGCCACGCACGCTCGAAACTCCTCAGCGAGCCCGAGCCGACGGAGCGTCACGTCCGACATAACGACCGGATGTGGACTATCTGGCGCCGACCTAGCGGCTGCAGCAGAGGGACGAGCACACACGTGGTGGCTCCGGGAGCTGGACGACCGACCGTGACATGACTGATACGTGGCAGAAAGTAGAGTTTCGGTTCGCATACCGCAAGAGTGTACTAGTTTGGTATTCCACATTGGTGGCGCGCGCACATAGGCGTCGCGTTGCCTCTGCTACTTCCACACCTCACAACGCTTCTCAGAAGCTCAATGACCAGCGGCGCGCCACCCAGACCCGCGCACGATGCGCCCGGGTTTCGCCCCGGTGTGCCGGCCGTCGTGCACGACCTCGACGCCGTTGATGAGCACCACGTGCATCCCGGTCGAGAGTTGCAGTGGCTTCTCATACGTGGAATTCTCTTGTATGCGCTGGGGATCAAAGACCACGACGTCCGCATACATGCCGGGTCGAAGCAGCCCGCGATCCGCAATGAGCAGCCGTGCCGCGACGGCGCCCGTCATCTTTCGCACCGCGTCCTCGAGCGGGATCACGTGCTCGTCGCGAACGTACTTGCCGAGTATGCGCGGATACGTCCCGTACGAGCGCGGATGCACCAGCGACTTCGTGCTGTCGGGATCGCTGCCACCGGCATCGGTACCGATCTTCATCCACGGCTGCTTCAGTTGCAGGCGGACGTTGTCCTCATTCATGAGAAAGTAGATCGTCCCAATGTCCCGCTGTTCGGCGCGCAGTAAATCCATCACGGTCTCGAGCCAATCTTTTCCCATTCCCGCCGAAATCTCCGAGAGGCGGTGGCCGGACCACTGCTGATTGGCGGGGCTGCGCAGGACGGTAATCAGCACGCCCTGCGGTGTGGACTGTTCGCAGAGACTCTCCCAGAAGCTCGTCGGGTGGGCGACTTCTGCGCGGATCCTCGCGCGCTGAGCGTCATCGGCGAGATTCGAATACAGTTTTCCGTCCGCAGACGCGAAAGGCGGCAGGCACGCGGCGAGGCCCGTGCCGCCCGCGGTGTACGGATACATGTTCGCCTGGACATCGAATCCGGTGGCGCGCGCCGAATCGATTTTCGCGATCATCTCCGTTTCCTTGCTCCAGTTCGCCGTGCCCGCCGCCTTGAGGTGATAGATCTCCACCGGGACGCCGCCCTCACGACCGATCCGAATCGCTTCGTCCATTCCTTCAAGTACCTTGTCGGCCTCGGACCGCATGTGCGTGATGTAGATGCCGCCATACGGTGCCATCGCCTTTGCGAGCTCGATTAGCTCTTCCGTGCTCGCGTAATTGCCCGGAGGATAGATGAGCGCGGTGCCGAGACCAAAAGCGCCGTCTTCCATTGCGTTGCGCATGGCGCCGCGCATGGCGTCCATCGCCACGCTCGTCGCAGGACCCATGCGCATCCCCATGCCGAACTGCCGCACGGTGCTTGCGCCGACGAACGATCCGACGTTCGGCGAGATGCCGTGCAACTCCATCGCGCGCAGCCAAGCGTCGAATCCATGTGGTCCCATGAATTGGCGCGCGGCGGACGCTGCCGCCGGCGACGCATTCGCAAGCGAGAGCTCGCTGATCGGCGCGCCGGTGTACGCCTCACCGAAAATCTCCGTCGTGATTCCCTGCGTGACTTTACTGACATCGCGTCCGTCGCCCGAGAGGTAGTTGCCACCCGCCTGTATGTCGATGAAACCGGGCGCGACCACCATGCCGGTTGCGTCGATACGCCGGAGTGCAGGGAGTTGTGCTTGCGACCCCCGTCGCACGATCTTGGCGATGCGATCGCCACGAATCGCCACGTCGCCGTAGAACCACGCGTTACCCGCGCCATCCACGATACGCCCATTGGCGATGACGAGATCGTAGCTGGACTCCGCCGGCGCACCGCCGCCACCGATGGTCGTGGTGTGCACACCGACGCAGGCAGTCGCCAGTGCAAGCCCCAGCACCCTACTTCCATGAAGGACGGCGCGCCGGACCTTCGCGAGACGGTCGTGCGGGCGCGCCCATGGAAGATCGAACTGCCGGGGAATCGGCATCAGCGCTCCATCGGTTCAGGTGGGAGAACAATCAGCGCGCGGTGTGACTTCGCGCGCCAGAGATAGAAGGCCGGCATGCCGGCCAGCATCACGGTTATGCCGGCCGCCGCACGGACCGGCTGCGCGATCACCGTGTTGCCCACGAGCAACGCCGCCGACGCAACGAACAGCAGCGGCGTGATGGGATAGCCCGGTACTCGAAATGGCCGGTTCGCATCGGGCTCCTTGCGCCGTAGCTGCAAGACCGCCAGCCCGCCGAGCCCGTAAAAGATCCAGCCGGTAAAGACGACATAGGTGAGCAGTTGCTCGAACGTCCCGCTCACCGCGAGCACCGCGGCCCATAGGGCGATCGCAGATATCGCGAACGCGGGCGTGCCGAATCGCTTGTCGACGACGGCAAGACGCTTGAAGAACAGGCCGTCGCGCGCCATCGCGTAGTACATCCGGGGCGCGGTGAGCAGCAATCCATTCGCCGCGCTGAAGATCGAGACAAGAATGAGCGCGCCGACCAGCTTGCCCGCGATCGGACCGAGCAACGCGCCCACAGCGTCGGCCGCGATGTGATCGGACTGAGCGGCGGCATCCGGCCCGAGTGCGGCAATGTACCCGAAGCTCGCCAGCAAATACGTGACGATGAGCGCGGCAGTCGCCACGGTGATCGCGCGCGGGAACGTGCGTTGCGGATCGAGCGTCTCACCAGCGGAAAACGTCACGTACTGCCAGCCTTCATACGCCCACAACACGCCGATCATCGCCGTGCCGAAGCCAGTCAGGACAGACGGAGTCACCGACGATGGCCACAGCGTCGTCGCGGCGTCGCGAGGCGGATGACCGAACGCGATCAGCCCAATTCCCATCACGAGCAGCGCGCCAACTTTCAGCCCCGTCGTCCAGTTCTGGACCGTGGCACTCTCGCGCGTTCCTCGAACATTGATCGCGGCGGTGAGTACGATCACGGCAATCGCGATGACCCGAGATGCGATCGGTGCAATCGGAACGATCTGCGCGACGTATCCGGAGAATGCGACAGCGAGCGTCGCCACGGATCCGCTCGCGATGACGAAGAAGCTCGTCCATCCAAAGAGAAACGCCGGGAGCGGGCCGAAGGCATCGCGAATGAACGCATACAAGCCGCCCGCGTCGGGCTTCATCGCGCCAAGCTCGGCGTACGTAAGCGCACCGAGCAGCGAAAGACCTCCGGCGACGATCCAGACGAGCATCGCCGAGCCGGTGTGCCCACCTGTCTGCCGCAACACGACGCCCGGCACGAGGTAGATCCCCGAGCCGATGACCGTGCCCATGGCGAGCAGCACGAGATCCCTGAAGCCGAGCGTGCGGCGCAGGTCACCGGTCGCGGCCGGCGTGTTCATCGGCCCATCGTGGAGCACAGGCGTGCAGTCTTCATGATGCCGCCACGACGACGCGCGCCGGCCGTAGGTCCTCTCGACGCACCGCGAGTGCTTCGATGAGATCCTCATCGACCGCGACCCCGAGTCCCGGGCGGTTCACCGGAACGCGCACCATCCCATCTAAGTCCATCGTCCACTCCGGCGAGACGAGGTCACGGGCCCAGTACCGCGCACTTGGACTCAAATCGCCGGGCAGCGAGAAGTTCGGCAGCGAGGCGAGCGCCACGTTGTACGCCCGCCCGATTCCGCTTTCGAGCATGCCGCCGCACCAGACGGGCATTCCTGCGCGTGCCGCGACGTCGTGGATGGTTTTCGACGCACTCAACCCGCCGACGCGGCCGGGCTTGATGTTGATGATCCGTCCACTCCGCAGCGCGATCATGTCTTCGGCGCGATCGACGGACGTGATCGATTCGTCGAGGCAGATCGGCGTGGTCATGCGTCGCTGCAACGTCGCGTGACGAACGAGATCGTCGTCACCGAGCGGCTGCTCCAGCATGATCAGGTCGAACTCATCGAGTTGCGCGAGATGCTCGATGTCGCGCAACGTGTAGGCGGAGTTCGCGTCCGCCATGATGTCCACGGTATCGCCGAGCGCGACGCGCACGGCGCGCACGTACTCGACGTCCTGTCCTGGCTGAATTTTGACCTTGATCTTGCGATAACCGGCGGCCACCGCCGCCTGTGCTCGTTGCACCAGCAGCACTGGCTCGGGCTGAATGCCGAGCGAGATTCCTGTCGGGACGCGATCGCGCGTCCCGCCGAGCAAGGTCGCGAGTGGCGTTGCTCGCAGCACTGCGGCAAGCCCCCAACAGCCCATCTCCAGCGCGGCCTTCGCCATGTTGTGCCCGCGAACGCTCTCCTCGAGCACGGCGTGAACTTCTTCCGGACTCTCGAACCGACGCCCCAGGATTCGCGGGGCGAGCCACTCGCGAATCGCCAGCCACGCGGTGTCGATTGTTTCCGAGGAGTAGATCGGCAGCTGGAACGCCACGCACTCCGACCACGTTCTCGCTCCGCTTGCGTCGAACAGCTCGAGCAGCGCGATGCGGCGAGCGGACATGAGGCCGGACGAAATGCGGAACGGCTCTCGAAGTTCAAGCCGAATTTCGCGCATGGTTATGCGGTCGATCTGCAGAGCGGCACGCGTATTATCAGAGGGACTGGTCATACACCTTCCTTTCGACGCAAGAGGTAGAACGACCGCGAGGTCACAGGATCGCGCTGGAGTCCAGTGACCTCATAGCCCAGCCCCAGCGCCCACTGGAAGTGCGCGCGGACTGATTCACGCCAGGCGACGGCGGCCGTCTGCGCGTGCTCGAATACGTGCCGAATATCGGTTGGAATCTCTATCCACAGCTCCGGGGGCGGTGCGGAGACCTGCACTGCGACGTCACCGTCCTGCATCTCCCGTGTCAGCACTGGTAAACGAATCGGTGCCGCCACAAGCGCGTCCTCCGTCGGCGCCGCTGCACGTGTGTCCTCCGTTACGACAAGGCGATCCGTCGCGATGCCATAGTGGAGAGGACTGGTCGTCGTGCCATACACGTTTGGCATGTATGCGACCACGCGAGCACCCAGGCGATTGAGATTCAGATAGGCGTTCTTCGCGACGAGTGGATCGAAGGTCCACGATATCCGGTGAACGCCGCGCTCCGCGAGCGCGGCGCGCTGGGCTTCCTTGAGCATCCGGCCAATGCCGAGGTTGCGTGCGGCATGACGGACCCCGAGCATGTGAGACCAGTGCACGATCTCGTCGCCGTCAACGCCGGTTAGGCCGAAAAGGAAGCCGACCAGTTCGTCCGTTGCGGTGAACGCGCCGAGTGCGACAGCTCCCACATGCATCGTCACTACCTGCATGAGGGATGCCGGAACGACGTCCGTGTACTCGGGGCCCCACACCTCCGCCTGCAACTCCACGCACGCGCGAAACTCCGTCAGCGAGGTGATCGGCCGGATGTGGACTTCCGGCGGCCCGTGTTCGATCAACAGGGCCGGAGCGGTGTTAGCGCTTGCTTGACGCGAAACATCCTGTTTCATGCTATCGGCTTCGAGAGGTTTGCAGGCAGTCGGCAGTTCGCGCAGGACGAACCTACGCATAGTTTCGGTATACCACAATGGTGACCATACAGGAGTATCAGTCTAGTGCCTCTTGCGCTATTCCCTTAGTTTCCAACGGACCCGCGTGTTCCCTCGACTTCCGATCGGCTCGCTTCCAGCTCACGGAGGACCTTATGCTCCGCTCCCGTCGCGCCCTCAGCGTTGTCCTTGCGACGTTCAGCGTCGTCCTTGCGCCACAACTTCGCGCGCAGGCGAAACCCACCATCGCACAGTTCCTGAGTCCCGCATCTCCGTCGGAACTTGTGGCGGCGAAGAAGATCGACCGAATCGCGTGGATCGTATACGATCGTGGGATGCGAAACGTCTACACGGCGGCCGCGCCGGATTTCAAACCGCTGCGCCTGACGCGCTTTCAAAAGGATGACGGCGTCGAATTGACTGAGCTGGCGCTGTCGGATGACGGATCCACCGCAATTTTTGTCCGTGGCACTCCTCCAAACCGGCAGGGATGGATCGCAAATCCGTCACACAATCCGGACGGTGGCGACTATGCGACATGGGCCGTGCGTACAAATGGCGGACCGGCATGGCGTGTCGCGGAAGGTTCGGGATTCGAACTCTCGCCGGACGGGCGCTTTGCGCTCTACGCGAAGGACGCGCAGATCTACCGGGTTCGGATTGCGCAGGGAGTGCCGACGACGTCCATGGATACCGGTGGCGTGCCCTTCATTAAAGAGTGGGGGAATAATGGGTCCCCACGGTGGTCACCCGACGGTTCGAAGATCGCGTTTGTGAGCTCGCGCATGAATCACTCCCTCATCGGGATCTATGACGGGAAGACCCGATCGGTCGATTACATCGCGCCGAGTTTCGATTGCGACGCAAGTCCGACTTGGTTTCCGGACGGGAAGCGACTGTTCTTCATGCGTCGGCCTGGGGCGCCGTTCGGACAGCAAGTGCAACAGGCCGCGGGCGCATCAGGAGGCGCGGCGGGGCCCCTCGGAGTCGCGGCCGCAGCTCGCGCAGGCGGGAGCGGCTTGGATGGTGGCTGTGGAGGAGGAGGACGCGGGCGCGGACGCGGCGGCGAGGGACGTGCAGGTGGTGGTGCGGCGCCGAATAATCCGCTGCTCCGTTCGCCAGGGTTGTACAGTTCGGCGTTCACGGGCGGCTACACGCTTTCGTTCATGGTCGCCGATGTGTCCACGCTGACAGCACGAGAGGTCTGGCACAACCAGGCGGGGGATCCCCTCTTCGCCAACATCAACAACGTCCGTCTGGCAGGCGATAATGTCGTCTTCCCGGTTCAAGTTCCCCGCGACGAGTGGGACCGTTACTACAGCATCAATCTCTCCAGCGCCAACCTGCCGCCAGTTCGGCTGACCACAACCGATGGTTTGATCGAAGGCTCAGCGATCTCGTCCGACGGCAAGACGCTCTACTACTACACGAACGCGGGTGACATTGAGCGCCGGCACGTTTGGGCGGTGTCAGCTACAGGCGGAACGCCGCGCCGTATCACCAGCGGGAGCAACATCGAGGCGTTTCCGACTCCAGTCGCGTCGGGCAAGCAGTTCGCTATCCTCTCCTACGGCGTCGCGCAGCCGGGCTCGGTGGGTATCGTGTCAGCCGAAGACGGCGCGACCAGGCTCATCTTCCCAGCCCTGCCGGCGGACTTTCCGGCGGCCGCCCACGTCACCCCGCAGATCGTTCTCACCAAAGCAGCGGACGGCTTGGAGATTCACAATCAGCTGTTCCTGCCCAAGAACCTCAAACCGGGGGAACGTCGCCCCGCAATCGTATACGTCCACGGCGGACCGCCGCGACAGATGCTGCCGGGCTACCACTATATGCAGGCGTATTCATGGTGCTACGCCTTCAATCAGTGGCTGGCAGATCAGGGCTATGTCGTGATATCCATCAACTATCGAAGCGGCATTGGATACGGGCGATCGTTCACAAACGCCCCAGGCACAATGGCAAGTGGTAACTCTGAATACCAGGATGTCGTGGCGGGCGCGAAATACTTGCAATCACGACCTGATGTGGATCCCGCCCGCATCGGTATATATGGGATTTCCTACGGCGGCCTGCTCACGGCGCAAGCGCTCGCGCGTAACTCTGACATTTTCGTCGCGGGAGCCGACCTCGCTGGTGTGCACCTGTACGGTAGCACGATCTCCGATAGCTCGGTCGCTTTTGAGTCTTCCGCCATCGCCGCGATCGATTCGTGGAAATCACCCGTGATGCTGTGGCAGGCGGATGATGACCGGAACGTGGATGCCTCACAAACAATCGGCCTGATTCCGCTTCTGCGAGCACGAAATATTTACTTCGAATTGCTCATGGTGCCAGACGATATGCACGAAGTGTCAATCCATAGTCGGATGATCGACATGTACGCTCATACGGGCGATTTTCTGAGGCGGTTCGTCTGGGAGAAGCAGACGCCGCCAGCTGGCCGGTAGACGTCGTCACTGGCGGCGCGCGTCCGGAATCGTCGCTGCAAACTTAGGCGCATTGAGTGGACCATTAGAACCGTCCCTTACCTCGAGCTCAGCATCGCCATGCGACGTCTTGTTAGCACCCTCATCATTGTGCCTGCACTGGCTGCAGCGCAAGTCCGTCCGACCAATGCGACGATCGTGCATCAAGTGGATTCACTCGCAAGAGCTTTCATCGCGGCAGGCAGCACGCCGAGCATCGCCATCTCCATCACTCGGGGCGGCAACCCGATTGTCATGGGTGCGTGGGGAAAATCTGACATCGAGCAAAACGTCGATGCGACGTCGATCTCCGTATACGAACTGGGCTCGGCGACCAAGCAGTTCACTGCGGCTGCAATAATGCAACTCGTCGATCAGGGGAAGGTGAAGATCGACGAGTCGATCGGTTCTTATCTGCCGTCGCTGCCCGAAGCGTGGCGTGCGGTCACGGTGCACGAGCTGCTCAATCACACATCCGGCATTCCGAACTACACTGCCGTGCCCGCGTGGCCGCAGCGCTGGGGTGAGGAGATGACGCCTGATACGATGATCGCTCCCACCTTCAACGTTCCGATGGATTTCGCGCCCGGCACCAAGTACAAGTACGACAATCAGGGCTACGTTCTGCTCGGCATGATCATCGAGCGGGTCACGGGGAAGCGCTGGGTGGTCGATTTCGCCGAGCGGTTTGCGAAACCTCTTGGACTGAGCAGTACTCGCGTATGCGACGTGGCCTCGATCATTCCCCATCGCGCGCGCGGGTACGACTTGCTCAACGATACAGTCGTCAACGCGCCGTATTTCTCGGTGTCGCAGGCGTTCTCGGCGGGTGCGATCTGTTCGACGGTCGGTGATATGGCGCGCTGGAATCTCGCCTTGCACACCGGCAAAGTGGTCTCCGCGGCATCATACCGATTGATGACGACGCCAGAAGGTGCGGCGGCGGCGAGCAGATACGGATTTGCTCTCATCATCGACACCATCGCTGGCCACAAATTGATTCAACACGGAGGATCCATCCCTGGTTTCACGTCGGCCAACGCATGGGTCTCCGACGAAGAATTGTCCGTTACCGTGCTCGCCAACTCTCTCAGAGGAAACCCTGGGCTGCTTTCCCGGCAGATTCTTCGCGCGGCGCTCGGCCTTCCGCCTGCTGCCCCGACCGTCACGGGTCGCCGACCGCCCGCGAGCAATCCGGAGTGAGGTCGTTCTGGGAAGACGCACCGTGATCCGAAATTCTGCTGCTCTTTGCGATGAGCGTGGGGGCGGTTTCGATGCCCGCACGCCGCGCGTGGCGGGTCCAGCGATCTCGGGTTATGCGCGGCGACTGGCAGCCGCCTCGATTCCGAGAGTGTACCGCACAAGAAGTGTCTCGGCGAGTTGCCGAGCGCTACCGAGTTTAAGAAGTTTTTATGACCGGACTCTACTGTCGTTCGAACATCGACCCTAGTGTCCACGGCCCGATTGCCAAATTCGAACCAAAACAAAACTGCATGGATACGCCTGATCAAGGTTTTATACGGACATGATCACTGTTATCACCAATGCGCGTATCTTCGACGGGGAACGCGTCATTGACGAGCACATGGTTGTGATCGACGGAGCGAACGTCCATTCGGTTGGCGGCGTAGCGCCAGCCGGGACAACAGTCATCGACGCCCAAGGCGCAACCCTGATGCCGGGTCTGATTGACTCTCACGTGCATACCGACGTGGACGGTCTGCATGATGCGTTGTTGTTTGGTGTCACCACCGAACTGGAGATGAATGGTCGCTGGTCAACCAAACAGCGGAAAGCAATATCCGTTCGCACCGATATCGCAGATTTGCGCTCTCCTGGGATGGGTGTCACCGCTAAGGGAGGTCACCCAGCCCAGTATGTGCGTTCGAGCAGCAACTTGTTCATTCGCTTCTTCTACCACTATCCGTTTGTCTCGACCCCTGCCGAGGCAACCAAATTCGTAGGCAAGCAGGTCGCCAGAGGAGCCGACTACATCAAAGTGTTTATTGAGGATGGATCCTGTGTCGGTTTCCCGGGGCTACCGACGATAGATGACGAGACTCTCCTCGCGACCGTGAAGGAAGCTCATCGGTATGATAAGATGGCCATCGCTCATGTGACGACCGTCGAAGGTGGGCAGCGTGCCATTGCGGCCGGAGTTGATGGACTGGCACATATATTCTTTGACCGTCAGCCCACCCCCAAATTTGTCGCTGCTATTGCATCCTCCGGCGCGTTTGTCATCCCCACCTTGGTGACGATTTCCTCCGCCGTCGGCAATAACGCGTCCGCGCTGGCCGCTGACGCACGAGTCAAGTGCAGGCTTAGTCAGAGGTGGCTCGATTCCCTTTCCCGCGGCATAAACGTCTACCCCCGAGGAAAACTTCAAGATGTTTTTTCCAGCGTCTTGGCGCTCCACAAGGCGGGTGTGGACATCTTGGCAGGCAGCGATGTGTCGGAGCCAGTCCCTAGCCTTGGCGGACTGGCCCACGGTGCTAGTTTGCACCACGAACTGCAATTGCTCGTCGCTGCAGGATTGACACCTATCGAAGCGCTTCGCACTGCCACATCCACTCCCGCACGTCGCTTCGGGCTCAACGATAGGGGCCGTATAGTGGCCGGAGCCCGCGCCGATCTGCTGCTCGTCGACGGCGATCCAACCACCAACATCAGCGACACCCTGTCTATTCGCGCCGTTTGGCGTCGAGGTGTTCAGCTGAACACCCAGAAACGCGCTACCAGAAAGTGGAGTTGACCTGACATCGCATCAGCGCTGCCCCCCGCGCCCACCCCGGCCGCCGGTCGCGCCTTTGCGGCCGAGCAAAGAAATATCCGGCGCCAAACCGAAGTACACGCCGGTCACTTTGCTGTCGGGCGTGACCTCGAATTTGATGTACATGCTTACTGCGCTGATCGAACCATTGCTCCACCAGCGGAAATTGTTGGCATTCCAGTACTCGAGCGGACCGTGCTGCAAACCGCGCGTAAATTCGAGACGGCCGTTCTCGATGGATACGGTGGCCTCGCCGTACAGGCTATCCGCGAAGGTGCCCACGTACGCCGTCAGCGGCAGCGGCGGAGAGACGGGCACATGGGCTGCGGTCGTGTCGGGCGGTCGGCGCTGAGCGCTGGCCCGCGTACTGGCTTCTCCGATGTAGTCGCGCACCGGCGCGCCGAGATGGCGGTCGAAAATGTAGCGCATCAGCAAATCGGCAAGCTGAGTATGGTCCATGCTGGTCAGCACGACCACACCAATTTTCTTCTCCGGAAGCATGCCCACGGCGGTTGTCATGCCGGGCGTGTTTCCTCCGTGCTGCCACATCAACTCGTGCCGATAATCCTGCACGATCCAACCCATGCCGTACGTATTGAACAAAGTCTGCTCGCCGCCGCCAGGACCACCCGCGCCGATGATCATCTGCGGGATGTGGGTTTCGCGCAACGCTGCGCTACTCACCAGTCGCTTGCCGTTGACGACGCCGTCGTTCAGCTGGAATCGGAGCCACTGTGCCATGTCGGCCGCATTCGAAAGGATGGCTCCCGCCGGCGCAATGTTCTCCGCGTTGAACTGGCCCTTTCTCTCCACGGTATCGTGGTCCATCGCGTGCGGCGTGGCGAGGTTGGTTGTCTTGACCCCGCGATAGGTCGGCGAACTCGAGGTCATGCCGAGCGGCGTGAAGATGCGCTGCTGGATGAGATCGTCCCATGTGCTGCCGGCTGCCTTACCGGCCGCCTCGCCTGCGGCGAGATACAAGATGTTTTGATAAGACCATCTGGACCGAAATATTGACTCGGGCTTGAGAAAGCGAACTCGGTGCAGGATGTCCTCGCGCGAAGTGCCAGCGTCGACCCAGATGAGCTCTCCTCGTCCAATGCCGCTACGGTGCGTCAATCCGTCACGGAGAGTTACCTGCGCACTCGCAACCGGATCGTACAGTTTGAAATCGGGCAGATATTTCGAGATGAGATCGTCGTAGCGCATCTTGCCGTCTGAGACCATCATCGCAACGATGGTGGCGGTAAACGCCTTGCTGCTCGATCCGATCTCGAAGAGCGTTTGCTCATTGACCGGAGTGTGGCTGCCAGCGGCCAGCACACCATACCCTTTCGTATAGATCACGGAGTCATTGCGCACGATCGCGACAGCCGCTCCCGGCACCCGCAATGTTTGCAGCGATTTCGCGACATAAGCGTCGAAACCAGCGTACGGCTCCTGCGCAGCCGCAGAGCGCGAAAGGGTCAACAGAGACATCACTGCCCACCATGCACGAAGCATCTGGCGTCGCGGCTTCATAATCTGCACCTCAGTTTGGCAACGGGCGTTGTTGTTTGCTGTGAGCATCGCAAGACACATCAAGGCGCGAGTTCCTTCAGGATATGCCGCGCAATCACGATTCGCTGGATCTCCGATGTTCCTTCCCCAATCTCGCAGATCTTCGCGTCGCGCATCATGCGCTCCACCGGATAGTCCTTCGTATAGCCGTACCCACCGAACACCTGCACGGCCTTAGTCGTTGTTCGCATGGCCAACTCCGAACAGAACAGTTTGGCAATCGCGGCTTCCTTTGCGAACGGCTTGCCGTGCTGGGCGAGCCACGCGGCGTGGAACACGAGATGCTTCCCCGCCTCGATATCGGTCGCCATGTCGGCAAGCTGAAACGATATGCCCTGAAACTCGGCAATGGGCTTGCCGAACTGCTTTCGAACGCTGGCGTAGCGCACGGCCTCTTCGTAGGCACCCTCGGCGATGCCGAGCGAGAGCGCTGCGATACCGATGCGCCCTGAGTTGAGTGTCTTCATGAAATTCACGAAACCCTGCCCCTCTTCGCCGACCAGGTTTTCGACCGGCACTTCTACGTCCTCGAATATCAGTTCGGCAGTATCGGATGCGCGCCAGCCGAGTTTGTTCTCTTTCTTGCCGGCGCGAAAGCCCTTCATGACATCGAGCGACGTATCATGTCCGATGCCAAGTGTTCGCACCTTGTCGAGATCGGACGTCTCCTTCGTCATGATGAAGGCGCTGATGCCCTTGGGGCCCATCGATGGATCGGTCACGGCAGTCACGATGAAAATCTCACCGACACTTCCGTGCGTGATGAATCGCTTCCGGCCGTTGATGAGGTAGTGTTCACCGCGTCGCACCGCAGTGGTTCGTGTGCTGCCTGCGTCGGACCCCGCGTCGGGCTCGGTGAGACCGAATCCACCGATCACTTTGCCGCTGGCGAGCATCGGAACAAAGCGTTCCTTTTGCGCGGAGTTACCGAAATTCACGATGGGGGAAGTACCCAGTGTCGTGTGCGCAGAGACGGTGAGACCAGTGGACGCATCGACTTTGGCGAGTTCGAAGATCGTGATCATGTAGCTGAGTAGATCGAATCCGGCGCCGCCAAGTTCTTCAGGCCACGGCACACCGAGCAATCCGAGTTCGCCCATGCGCTTCACGTTCTCCCACGGGAAGGTCGAGTCCTCGTCGAATTTCGCTGCGACGGGCGCCACCTCATCACGGGCGAACTGGCGAACCATTTCGCGGACCGTCAAATGCTGCTCGGAGAAATACAGCGCGTCGTCCATGCTCTTGCCTCGGTTATGCGGCTTCGATTTCGACGGCCATCTGGCGGTTGAGCGCGTTCTTCGCTTCCAGACGTGCCGGGATGACGCGGCCAATCGTGCCCGTTCGCTCCGTCCGGACGCGACTCATGCCGCCGTGACCATCGGCAGGCCGAGCGCTCGGGCGCGCTCGTCGGGCACATCGAGGACCATTCGCAGCATGGCCGTGGAGAAGACCTTGCCCTGCGCATCCGTCTTGAGAGAGAGGGTGCCTCCGCCGTCGAGCGCGCCGTGCAACAGGAAGTTGAGCGCGTTCAGGTTGGGCAACTCGTAGCGTTCGACATCGCCGGTGATGACGCCGCGAAAGTGTTCTCGCACACGATCGAGCGTGAGCTGCTCCGCGATGAACGGATACCATTCCGGCCTGAGGGCAATGACGCCGACGTTCGCCGTGTCGCCCTTGTCACCGGAGCGCGCGTGCGCGATGTCCACGAGGTTCACTTTCACGACAGCACCTCGACCATTGTCTTGACGACGGCCTTGTCCACCAGTGCGGGCCAGTAGGCCACGATGTCCTCCACCTTGGGGCGACCACCGGCAAAACCCGTGACGCTTGGTGGGCCGTTGAGCACCAGCGGCGCGATCTCGCGCGTGAAGCGCTCGACCGTCTTTCGATCCTGCGCGCGAACGCCGACACGCAACTGCACCTCGGGCGCCTCGCCGGTTTGCACGGTGAGGGGACCATGCGTTGACGAGACACCGACAAACTCCGTCAGCAGTGAGTCAAAACGCAGTCCCATGTTCTCGAGGCGCTCACGAAGCACGCGGTCGGCGAGTTGCGCCTTCTCGAGCGCATCCGGCCACGCATACACCAGCGTTCCGACCGCTTTGTAGCCTGAGCGATATGCCACCGACACCTTGAGCTTGTCCGTGGCGGCGCGTCCCTTGATGCCGAACACCTTCACGCGATTCTCGCCGTCGGCCGCGAGATGAATGGTCGTGAAGTCGGCGACGACGTCGGGCGTGATGTAGCTGTGCGGATCACCCATTTCGTACACGCACTGCTCGCTCACGGATTGCACGTTGATGCGCCCGCCGGTGTTCGGATGCTTCACGATTGTGAACGTGCCGTCGGCCTTCGCTTCCACGATGGGATAGCCGATGTTCGCGAGGTCTGGAATGTTGCGCCAGTCATAGAGACAATTGCCGCCCGAGCACTGCGCGCCGCATTCGATGATATGTCCCGCGATGATGCCGGCCGCGAGCTTGTCCCAATCTTCAGTGCCCCATCCGAATTCATAACGGAGCGGCGCCATGGTCAGCGCTGTGTCCGTGGAGCGCCCGGTGACGACGACGTTGGCTCCGCGCGCGAGCGCTTCGACGATCGGCGTGGAGCCGATGTAAGCGTTGGCCGAGAGCACCCGATCGCGCACGGTGCTCAGTGGCTCGCCGGTCTCCATGTGTGCGAGCGCGTGGCCGGACGCGAGCAGTTCATCCAATCGCGGGAGCAAGTCGTCGCCGGTGACGACGCCAACCCTCACATTGCCCGCAACGCGGCGGGCCTCTGCCACATCGAGAACGGCATGCGCGCACGACAGCGGATTTACGCCCCCGGCATTCGCGATAACCTTCACGCCGCGATCGGTGACGGCCGGCAACACGCTTTCCATCGCGCCGATGAAGTCACGCGCGTATCCCATGGAGGGATCACGCTCCTTCTGCTTCTGCAGAATGGACATGGTGACCTCGGCGAGGTAATCGAGCATGAGGTAGTCCACGGGACCGCCTTCCACCTGCCGACGGGGCGCGTCGAGCCAATCACCCCAGAAGCCCTGTCCTGAGGCCACACGTACGATGCGTTCAGAACTCACGGTTGCTCTCAGTCAGCGTATGCGGGAAGGACGAAGGGCCCGGGATGCGGGCCGGGACTTGATAGTGCCGCGCGCAATGATAAGGCGATGACACCACGCTTCTCTTCCGGAGAAATGGTCGTGCTCAGTAACTGAGGTTTACGTTCAGCAGGTGCCAGTTCAACAGAAACGCGGCATAGGCAGCGAAGGCCAGCAGCAGGAGCGTATTCCATACCTTCGTCCAAACCCAGAGCGTCCTCGTACGCCACGAGCCCACACTGTAGAGGGCCGCGACCGGCAACCCCAGCACACCGAGAAACCCGAGTGCCTGCAGCACATGGAAATACGGGTCTGAGCTCGACGAGAGGGCCGTGAGGTCGGATTGCAGCGCCGTCACGAACTTGATCGCAAAGAGAGCCACGAAGAGCACGCCGGCAAGCGATGCAACGCGTATGAACCACTGCAGCCGGCGATACCCGGTCGAGAGCGCGGGAGCTGCGTTGTAATGTTTTCGTAGCAGGACCGCTACCGGCCAGCTCAACAGTGTCAACACGAAAATGCTCAGGGCAAAGAGCAGCATGCCGATGTTGACGTGGCCGTTTTTTTGCAACCCCACACGCTGGGAGACGATAAAAGGGTGGTCGTCGCTCATGACGAGAGCACCGTGCTCGTCCTCCGTAAAGGCGAGGTGCGACTGGCCATTCACTTCCCGAAAGACGAGGGGCGCAATTTCGCGGAAGCGTTTCGGATTGCCGGCAGCATCTCTCTCGTCGCTGCTGATCGTGCTGTCGGCATTCGCGCGCACGTCTTCTTGAAGCAGCCCGAAGACCGCTGTGATACCCGTCTCCGAGCGCCTGCTGCTGATGTAAGTGCCCGCCACGGACCGGGCATCGCTCAGCGCCGTGGGCAATGCGGGCGTGGCAGGCGGAGTATAGGGGTAATACCGGTCGAGGAATCCGTCCCATACCACACTCCGCAGGTCTGCCCCTTTTCCCGCGCTGTTCGACGAAATGAAAAAGCCGAGATGATCGTCGAGCATGAGATGCATATCGCTATGAAACCATTGCGTATCCCCGCCATGTCCGATGATGCGGTGCCCGTTGCTCGATTCTTCGTAGAAGCCATAAGCCATGGCGTTCAGCGAGGGGCTGATGCCGAACAGGCGCGAGTGCATGAGACGTGCCGTTTCCGGCTTGAGGATGCGCGCACCGTTGTACTCGCCGTCCTGCAGATGCGCGATCATATAGTGTGACATGGCGTCTGCGGTTGCCGAGATGCTTCCTGCAGGCCAAGCCTGTACCACCTCAAAAGTCTTGGCCGGCTGCGAAGCCAGGCCGTACCCCTGCGACATCATCGGCTTCAGGTCGTTCGGCAGCGGCTGGTCGAACGTCGCGCGCGTCATGCCAAGCGGCTGCAAGATGTTCTTCCGGATGTACTCATTGAAGGGCACGCCTGATACCCGCTCGACGATATAGCCAGCCAGCGTCGCGCCGTAGTTGGAGTACGATGGCGTCGTCCCGGGAGCATATATCTCCAACGGCAGGTGCGTCTTCACGTAGGTCCCCAATGGGACCAGAGATGCGGAGTTGCGCGCCATCATGTCTTTAACTGGCTGTTCGAAGCCCGGCGTATGCGTCAGGAGGTTACGCATCGTCACCGGCTTGCCGAAGGGGGCCGGAATCTGAAAGTCGAGATAGGCGTTAACGTCGCGATCGAGATCGATCTTCCCCTGCTCGACCAGCTGCATCACTGCTGTCCACGTGAACGTTTTCGAAGTGGAGCCAATCCGAAAGAGCGTGGCGTCACTAGTCACCGGAGTGCGGCGCTTCACATCCGAATAACCGTACCCCTTGGAGAAAAGGAGCTTGCCGTCTTTTACCACGCTGATCACGGTGCCGGCAATGTCATGCTGCCGCAATTGGAGCGGAATCATGCCGTCGAAGAACGTCTCCACGTCCTGCGCCGTGAGCACCGGAGTTGCTCCCGGAAGACGTTGCACAGACGGCGGAGTGCCGATCTTCGTGGCATGACGATCGGAACTCGGCGCCTGCGCGGACCCAACTCGGGCGGCGGCAACGCAGAGTACCGATATGCTGATCACTCGAAGGCGCGCGGGCAGACTTCGCAACATGGGACCGAACCTCCGCGGCAACCCACGAACCGCAAGAAATGAGAGCGTAGCTGCTGCCGGAAACGTATGGCTAGCTGTTCTTGTGTACGGACGAGGTTGCCACCAACATCCGAGCGAAGTTCTTCCCGGGGCACGTGCCGCTCAATCCGCAGGGCGCCGAACAACACTTTCAAACTACCAATCTGGTATACCGCTTAGGCCTCCAGAAGCTAGAACCGTCGTATCTGGTGCGCAAGGACTACACGACCAGCGTCTCGATCTTCGGAAGATCGTTGGCCAACGCGCCGTTCGCCGTCGACCCGATGCGAATTGGAGCCGCTCGAATCAGTCGAGCAGTCGCGCGCACGGTGCAGCGGCACACGAGCGGCTACGCCGCGCCGGAGGCGCTGTACGCGGTGGGGATGAGAATATCCGAGGCGTCTCGTTCTTTGCGCGGGCGGTCGATTAGTGGAACGGACCAGGCGCGGGCACGTTCACTCAGCTTAAGTCCCAATTCGGTGCGGCCAGACGCGTCGGTCCCGACCGTCGTCAGGGCGTCATTCGTGCCGGCAGGACGTTGAACGTCACCCGGGAACTCTGATGGGCAGACCGAAAGATCTGCTGGGTCGCCTTGCGGAAATCGGCCGCGGACGCGCGATAGATGTCGACGAACACCTGCGGGTTCCGGTCGACGAGTGGGAACCAGCTGCTCTGCACATGCACCATGATTCGATGCCCCTTGCGGAAGGTGTGGAGCACATCCGGCATTTCGAAATCGAGTTGGGCGACCTTGCCCGGCACGAGGGGCTCCGGCTTCTCGAAGCTGCTCCGGAACTTCGCGCGAGTCACATCGCCTCGAACCAGTTCCTGGGTTCCATCCGGGTGCACATCGATCACCTTGACGATCCAATCGCCGTCGGTGCCGGTCGTTGCCACGAAGAGTGTCGGCGATACCGGTCCGGCGATCGTCAGGTCCTCCGTGAGCAGCTCACCCTGATATACCAGGACGTCCGGGCGATTCGCACCGAAACGCTGGTCCTGCGCCATGTAGTCCGGATCCATGCCGGTGCTTGGCACGGCCATAAACGGAACCGGGTGATTGGGATCGCTCACGAATTGGTCTGTGGTGTCGGGACCCTGGCGGGCGGGAACCGTGGAGAGACTTCCATGGGCTCCGAGGTAGAAGGATTGGGACACCGTCTCCTTCGGCGGCCACGACGCGAACCGACGCCAGCGGTTGGCGCCCGTTTCATAGACGAAGGCCTTCGCGGGCGGGCCTCCTTCTTTGCCCTTCAAGTGATGCTCGAAGAATGGAAGCAGCACCTGACCGCGATACTCGATCCCGGTGTTCGATCCGAAGCGAAGGATGCCTAACTGTGCACCTGCATCGCGAGCCCATTGGCCGTGCGACCAGGGGCCGATCACGATGGCGTTGTCAGTGCCGGGGCTCTGCCGCTCAATCGTTTCAAAGAGGTGGAGCGCCCCATAGAAGTTGTTCGCATCGTACCACCCGCCGACGGTCAGCACCGCGGGTTTCACATGTTTGACGTGCGGGAGAATGTTCCGGTCTCGCCAGAGTTGGTCGTAGGTCCCGTGCTCCATCATCTCGGTCCACCCGGGGACCTGGCCGTGGAAGTACTTCGCGTCCGCATCCGCCAGGGATCCCATGTCGAGAAAGAACTGGTATCCGTCCCCGGTGCCGAAATCGAACGGTGCCCCGCACTGCATCGAGGTGCCGGCGCCGAGGTGGCCGCACATGGCCATGAAGTTGAACGTCGACGTGAGGAAGAAGGCGCCGTTATGATGGGTGTCGTCGCCGAGGAACCAGTCGACCTGGGGAGCTTGCGGCGAAACCGCTTTGAGCGCCGGGTGTGCATCGATCAGACCGGCGGCCGCGAAGAAGCCGCCGTAAGAGATTCCCCAAAGTCCGACTCTTTCATTGTTGTGCGGGATGTTCTTTACGAGCCAGTCGATCGTGTCGTACGTGTCGCTGCTCTCGTCGACATCCTCGACTCCACGTTTCACGTCTCTCTGCGGCGTCATGTGAACGAAGTGGCCTTCAGAGTGGTACCGACCACGCACATCTTGATACACGAAGATGTATTCCGACTCGGCGAAACGGACCGCAGGTCCCAGGCTTCGCGGGTACGCATCGGTACCGTAGGGGCCAACGCTATAGGGCGTGCGGTTGAGGAGCAGCGGGTATCGACCCGAGGTGTCGCGCGGCGAGTAGACTGACGTGAACAGCTTGACGCCGTCGCGCATCGGGATGGTGTAGTCGCGCTTCTGATAGTGGGCTGGAATGTCGTAGACTGGCGCGGTTTGCGCCACGAGCGGTTCAACGGCCGCGAACAGAAGAAATAGAACGCGCAACAATTCGGTACCGAGAGTCACTCGAAACTGGCGCACGAATCTACCTCCGGGTCTCAGGGCCAATGCACGAACGCGCCTGTGCGGTTGAAAGTCCTGCTCGCTGCGCTCGAACATACCGGTCGCATCGGTATACCACAATTGCGAACCATCTCGGCATTCTGATTTGTATGGACCACGACGAGTACGCACGGCTTGCGGGGCCGTTCGCCACCAGTGAGCTTTTTAGCCATGGCATCTACTACAACTCGCTCCGCCGCCGCGCCAGCGAGGCGCCGCGCATCTCGCGCCTCTCTCGATCAAACGGCGAGTGTCAATGGCGAGGCGGACAACGTCACGCGCGCTTACCAAACGCTGCGCGTCGTCATCGTCAGTGGACAATTGCCTCCCGGATCGCGCATTTCGGAGCGGATCATGGCAGATCGGCTCGGACTCAGTAGAACGCCCGTCCGAAGCGCACTCCACCGGCTCGAGCAGGAAGGCTTCGTTGCCGCGAATGGGCGCGGCCGCGAGCGACGGCTCTATGTCGCCCCACTCACGATGGACGATGGGCGTGAAGTGTTCTTCATTGTCGGACATCTTGAGGGGCTCGCCGCGCGCACCGCTGCGCTGCTCCCCGCGGCGCGCAGACGCGAAATCGTGAAGAAGCTTCGTGAAGCCAATGCGGAACTCGAAGCCGAATCACGCCGGCCCGGCAGTAGCGATCGTTACTTCGAGCTTGACCATGAGTTTCACAGCCGCTATGTGGAAGGCGTCGTCGGACCTCGGCTACTCACACTCCACCGGGCTATCAAACCGCAGAGTGACCGGTACTCGCGCCTCTACGTGAGCGTCCTTCTCGATCGGCTCGCGACGTCCGTCAAGGAGCACGAGAAGATCGCTCGGAGCATCGCCAAGGGTGATGCCGATGCTGCGCAACGCGCGGCTGAGACAAACTGGCACAATGCGGCCGAACGGCTCACGCGAATCATCGCGATGCAAGGAGAACGTGGAAGCTGGCAGACTTGGGCTCCCGAACTGATTTCTGCCCGCAAGCGGTAACCCGACGGTGCGCGGCGGGGCGGCTCGCCATTTCGGGCAGCGACTGCTTGACCTTTGCACCCACTATCATCGGCAATGGCTTGGATGGGCATCGCGATTCCTCCTGCGCTGATCGAATAGCTGCGCCGGAGAGAGAACCCTGCCTCACCCAAAGGGAACTCAGCCGACGCGCTATGCCGATAGGGTAAGAGGTACCGCGCCCCCAAAGTCCGCGATTGGCGATTCGCCCGACGGCGCGTGCAACGAAGTTTCGGAGAACATTTCAAGACTTTCCGTATTGGCTTTTCGTTGACCGACCGTGTCCTTTCAAGACTTTGCCTTGTTTCATCGCGGGCTTCAGGCCTTTACCGCATCGACCCAGCGACATTTGTCGTACGAGAATAGAATCGGTGGTTTGCCCCATTCTCAAAGCTCTTGAGCACAATGCGTTACAACTGGACGTGAAAGAGTCAGTGGCAGAAAGAGCGTCTCGTCGAGCAGACCCACCGTGAGCCGCCCAAGATTCCAGAGAATAGAATCGGTGGCGGACTGACGCCGACCGCCTTATTCCGCGCGCAGCGCCTCCGTTGGGCTGATGCGCGTGGTTGATTGTGCAGCTATCGGCGTGGCAGCAGCCGCAGTGATGTGCAGGAATCCGCTGACGATGACGAGCGAGGCGGCGTCGGTTGGTTGGATCGGCGGTCGAGTCTCATCGTGCGATCAGCCAGACGACGAACGGCAGCGCAATCATGACGAACCACACGGCCATCATGAGCGTGACCCGCAGCGGTGTGTACGGTGGCAACGGTCGCGCCAGCTTGCTCGCGCGCTCCTCGGAAGTCGTGAGATAATATGTGCCCGGAGCTCCTTCCCGAATGATGTCGGCTCCGAGGAAGACATCGAGGTGCTCGACCGGAATCATCGGGAGATCGGCGCGCGACATGGCGGTGTCACGCGACCTGGCGCGTGCCCGCTGGAGCGCGTCAATGAAATCGCCGTACGCCGGAGGAGCTGGTCCAGAGGGCGAACGCGCCATCTGTGCCTCGGCGTCACGAGAAAGGCTGAGATCCGTGCCCCACGAATCGGTCAGCACACCTGAAGAAAATCGTACAGCTTGGCTACCGCCCAGGCGGACGCCCGCCCGGACGTCCGAGCGGACGTCCGGGCGGCAGGAGTGCCGAAAACTTACGCTGCTGCTCGGGCGTGAGAATCTTCATCATCTGTTCGCGAGATTCCGCAAGCGATCGTTCAACCATCGCCTGTACGGAATCGCCGGTTGCGCGCATGCGCGGCATCTGCTGTTCCATCAATTCCTCGACTTTCACCCGCTGCGCATCGGACAGGTTGAGGTCGCTTGCGAGGCGCCGCGCGAGGCGTTTGCGCATTTCGGGCGTCGGCTCGCCTCCCGCCGCCAGCGGCATCCCCCGCGCCCCGGGGACACCCCACATCAGCAGGGTGCGATCCATGACGGCGCCCACCAGAATTCCGGCGACCGCGGTACCAAGCAACGCGGCCACCGCCAGCCACCTCACACGCGGGGAAACACGAGGTGCCTGCTCGTTCACGGCGTCACCACTCCGAACGCCCCTAGAAAGTCGCGTTCCGCCCCTGTACCAGCGGTCCACGCACTTGCCAGGTCGCGCGTTGACACGGCACCAACCGCCGCCGCGAGCACGACATCCCGCTCGCCATTTTGTTCAGGTGACGGCATGCGCGAGAGGAGTATCGCCGCCGCCGCCGCTGCGGCGATACTGATGCGAAATGCCGCCCGGCCGTAGCGACGCGTCGCGAGCATCCATCCACGAGTGCCCTGAAATCGCTCCGCCTGCGCAATAGCCAGCGAGAGTCGCGCGCGAAATTTCGCACCCGGCTCGCGCTCCGCGGCGGATTCATATTCCTCGAGGTGGCGTGCAAGCCCGGCATCGCGAGCAGGATCGCCGGCCGCACCGTCCGCCCCTGTGACCGGACGACGCATCCAAAATGGCTTCATGTGCCGTCACCCTCCATGCTGGCAGTGGGATTGAACTCGGAAAGGCTGGAACGCAGTGCTGCGCGCGCTGCATGAAGATGCCACCGTACAGTGTCGGCGGAAATTCCGAGCGCCGAAGCGATCTCAGCGCCCGAGTGCCCGTCCACATCGAACATCATCACAATAACCCGCTGGCGCGGCGGCAAACGCTCGACGGCCAACGCAAAGCGCGAGCGGAACTCGCTCGCTTCGGCGTCCCGGTGCGGATCATTGGCAGACGAATGCTGCGCCTCATCGAACGATTCCGTCGCACGAACCCGCGCCGCCTTGTGCTGATTGAGCCCGACATTGATGAGCAACCGGAGGAACCATGGACCGAACGGGTGGCCGGGCGTGAGCCTGTCGAGCTGCTCGATCGCGCGCAGGCAAGCGTTCTGCAGCAGATCTTCGGCATCGGCTCGTGATCCCGCGATGCGCCGCGCGACGAGAAAAGCTCGCGACAGGTGCGGCGCGAACAGGCGATCGAACGCCGTCGCGTCGCCGCCGCGCGCGAGTGCGACGAGTTCAAGCTCGTCGCGCGCTGCATCATCTTCTCTCCCGCTCAGAGGACTCGGGTGGTCGGGGTGCGACGTCACGGGAGCGAGGAAGGAGTGAGTCGAATTCTTCAGTCTGGCTGACGAGAAGTTCGTTGGCCTTCTTGAGCTGATCGTGTCCAACGAGCGTGAGCGTCTCGGCCACGTCCACCTGCCGACGGTCCCGAAGCTGCTTGGTCACCGCCATAAGAGCCTGCATACGGGATTGTAATGCCGCCCGCTCTTCATCTGACATCGACGCACCCCCGCCGCCGGATGGAGGACCACCCCGTCCGCCGCCCATTCCACCACCGCCTGCCGGCGCATCGGGAATCTTGATCTCCTTCCTGATCGAGTCATACGTGACAAGAAGGTCCGCGTTGCGCTCGTAGATGCGGCCCTGAAGGAGCGTCAACGCGGATACCTGCGAATCGGCCAGCGACAGTTTCTTGCGTTTGTCGATCAGGAGCTTCGCGGGATTCAGCGCTTCGATCTCCTTGAGAGTAGCGAGTTTCTGCGCCTTGGGCGGCCCGCCGCGGCCTCCCATGTCATCCATTCGCCCACCGCCCCGCCCGCCGCCCATCCCAC
>PMYN01000135.1 GCA_003171215.1 Gemmatimonadota bacterium | reverse complement strand
TTTGCATACTTGGGCGGCCACGCGATGACGAAAACGGGGGCATTCGGCCTGCTGCCGTTCGCGGCGTCGTTCACCACGTTTCTTCTGGTGAACACCGTAATGGTCTCCGGCGTTATCGCCGTGAGTCAGCATCGAAAAGTGTTCGAGGTTTGGCGACAGATCACGCACGGAACCGTTCTCTACGACTTTCTCGCGCTTCCGGTCGTCTATCTGTTCGCGCGGGTCTATATCGACAAAGGATTCTTGCTCGCTTCCGCGATTGCCATACCCCTGATCGGCTTGCGACAGCTGTACAAGACGAACAGGCAGCTCGAGACTGCCAACTTAGAGATGCTCCAGTTGATAGTCGCCACCATCGAAGCTCGAGACCCGTACACGTCAGGACATTCGCAGAGGGTCGCGGAGTATTCGAGGATCGTGTCGCACGCAGCCGGACTGGGATCACGCGCGGCGGAGCGCGTGTATACCGCCGCGTTGCTGCATGACGTCGGCAAGATCCACGAAGTGTTCGCTCCGATTCTTCGCAAGCCGGGCCGCCTCAACGAGGCGGAGTTCGCCATCATGCGCACTCACACCGAGAAGGGCGCCGTCCTCGTCGCCACGGTGACGCAGTTCCGTGATATTGTGCCGGCTGTTCACAGCCATCACGAGGCTTGGGACGGCTCAGGCTATCCTGACAAACTTGCGGGCGAGCTGATCCCGCTTTGGGCACGCATAATCACGTTTGCCGACACCATCGACGCGATGACCACCGATCGTCCCTATCGTGAGGCCCTTTCAGCCGAGTCGGTGAGAGAGGAGCTGCGGTCGCAGGCGGGGCGTCAATTCGATCCGAGGATTGCCGCGCTGTTGATCGCCGACAAGCACTGGCTGCGGCTGACCGAAGCGATTCGCTCGAACCATGATTCAGGAGAGTTCGAGTCGATATCGGGCGACACAGTTCCCCGCCATTCTGGAACTGCACAGTCTTTCGTTTCGTAGCTCGGCTAGCGCCTCGATCGCATTGCGACACCGTCGGCATCCTCACTCGTTGAGGAACTGCTGCAGCTCGACGGATGGACGCGTTCGATCGCGTCTACCATCCCCGACAAACTCCTTGACGTACTCGACCGCGCCGCGCTTGTTCCCGAGCGCTTCCAGCGTGTGTGCGTAACTCGCCACGTGAAAGTCGTGTGCCCCCGTGCTGCGCCGAACGTCGAGAGCAAACTTGAGCGACGGTGCCAGCTCCACCAGGCGCTCTGAATCTGCTCGTGCGACAAAGACTCTCGCGAGTATTGAGAGGTACAGCATCTGCTGGGGAATAACTGGATCGGTAAGGTGGTTCTTCGCGTGCAGTTCGATGCAACCCATCGCACCAGCTGGGTCGCCGAGAAGAAGCGCGTAGATCGCTTGATGGATCGCGAGACTGGCGCGGGCATAGCGTGCTCCAACTCTGGATGCCAGCGTCTCGTATCGTGCGATCCACGGGCTCGCGGCGCCTAGATCTTCCCGCTCGAGATGAATCGTCAGAATAATATCCGCTGCACTCGCCGCCTCTCCAACAAGACGATGCCGCTCGGCCAGCTCGAGCGCTTCGCTTACGGCAGCTAAGGCCGCCTCGAACTCTCCGAGCATCCGATGGGACTGGCACGAGAAACGGAGTGCTCGCGCCAGTCCGCGAACTGATCCGGCCTCTCTCTCCAATGCGACAAGCTGCGCACCGCACTCCCTGGCACGGTCAAGCGAACCCAGTACCGTCTCGTAAATGAGCCGAACGGACAAGAGGTTGGCCCGAGCGTCGACTGTCGAAGCCACCAGCTTGGTCGCGATGCTATTCAATCGTTCGAGATCGGCGAAGCGGCAGATGTTGTCCGCGACAATCGCCGCGAGCAGTGCTGCCTGCGCACGATGCGCTGTCGACGCTGATTCGTCGAAGGCGCACGAGAGCGAGCGGTCTAGGCTGCTGCCGAGATCCGACTCGGTCCGCCACATCACTTCGGTCTGGAGCAGTTCGAGGTCGGAGTGCGGGCTCGTCCGGAGTGGGCCGCGCGCGTCGAGGTCGATTGCCGATCCGACGACGGCAGAAATTTGAGTCCAGTCCGCTGCTCGCTTGAGCGCCGCGATTCGACCGGTCAGCGCTCGCAGGCGATCGGCATCCGTCGTCGATGCTTGGAATGCCAGATCAAACGAATTCGCCGCGTCCGCCGGCAAACCGTTGTCCAGTTGATGCTGGGCGCTCTCTTCAAGAAGTCCCAGCGCACGACCTTCGGATCCGCTTGCGAGCAAGTGCTGCGCTGCCTCCCATACCATTGAAGGAGATCGCGATAGACGGCACTCGCCCTCGAGCACGAGCCCGCACCGGTGATGCAACAGCTTCCTCGAAGCGGGCAGCAGCAGCTTCAACAACTCCTCCCGCCAAAGGTCATGAATCGACAATGTTTCCACATCACGACCGGTTCCCACGATGCCAAGAGCGTCGAGCTCTTCAATGCAGGCGAGCAGGTCCGCCGTGCCGATCTCGAGTACACTCGACACGCGTGGTACCGACGAGTAGCGGCCCAACACGGCACACGTGTGCAGGACATGCTGCGCAATTGGAGAGAGTCTCGACGCACGATCTCGGATCAGCGCCCGGAGGGAGTGTGGGAGCGACGCCGCCTGGCCCGTCTCCCGAACATGCCTGGCCAGCTCCAGGACGAACAGCGGATTGCCACCAGTTACGGCGCTCGTGAGTCCGGATGGTACATCCGGACGAGACGGCCCAGCACGATCGGCCAGTACTCCGAAGAGCGCGTTCGCGTTGTCCGGCGTCAAAGGGGCAAGCCGCATCGTTTCGACACGAAGATCCGACATGGCCTCACGAATCGACGGATATCTACCCTCGTGACGCGCGGTAAACGCCCACATCACCGGCAGATTGACCGAGCGGGAAACCAGGTGTTGCAGCAGTCGGACTGAAGCCTCATCGCACCAGTGCAGATCGTCTATCCAGAGGACCAACGGGCCCTCGGACACAACGGACTCCAGCAAGTCCGCTGCCGCGCTTCGAAGGCGCTCCTGTACGGCCTCTGCTTCCTGCGATTGCTGAGCCTCTGCGCCGGTTTGTACTTCTTGTCCGGTAAGGAGCCGCAGTTGCGAAAGCGACGCCGGCGAGCAGCCGAGCGCCCCCGAAAACTGCAGGAGAGCTCCAAGTAGATCGACGAAAACGCCGAGAGGACGTTGTACATCGCTTGCGTGGAGCTGCGTCGAGAGCGTTCGCCAACCTCGCATTGCCGCAGTAACGAGCAACTCTTGAGCGAGCCGACTCTTGCCGATCCCGGCGGCGCCAACGATGAACAGTGCAGCTCCTCGCCCCGTGAGCGTGCCGGTCAACGTATCGACCAGTTGCGCGACTTCCCGTTCGCGACCAATCAGGGGGACGCTCTCTGGCTCTCCTCGTGCTCGCTCCGGCGCATTCTCACTCACTCGCCGCCTCAGCACCTTGGCCGGCAATCCTATCACACGATCTCGATCGCCAAGTTCATGGAGATACTGATCGATGATCTGCAGCGCCTGTGCCTTTGACCCGCTCATAGCGATCGCCTCAGCGTGTGCGAGCGTCGCCTCCTCGTTCAGCGGATCGACCTCCAGGCACTGTCGCGCCCACTCATTCACATCGTGCCAGCGCCCGTCGCGTCGAGCCGCGCCGATCTGACGAAGCAACGCGCGCCGATATTGAGAGTTCACTCGTGACCTCAGTTCATCCAGCCACTCTCGGTAGAACTCCGGCATCGGCGGATCGTACCCTGGCAGAACACTGGCGGCGGCCTGGACGTCTTCCTGGCTGGCTTCGTCCGGCCAGCGCGATGCGAGCACGCGCCGAAGGTCGGACTCGACAACCTCCTCGGCGACAAGCAACTCCTCGCCGTCCAGAGACAGGGGGAATCCGCTGCGGCGCAGTCGGTAAAGAAGCTGGCGAAGCGCGTGGCGTCGACAGCCATCCGACGCATCGGGCCAGAACAGATCCAGCAGGCGGGATCGCTGCACTCGTTGGCCCGCACTCACACTCAGGTAGAGCGCGAGCGCGAACAGCATTGCAGAATCGGGAGTGATGCGGTGCTCGCCCGCGAGCACTTCCGCCGTCCCGAGCGTGCGAACGTGAATCATCGGGCCCTCCCCCAGGAGGTTGCCGCCGAGATTGAAACCCGCGCCTACTTCAACCGGCCGTCGTCACCGCCGCGTCACGCGTCGGCGTCGGTCGTTGACGCTGTAGATTATCGACACCAGGTTCATTCGTGCAAGACACAATCAGGCCACCTCGCAGCTCGGCCATCACGATTCGCAGGAGATGGGACGGAGATGACGCGGACCAATTACTCAAGCGGTACCACGTGGGAGCCCATCGTTGGCTATTCGCGAGCCGTGCGCGTCGGCGATATCGTCCACGTCTCCGGTACGACCGCCACGGGCACTGATGGCTCACTCGTTGGACCCGGCGATCCTCGCGCGCAGACCGTGCAGGCGCTCAAGAATATCGAGAAGGCACTGGCGCAAGCATCCGCCGGGCTAGCTGACGTGGTTCGAACACGGATCTACGTCACGAACATTTCCCAGCACTGGGAGCTGATCGGGCGCGCGCACGGTGAAGTGTTCCGCGACATTCGACCCGCGACTTCAATGGTCGAGGTTCGCGCGTTGATCGATCCCGCGATGCTGGTTGAGATTGAGGCGGAGGCAGTGGTGGAGAGGTAGGACGACTCCGGTGACGACTCTCGTCCCGCCCAAGCGGTCGTGATGACCCTGCGGTGACGATGGGCGGACACTCATGTGCTTCCACGAGCACAGGGTGTACTGTTGAACCGCCAAATACTCGAGCTGAAGAGAGGTCTGCGGATTCGGAGGCGTGGTCTTGCCACCGGTGTGTTCGTGACCTTTGTGTTGACAGCATTCTGCCTGGCCTCGGCGAGTCGGGATCCGTTACAGCCGCTTCGCGCTTTCACTCGCTGGTCGTTGGAATGGCGAGGCGCACGATTCATCGCGCAAGGTCGAGCCCGCCTCCAATCGTCGCTCGACGACTGCGGACCCACGGCGCTGGCAGACTTGCTCGAACTTTCCGGCATGGCCGTGCCGTCTCCGGACAGTCTTCGTCGACTCGCAGCCACGAAGCCGAACGGCACCACGCTGGGAGATCTGGGAACGGCTGCGGGTAATGCTGGACTTCGGGTCTTTCCGGTGCGCTGGAATCCCGCCGAACTCTCCCAGCTCCCACTGCCATCGCTGGTCTGGGTCGAGAGAAGTCACTTCGTCGTGATTGCTCGTCGAAGTCGATCCGACTCCGTAGAGGTGCACGACCCCGCCGCCGGACGCTACCGGATGGCGAGCGAGCGGTTCGCCCGACTCTGGTCCGGTGAGGCACTCGTCCCCCTCGACAGCATTTCTCCTCGCCGCAAATCGGATGATCGATCCGTGAAGCGGTCCCATCGCCTGCGGGGTACGCGGGCAACCCAATCTCGAACGACGGAGGTATGAAATGGTTGGTGCAATTTTTCGCAGGATCGCGTGCGTGGGAGCGATTCTCGGTCTCGGCGTCGCAACGTCACCGCGAGTGCAAGCGGTATCGGCGGCGCCGGTAGTGGCCGCATCGGTCAGCTCGACCCATGCGACGTCGACCGCGGCGGCGTCCGCTCAGCAGCCGAGTGAGACGGGCAGGGGATGGGGCTCGATGATCGGTTGCGCAGCGTGTGCCGTCGCCGCCGGCCTCATCGTGGCCGGCGGTCCGGCCACCCTCATCGTTGCGGTGAACACTCCCGGCTCAGCCGTTGCACTGCTGGCCTGCGCCGCGACGTGCTACGAGGCCTTCCAATGAACGCGGCCGCTACTCCCACGCTTGGGGACATCAACATGAGGAGCCTTCTCAAGTATCGCGTATGGTCTGCGGCCGTACTCATCGGTGTCCTCGCGATCGCCATGCACGTTGGTCCGGCCGGTCCGCTCGCATCAACCACTCTCGCGACGAATGTCGCAGCGGGCGTGGTGGGATTTGGGTTCTGGCAGACGCTAGGGTGCATTGGATGCATTGCGGGATTTGTCGTCGGAGCGGGCACGACGGTCGCGGGATTTGCGGTCTTCCTCGCTGCGAATCCTGAGATGGGGATACTCTGCGTTTCCACCTGCGCCGCCGCGATGTGACCACCACGACCATCATCGACGACTCGGGCTCCCCGATAGCTGCCCCGCCGACCTCGCAGGCGCGGTCAGCTATCGGTGTCCGATCTCGCGCTCGCGCGGCAGTTGTCGTTCTGGCGTCTTGCGCGTCGCTCGGTTCGCTGGCCTCGTACGCCTGGCGTCATCGAGTTGAGGCGAGCGGACTCGACGCGCCTCCATTTAGAATCGAGAATGCGGCCTGGCGCTCCGTGCTCACGGTTGCAGCGACAAAGGAGCCATCGTGTCCGCCATCAATCCCGGTCGTGATCCTTTACGTCAGTGGTTCATGCGTTCATTGTCAGGCAGAGCTCAGGCGCTGGTCGAATCTCGTTCGAAGCGGTGCTTCGCAGCTGTCCTGCATCGGTCTTGCAGTCGTGGCAGTACCTAGCAAGGCGACCTCGCCCCCACACTGGCTCCCCACAGAAATCGCTTCGACGCTGCTGTGGGATCACGACGGCACGGTCGCTCGGGCCCTGGACGTTCGACTGGTCCCGCTCGCGGCTTACGTCACCAGCAAGGGCGTCGTGATCGCAAAAGTCGTCGGCGAAACATCCGAAGTATTGACCAGCCGGCACTTGGCCGACCTTCGCCGAACCTCGGATGCAAGCAGAGGAGTTCACTAGAATGAATAACCGTGCTGCGGGAACGTTCGCGCGAATCGTTGAACAGCGCATTCCAGTCATCGAGCCGCTCGTAATCGTCGCCACTGTTTCGCTGCTCACGACGTGGGCGATCCAGCCGTACTTTGTCCACGCACTCGCTCAGCAGGGAGCTGCGGCGCAAGGCGCCGCACAGGCTGCACTCTGGTTGTCGGGCGTTCTTTCTCCGCTGACAGCGCTCATCAAGGCGGTCGCGGCAGCTCTCATCTGCTGGTCGTGCGCCGTCTACCTCGACGAGCGGCTGTCGTTGCTCAAGCTCGTCTCAACCTTCTGCATCGCGGAAACGCTCTTTTCTCTCCGCGACTTGACGATGCTGGGGGTGCTCGCCGCACGCGGCGTTGACAGTGTGCGCACCACCTCCGACCTCATGGTCGCGTTCGGCATCAACGCGTTCTTCCACGCACCGTCCTCGCTAGAGAGGATCGGATTCGAAAGTTGGGATCTCTTCACGGTCGCGTGGGGCATACTGATCTTCTGGATGATTCGCGCTCTGTTCAAGACAGATACGCGGTCGGCGGCGTGCATGGCGGCGATGGCGTTCACGTTTCGCACCCTTTTCGCCGCCGCCAGCTTGTTGTACAGCCTCTAGATGGCGCTACGTACCTCAAAATAAATTCATCGCCACTTTATGGAAGCACGAATCGCACTCCGTCAGTTCTCGGTAAAGTACCCGTCGTTCACGCTCGCACCGCTCTCGCTCGAGTTCAGGCCAGGTGAGCGCGTCGCGTTCGTGGGCCCAAACGGCTCCGGAAAGACCACGACGCTTCGCGCGCTCGCCGGTCGACTCCCGGATTACGACGGCTCGATCGTAATTGACGGTCAGGATCTCCGCGACCTTCTGCCGCTCGGTCGGCGGCAAATCGGCCTGCTTCCCGAGACGCTGGCGGGTTACGGTTGGATGACGGTGCGGGAGCATCTCGCGTTCCTTCGGGAATTCTATCCGCGCTGGGATATGTACTATGCGGCTCACTTGGCGGATCGATTGCGCGTTCCTCTCGACCAAGCGATCGGCCGATTGTCGAAGGGCACCCGAGTGAAAGTGTCGTTCATCGCTGCGGAGGCCTACCGGCCGCCATTGCTCCTGTTGGACGAGCCGACGTCGGGCCTCGACCCTGAAGTCCGAGGAGAGCTCATCAACGCGATCCTTTCGTCGGTGGATGCACAGTCGGAACGCGTCGTCCTCTTCTCGACACATCTGCTCGAAGATGTCGAGCTCATCGCCGACCGGGTATTGCTGCTGGTGAACGGACGGCTCGACATGGACGCATCAGTGTCTGAGCTCCGTGAGGCGGATCGAGGAGCTAGTCTTGCAAAGATTCTATACGCAGCGCTATCTCGCGCGAAGAGTTGAACCGATGATTCCACTTCTGCTGTTGGAACTCAGGCGGCAGCGCCCCATGGTTCTGAGAATGGCCTGCCTCACCATCATCGTCGGCGTCGTGTTCTTCCTGGCAGGAAAACGCACGCCGGCCGACTTTCTTGCGATCCTGATCGGAAGCAGCCTCGGCGTCGTCTTGATCGTGCCAATGGGCATCTCGCGGGATAAGATGGATGGTTCGCTCGATTTCCTCTGCGGCCTGCCAGTCGAGTCTCACGCGATCGCGGCCTCACGATTCATCGCTGTGGCGGTCCTCGCCATCCCGTGGGCAGTCGGTGTCGGCGCCGCATCGTTCACTCTGCCCGTCATGGTTTCGCTGAATCCCGTCGGCGTCGCGATTCTGACATGGCTCGCGATGCTGCTCCTTGGAGCGTGCGGCACGGCATTGTTCACCCGCTTCGAGCTCGAGAGCCTGCTCGGCGCGCCCGTCGTCGCGATGGTGATCTCAGTCGTGCTCGTACCTCGCGTGGTGCACGCACTGATCCCCGGAATCACACAGGAATCCCTGCTTCGCTTCCTGCAACAGCCGACTACGCCACTCGTGCTCGCGACGGTGCTCCCGGCGGCGGTCGGAATCGTGGGAGCCGTCGCGTTCGGCATCGCATCGCGCGGGTTCGCGACCTACCGTCCCGATGTGACCCATCGCTGACACCGTGATTATTCGTTCGACCGTCGGACCGGACGCGGGTAGCGCAACCCTGATCGATCATACTATCGTTGTACGATCGTCAGGAGGCACCATGTCCGTCGTCACCGTCTCACCGAAATACCAGGTCGTCATTCCCCGGCACATCCGCGAGGCGCTCGGAATTGCGCCCGGGCAGAAAGTGCAGGCCTTCGAGTACGAGGGACGCGTGGAGTTCATCCCGGTGCGCCCGGCCAAGGAGTTGCGCGGCTTCGTGCGCGGGCTCAACACAACCGTCACGCGCGAACGCGACCGCAAGTGAACGTCGTCGACTCGTCCGGCTGGCTCGAATACTTCGCCGACGGACCCGCTGCCGGCTTCTTCGCGGCCGCCATCGAGGCCCCCGCCGGCCTGATCGTCCCAACCGTGAGCCTGTACGAGGTGTTCAAGCGCGTCCTGCAGCAGCGCGGCGAAAACGCGGCCCTCACCGCCGTGGCCGTCATGCAGCAGGGCGACGTGGTCGACTTCACGGCTCCCCTCGCGCTGTCGGCCGCGAACCTCAGCGTCGAACGCAAGCTGCCGATGGCCGATAGCATCATGTATGTCACCGCCCGTGCCTTTAGCGCGACGCTCTGGACACAGGACGCGCACTTCGAGCACCTTCCACATGTGCGCTTCCGGCCCGCCGCACCGCGCACTCGCTGACTCCACCCCGGTGCCGCGTATATCCGCAGATCGCGCGAACCTCGCCGCCGGAACTCGCCAATCTTCCGTACGACTTCTGGGAGTCGGCGGTGATCGTCGTGCCGGGACCGAAGCGCGCGATTTCGCTGCGCATCGATCAAGACGTTCTCGACTGGTTCAAGGCAAGCGGCCCGCGCTATCAGTCGCGAATGAACTCGGTGCTCCGCTCCTATATGTCGGCGGTGCGCGCGCCGCGGCAGCACGCTCGGAAAGTGAGCGAGCCGCCGCGCGGCGTACGCCGCAAGGACGCCTGAGCGCTCCTCATTTGCCGGCCCCGCCCGCCGCATACGCCGCCTGCAGCCCCGGCGTGATTCTCAGCGCGTTGCCGTTGTAGATCTTCTTCAGCACGCTGTCCGGCAGGTCGATCCCGTACAGCTTCCAGAACGCGTGATAGTTGCGGTAGTAGTCGAAGTAGTCGTCACGCGTCTCGAACACGCGCCAGTAATACGGATACTCCTCCGGCTGGAACGAGTCCTTGCCGAACAGGATTCGGTCCTGGTACTTCACGAAAAAATCGTGCGCGAGCCGCGGCTGCCGGCCGATGTCGTACAGCACGGCGCCCACTTCGGTGTTCACGTTCGGCATCTCGTCGAGCATCTTCCCCAGCTTCTTCAGGTCGCTCGCGATCCATCCCATGTGCGCCGCGACGAACGTGGTCTTCGGGTGCTTCCGGAACATGTTGTCGCGCTCCAGCGACAACTCCTCGAAACTCGGAAAGCGGTCCTGCGGATACCGCCGGTCGCCGAACAGCGCGAGCTCGAGCCAGCGCTCGTTGTTGTAGTCGATCGGATGGAAGAACTCCGAGGGATCGGCGGTGTGGATGAACACCGGGAGCTTGAGCCGCGCGCACGCGTCCCAGATGGGATCGAGCGCGGGATCGTCGATCCTCAGCCGGCTCCCGTCGGCCTTCGTGATCGAGAGGCCGAGGCCTTTCCCGATCTCGCCCACGCCCACCGCGCCGGCCGCGACATCGGCCTCGAGCTGCGCGATCGCCTTCTCGGCCCAGCCGGGCCCGACACCCCTGAAATTGATTCCCGCGAGAATGCGCACGCGATCCTTCATCTTCGCCGACGCGCGTACGGCGGCAATCGCGTTCTTCAGCCGGTCGCCGGACAGGTTGTCGGCCGAGACCATCATGCGCACGTTCAGGCCGTCGAGCGCCCTGCCGAGCGAGTCGAGCCCCTCGGCGGAAAAGATCAGCGCGTTCGGATGGCCGTGAAAATCGATGGACGGGAACTTCGACGTCCTCACCATGTGCGCGTCGGCCACGAGCGTCGTGCGCGGGCGGTAGTCGAGGATGCTCGGCGGCGCGAACTCGGGCGCCATGCACGAGCGCGGCCTGATCTCGGTCTGGCCGAGCGGGCACGCCGTGTCGCCGGGCGCGAACGCCGTGCCGCGCCCGCCGCCGCGGCCGGCGCGGCCCGCCGGCGGAGCGGTGGGATTTTGCGCCGCGAGGGGTGGCGCAGCCGCGGCGAGGATCATCGAAGCGGCGACGGCGTAGAAAGAGCTGCGGTGCATGGCTGATCCTCGAAAGACCGGTATAATAGAGCCTTCGCTTTCGCGCGGACCGAAATCTGGCACGAGAGCGGTAGGGCAGGGAATCCCGCCGCACGGATCCTGCGTACCCGTGCACTTACGCTCTGCTCCCCGAACCTGCTGGGACCGCATGGCATTCGCGCGAGACCTGTCGGCCGCCGTCCGCTCCCTCCGAAAGAACCCCGGCTTCACCTGTGCGGTGGTCGGCATGCTCGCCGTCGGCATCGGCGCGACCACGGCGATGTTCAGTGTGGCGAATGGGGTGCTCTTCGCGCCGCTGCCGTACACGAACGAGAAACGTCTCGTGGCGTTCGTGAACCACGGCACGCGTGCAGGCGACAACGTCTCGCTGCCGGACGTGCTGGATTTCCAGCGCCGGCTGAAGACGCTGGACGAAGTGGGCGCGGCGTACGCCGGGCCCACGGTGCTCACGGGGGAGGGTGAACCCCTGCGACTGGGCACCGCACGCGTGACCGCGAACTGGTTCTCGATGCTCGGCATTCGCGCCGAGCTCGGCCGCGTGTTCGAGCGGGGCGAGGACGGCCGTGGCGCCGCGACGATCGTCATCATCAGCGACGCGCTCTGGCGCACGCGCTTCGGCGGCGATCGCAGCGTGCTCGGCCGGCGGCTCACGATCTCGGACGAGCCGTACACCGTGGTCGGCGTCGCCGCGCCGCAGATGGCGCTCCCGTACAAACTCGACGCGTGGATGCCGATGTCGATCGACTCGACGGACCTGCTCCCCGCGCGGCGAGGCAACCGGTTCTTCCAGGCCATCGGCCGCGTCGCGCTCGGCGCGTCGATCGCCCAGGCGCGCGCGGAGGTCAAGTCCGTCGCCGCGCGGCTGCACGAGGAGTATCCGGCGGTCGAGACGGGACTGAGCTTCGGCCTGATGCCGTTGCGCGAGCATATCGTAGCCGACTCGCGGCCGGCGTTGCTCGTGCTGACCGCCGCGGTCGGATGCGTGCTGCTCATCGCCTGCGCGAACGTCGCGAGCCTCCTGTTGCTGCGCGCTCGGCGGCGCTCCGCCGAGATGGGGATCAGGCTCGCGCTCGGCGCGTCGCCGCGCCGGCTGATTCGCGAGATGCTCTCGCTGAGCCTCGTGTACGGCCTCGCCGGCGGCGCGCTCGGCGTGGCGCTGGCGGAGATCGCCGTGCGCGGAATCGTCACGCTGCGGCCGGGCACGCTGCCGCTGATGGACGACGTGACGGTCGACTGGCGCGTGCTCCTGTTCGCCGTGTGCACGACGCTCGCGACCGTCGTGGTCTTCGGCATGGTGCCCGCGATTGCCGCCTCCAGGACCGATCTCGTGGCGGAGCTGACGAGCGGAACGCGGTCGACGAGCGCGGGAAAGAAGAGCGCCGCGCTGCGGCAGGCGTTCGTGGTGCTGGAGCTCGCGCTTTCCCTCGTGCTGCTCGTGGGCGCCGGGCTGCTCGGCCGGAGTTTCGAGCGGCTCATGTCGGTCGACGCGGGCTTTGATCCGGCGGGTCTCGTGAAGTTCGACGTGCTGCTCCCCGACGAGCGGCCGTACGCGCCCGGAAAGACCCGCGCCGACTCGTTCCCGCTGACGCGCAGCGCAGCCGAGCGGTTCATGACGGAGCTGCGCTCGGTGCCCGGGACGAAGTCAGTGGGTGCCGCGCTGGGCGCGCCGTTCACGGGGGCCGCGCAGAATCAGACGTGGGTGCACATCGAGGGCGACCCGCCCGAGCTCATCGATCGGCCGAAGCTGACGCTCTGGAAGTGCGTGACGCCGGGGTACTTCGAGACGCTCGGGATGTCGCTCGTACGCGGACGGCTGTTCACCGAGCGCGACCGCGCCGACGCGCCGCGCGTGCTCGTGGTGAACGAGGCGTTCGTGAAGGAATTCCTGCGCGGGGTTGATCCCATCGGCAAGGTGGTCAGGGGCGGCGGGGAGATCGTCGGGGTCGTGCGGACCGCCAAGAACCAGTCGCTGACCGAGGCGGCCGTTCCCGCGGAGTACCATGCGTTCGACCAACTGCCGACAGGGTATCTCACGGTCGTCGTCCGCTCGTCCGCCGATCCCGCGGCGGTGATCGCGACCGCGCGCAAGCGGCTGGCGACAATCGACAAGACGCTCCCGATCTTCGACGCGGAATCGTACGACGAGCTGCTGCGATCGACCGTCAGCCGCACGCAGTACTCGTGGGAACTGGTCGCGGGATTCTCGGTGTTCGCGCTGCTCCTCGCGGCTGCGGGCATCTACGGCGTGGTCGCGTTCGCGGTCCGGCAGCGACGGCGCGAGTTCGGAATCAGGATCGCGCTCGGCGCGCCGCAGCGAGAAATCGTGAGGCTCGTGTTGGCACACGCGGTTCGTCTGGCCACGCTCGGCGTGGGTATCGGGCTGATCGTCGCGCTCGCGGCGAGCTCGGCGCTGCGGTCGATGCTCTACGGCGTGGGCGCGACGGATTTCGCGACGTACGCGCTAGGGTGCGCGGTGCTGGTGGTCGCGACGCTGGCGGCAGCGTGGCTGCCGGCGCGCAGCGCGGGGCGGGTGGATCCAATCGTCGTCATGCGGGCGGAGTGACCACTCCGATCGATGACGTTGCCTTGGACTCATGCCCCGCCCGGTTTCTTTCCGCGACCTCCGGAATCCGGCTTGGTGCCCCGACCGCGCCCCGCTGCCGGCGGAGCCGGCGTTGGCGGCGTCGGCTTTGGCGGAGCGGCCGCCGGGGGCGGCTTGACAGCCGGAACTCGCGCAGCAACCGGAGGCGGCACAACCTGATGGGTTGCGGTCTCCGGATCTTTCGTCGGTCCGGCCGGACGTCCGGCACGCACGTTCTGAACCTGCTGCGGTTCGAGCGCCTTGCCGGGATGTGCCTGCAACGCCGGCTCCTTGGCCTGGAACGTTGGGGCCTGCGGCGGCGGCGGAGCGCGCGTGATGATCGTTCGGCCCTGGCGCGGCTGATTCGGCGGCACATCAGCCTTCTTCGGCTGCGGCGGAATCGGCGGAACTGCGGCTGATGGCGGCGGCGTCTGCGTCGCTACGGTGGGCACCGGCGCCGGCATTCCACGCTGCGCCTGTCCACGCTGCGGTTGCGCTTGCGGAGGCTGAACTTGCGGCGGCTGAGCTTGCTGTGGCTGACCGCGCTGCGGCGGTGCTTGCTGCGGCGCTGCTTTCTGCGGCGGCGCTTGCGGCGGCGCTATCTGCTGCGGTTGTCCCTGCTGCGGATTGCGACGTGCCTGCCCCGGCGGCACAGCGCGCGGCGATGCCGTCGTCACCATCGCCGGCCTCGGTGCCGCCGGCGGCGGTGCCGCCGCCGGACGTCCGCCCAGCGCGGCACTCTTTACCGGAGCAGTCGACGGATGCGAAATGATCGATCCGCGTCCGCTGAGTTCGGGCGCCACCTTGACGACTTCCTTTGAGACGGGACGCCCGTTGGAAAACGTAGCCGTCGGCACCGCGGTGATCCCCCTCGTGCGATTCACATACGTCACCTGATTGACGTTCTGAACGTTGATGATCGTGTTGATGTTCGTGACGTTCCTGATGTTGCTGCTGTTCACCTGACGCAAATAGGCATCGTCATGGTGATACGACGGGATGTACGCCTCCCGCGGCCCGAGCGGAAACCAGGCCTGCGTGCCGATGCTCACGCCGACGCTCCACCCCGACCCGCCGACGAAGGCGACCAGTGCCGGTGCGTAGTACGGGCGCACCGCGACCGGTCCCGGGATCCAGCCCCACTGCGGGCCGAACTGCGCCCACCGGCCATAGTGGAACGGCGCATAGCCCCACGGTTCGTCGTCGACCCACGACCAGCCCCACGGATCGATCCACACCCACCGTCCATCACGATAGGGAACCCAATCGGAAGACACATTCCTCGGATACCACACGGCTCCGTACTGCGCGTTCGTTTCCCATCGGCCGTTGTCATTCAGATCCGCACATCCCGGAATGTCGGGGCTCATGTAGCGCGAGCAACCGGCCGAAGAAACGCGGCTGTCGCGATCGGTGCCCCATTGGTCGAATGACGTTCGCGCCGGGCGCGGAATACTTATGGCCCGAATGTTGTCGGTTCCCGCGAGCTGCACGGACTGCCCGGCGCGCACGATCTGGTCCACACCGGGTCCGACCACCTCCGCGCTCCCCGCATCGACGGTCACGGTCGTGAAGTCGTTGTTGTCGGGAATGTCGATCACATACGACCCGGGCGCGGTCACCATCACCGCGCCATTCGGCGTGTCGACCTCGATCGAGTCACCCCGCGGCAACCGATATACGCTCAAGCGAACCGTCCCCAGTTCGAGGCCCAGCTGCATGAAGCCGTCGGTGAGATTGGTGACGGTGACATCGGAGTTGTCGGCCATGCGCACCGACATCGATCCGATCTCCAGCTCGAGCCGGCTCCCCGCTCCAGTGTAGATGCGATCGCCGGTGGTCACCGTGTAGTTGAGCGCGGCCTCGCTCCAATCGGTGGCTCCCGACGGCTGCAATGAAGCCTTGCCGGTGAGGGCGCTGATTCTTGCGGCGCGCGACGGCGGATCGCCTGCCTGCGCGTGCAACGCCGACACGGAGATGGTCAGCGCTAGTGCAATCATTGTGCGACGGCGCACGGGACACCTCGTTCGAGTCGAATGTTTGTGTAATGACTGAAGAATGGGACCAACGGCACCCGGAGGGTTATCGCTCAGTTGGGTGTGTTCGGGACTACCCCCAATGGATGAGATCACGGCAAGAACGCTGGGCCAACTCTGCGAATTCGCAGTTGCCTATAGGCGCTCCCGATGGCAGAATCACAGCACATGCCGAACGCGCTCGCCATCGATCCCCAGCGGTCAACGCCCGGCCCCGCCCGCAGCTCCGCCCGCAGCTCCGCCGACGCCTGGCGAGGGCTGCTCCTCCTCGGCCTGACCCTCGCCGTCTACTGGCCCGCGCTCCTCGGCGACTACGTCTGGGACGACGACGCGCACATCACGAAGGCCGCGCTCCGCTCGCTCGACGGACTGCACCGCATCTGGACCGAACTCGGCGCCACGCAACAGTACTATCCGCTCCTGCACAGCGCGTTCTGGATCGAGGCGCGCCTCTGGGGCGACGCCGTTCTCGGCTACCATCTCGTGAACGTCGTGCTGCACGTGATCGCAGCGTGCCTCGTCGTCACGCTCTGCCAGCGGCTCGCCATCAAGGGCGCGTGGCTCGCCGGCACGATCTTCGCGCTCCATCCCATCAACGTCGAGTCGGTCGCGTGGATCTCCGAGCAGAAGAACACGCTCTCGCTCGTGTTCTACCTGCTCGCCGCAATCGCGTACCTGCGGTTCGACGACGCGCGCAAGCCGCGCGGCTATGCGATCGCGATCGCGCTGTTCGCCTGCGCGCTCATGACGAAGACGGTGACGGCGTCGCTCCCGGCCGCGCTGCTCGTGGTGTTCTGGTGGAAGCGCGGACGAATCGAGTGGCGCCGTGACGTGGTGCCGCTGTTGCCGTGGTTCGCGATGGCCGCGGCGAGCGGGCTGTTCACCGCGTGGGTCGAGCGGCATCTGATCGGAGCCGCGGGCACGGAGTACAATCTCGATGTGCTCCAGCGCGTGCTGCTGGCCGGGCGTGTGATCTGCTTCTATCTGGGGAAGATCGTCTGGCCCACGAACCTCATCTTCACCTACCCGCACTGGACGGTGGATGCATCGGCGATCTGGCAGTACGACTTCGACCTCGCGCTCATCGCGCTCGCGTTCGCCTTCTGGTCGATTCGCTCGCGCACCCGTGCGCCGCTTGCCGCACTGCTCTTCTTCGGCGGCTCGCTCTTTCCGGTGCTCGGCTTTCTCGACATCTACCCGTTTCGCTACTCGTACGTCGCCGACCATTTCGCGTATCTCGCGAGCCTCGGCGTGATCGTGCCGGTGTCGGCGGGGCTCGCGATCGCGCACGAACGCGCAGGCGCCGCAGTGCAGAGTGCCGTGCGCATTGCGATCGGCGTGCTGCTGTTGGTCCTCGCCGGACTGAGCAGCCTGCAGAGCAGGATGTACAGCGATCCGATCACGCTCTACCGCACCACCATCGCGCGAAATCCCGACAGCTGGATGGCGCACCAGAATCTCGGCCGGATTCTTTCGCGCACGACGCATCGCGCCGAAGAGATCGCCGAGTACGAGGCCGTGCTGCGTCTCAAGCCCGAGCACGCGCGCGCGCACTACAGCCTCGGCGTTGCGCTCTTCCTGTCGGGCCGCGGCCCCGAGGCCGTCGATCATTTCGAGAAGGCGATGAAGTTCGAGCCGAACAACCCGCTCATCACCGGCTACTCGCACTACTTTCTTGGCGTGATCCTCACAGAGATGCCGGGGCGGCTCGACGAGGCGATCTCGAATCTCGAAATCGCAGTGAGGATGAGGCCGAACGACACCGAGTCGCGCGGCGCATTGGACAGCGCGTTGCGGGCAAGATCTACAGCGTTAACACGGAAACCGCCGGACTAACTGCCGGAAGTTCACGGATAAACATTTTTGGGGAACCACAACCGCCGCGGTTGTAGTTCCCCCAAAAGTTTGATCCGTGAAATTCAGCTCTGTTGTCCGGTGGTTTCCGTGTTAGCGCTTTTGGGTTCTCAAAGCGAAAGCAGCCGTTCCACACCCACGCCTTCTGCTTCCGCCTGGAAGTTCATCACGAGGCGATGGCCGAGAACGACGTGCGCGACGGCCTTCACGTCGTCGATGTCCGGCACGCTGCGGCCGTCCATGGCCGCGCGCGCCTTTGCGCCGAGCACCATGTACTGGCCCGCGCGCGGACCCGCGCCGAAGCTGACGAACTTCTTGACGTCGGCGCTCGAGCCGGGCTGGCCAGGACGCGTGCTGCGCGCGAGGTCCACCGCGTACTCGATCAGGCTCGGCGGCGCCGGCAGCCGGCGCACCAGGCGCTGCATCTCGAGAATCTGCGCGCCCGTGAGCACGGGCTTGATCTCGACGGTACCCGCGCCCGTCGTCGTCGAGACGATCTTCATCTCCTCCTCCTTCGACGGATAGCCGACCTTCAGCTCGAACATGAAACGGTCGAGCTGCGCCTCGGGGAGCGAGTAGGTGCCGTCGTGCTCGATCGGGTTCTGCGTCGCGAGCACGAAGAACGGTTCGGGCAGCTGATACGTCTTGCCCGCCGCGGTCACGCGGTGCTCCTGCATCGCTTCGAGGAGCGCGGCCTGCGTCTTCGGCGGGGCGCGGTTGATTTCGTCGGCGAGCACGATGCTCGCGAAGATCGGGCCCGGCTGGAATTTGAAGATGCGCTTTCCGGTGCCGTGCTCTTCCTCGAGCAGTTCGGTGCCGGTGATGTCGCTCGGCATGAGGTCGGGCGTGAACTGGATGCGCGAGAACGGAAGGTCGAGCGCCTGCGCGAGCGTCTGGATGAGAAGCGTCTTCGCGAGGCCGGGCACGCCGATCAGGATGACGTGGCCGCCGGAGAGGATGGCGCAGACGAGATTCTGCACGATCTCGTGCTGGCCCACGATGCGACGGCCGATCTGCGCCGCAAGCTCACCTTGCGCCTTCTGCAGCGTGTCGAGCAGCTCGAGATCCTTTTCGCCAGCTGCTGATATCGCGTTCTGGGTGGCCAAGCGCGGATCTCCGATTTGTTTCTGGTGAGGCGCGTACCGAAGCCGAGCACAAACCTTGCACGAGCGGCTGAAGATAACGAAAGAGCGCCGTGAAGAAACGGCGCCCGCGGGGAAAACGCTGGATTCTGCTGGGCCGGGCTCGTCCTGGCTACCGCACCACGAACTCCGCGCGCTGCTCCATCGGGAAGTTCTCGCTGGCGAGCGTCGCGATCGCGGTGTACTTCCCGGCCGGCGCGTTCTGCCAGACCGCGTCGTAGTCGAGCGTATCGCTCGAATGCAGCACCTTGTTCTGCAGCGACTGCGTGAACATCCGGCCCTTGCTCCAACGAAACACCTCGCGGCCGAGCGAGTCGACGACGACTACTTCGTGCGTCTGGCCGCTCGGGAAATTCACCTCGAGACGTTTCGCGCCGGCATTCATCACGCGGAAATCCATCGCGACGCCGTTCTTCACGACGACGTNNCGCACGCGGACCGCACGCGAAGGCGAGCACAGCTGCGCAAAGCAGACCGAAGGTGATTCGCCCTTTCATTTAAATGAGAAGGTCGGTGCGGAATTCGATTGTTGGAGAAGAGCTATCCGGATCATTCTGATGCAACATCACAAATCTCTCGCGCATCGTTTGGACCGAACAGAAAGTTATCAGTAACAAGACGATCCGTCAAACTGCCTGTCACAGCTAAGTGACGGGGTGGTTGTGGGTTGGGGCTTTGCGTGAAGTAAAAAGATGCCGGAATGGCCGGAAAAGCCGGACGCCGGAGGATGTGCAGAATCGGTAAGGATGTCGCTGCCTGAAAGCTCCATCTTGAGCCATCCGAGTGCCGATGAACGCTGTTGGGTTGCACATGCAACTCTCTATTGCGCAATGGGTTGAGTTGACAGCGCGAGCGGTTGATTTTCGCTTGCGAAATATTTCACAAGCCGTTAAGTTTTGATGCTGGATGTCGACCGAAGAGCGCGGTTCGCGCGATCGATCAAGCGAGCAAGAGCAGAACATCGCAAGAAAGCGCGATGACCTGCTCGCCCAAGCGCGGGGCGAAAAAGGCTTGGGCTTCACGGAGAAAGGCACGGATCCCCGCCTCATGGGACTCGGCCTGCAGTTCGTGGTGGTGATCCTCCTCTCGCTCTATGCGGGCATGTGGCTCGATACCAAGCTCCACACCGGCCCGTGGCTGATGCTGATCGGCGCGCTCCTCGGCGCGAGCGCCGGGTTCTACTCGATGTATCGCGTCCTGATGTCCGAAGACAAGCGCATGGACGAAGAGGACAAGAGGAAGTGATCCAGCGATGAAGAGGTTCGGCGGGTTCATCGCGGTCACGATCGCAGTCGTTTGTCTCGGCGCGTGGATCATCACGCTCGCGGTGCCCGGCCAGGACGTATCTCGTTCGGTGTGGGCGAGCGCGATAACGGTCGTGATCGTGCAGGCCCCGGCCTTCCTGGTCGTGAGGATGATGCAGCCGACGAACGTGATGGCCGGCGTTGGATTGGGAATGATGCTCCGCGTCATCGCGCTGGTGGCGTTCGGATTTTTCGGAGTGAAGGCACTGGGGCTCTCGATGGAGCCCGCTCTGCTGAGCATGGCAGGTTTCTTCTTTGTCACTACCGTGATCGAACCCGTTTTTCTGAAGCCATGAGATTTGCACGACTCGCATTCGCGCTTGTTTCGGCCATCGCTCTCCCGTTGGCGCTGACGCCGCGCGCCGGCACGGCGCAGGGCTCCGCCGCCGCAACGCAGACCGCGCCGGCCGCCGAGAAACCCGCTCAGCCCGACTTCATCACGCCGCACATCTCCGACGGGTCGAAGATCGACGTCCCGAGTTTCTCGCTGAGGGAGAACCTCACGCGCGAGATCGAGCTGCCGAAGTGGGCGCCGGTGCACATCGGCCCGCTCACGGTGGATCTCTCGCCCACGAAGCACGTGGTGATGCTCCTGATCGCGGCGGTGCTCTGCGCGCTGACGCTCATGACGGCCGCCGTCTCGCAGGCGCGCAGCGCCGCGACCGGCAAGCCGCCCAGGGGCTTCGCAAACGCCATCGAAGCGACGGTGCTCTACATCAGGAACGAAGTGATCATCCCGAACGTCGGCCGTCACGGCGAGGCGTTCGTGCCGTTCTGCCTGACGCTTTTCTTCTTCATCCTGTTCATGAACCTGCTGGGGCTGATTCCGTACGGTGCCACGGCCACCTCGAACATCTCGGTCACGGCGACGCTGGCGATCGTGAGCTTCTTCGTGGTCGAGATCGCGGGCATGCGCGCGCTCGGCAAGGGCTACATCAACACGATCGTGTACTGGCCGCACGACATGTCCTTTGCGATGAAAGTGTTCATTTCGCCGATCATGACGCCGGTGGAGCTCATCGGAAAGATCACCAAGCCGGTGGCGCTCTCGATCCGACTTTTCGCGAACATGATCGCGGGGCACGTGGTGGTGCTCGCGCTCATCTCGCTGATTTTCACGTTCGGTTCGTGGCTCGTCGTGCCGGTACCGGTGATCGCGGCGACGGGCATCATGGTGCTCGAGCTGTTCGTGGCGTTCCTGCAGGCGTTCGTGTTCACCGTGCTGGTCTCGGTGTTCATCGGGCAGATTCGGGAGTCGGCGCACTGATCAGACGACGGACGACGGACGGCAGATGACTGCCAGCTGCGTTCTTCCGCCGTCTGCCGTCTGCCGTCTGCCATCTGCCGTCTGCCGTCCGCCGTCTGTCGTCAGTCAGGTGAGGTACGATCCGGGTGTGCTCCACCCGGGTCGAGTGTAGCCGGGAGAGTCCCGGCGATTCCCGTTGAGCCCGAGGCTCGGTGACGGGAAGCGATCGGCGGTTCAGTGCCGGTTGCGGAGCGAAGTTCAGAGGGAAAACGATTTTCCAAACGGAGTTTCAAATGATCTATCCGCTCTTCCAGGCTGCTGCCGAGTATTCGAAGAACTACCTGGGCGCCTGGGCCACGATGGGCGCCGGCATCGGCGCAGGCCTCGCCGTGATTGGCGCGGGCATCGGCGTCGGACGCATCGGTGGACAGGCCGTGGAAGGGATGGCGCGCCAGCCCGAGATGGCCGGCCGCATCCAGACCGCCGCGATTGTCTTCGCCGCGCTTGTCGAAGGAGCCGCGCTGTTCGCGATCGTGATCTCGTTCCTGATCCAGAACAAGTTCTAAACATTCGCTGGAGCCGGAGCGCCCCGGGGCGCTCCGGCAACGGCAACTACTTTGGGAATAACAATGCGCTCCGTTTTCACGCGCTCGCTCGCCATGCTGACCATCGCCGCTCCGCTCCTCGCACAGGAAGGCGGAGAGGCGGCCGCGAAGCCGTCGCTGCTCTCGCTGCAGAGCGGGCTGATGTTCTGGACGCTCGTCGTGTTCGTCATTCTCTTCGTGGGTCTGTCGAAGTTCGCGTTCGGCCCGATCACGAAGGCCGTCGCCGATCGCGAGCAGGCACTGCTCGACGCCATCGAGGCGGCCAAGAAGGATCGTGACGACGCGGCAGCGTTGCTGGAGCAGCATCGCAAGGCGATCGAAGCGGCCCGCAACGAGGCCCAGCGCTTCATTGCCGAAGGGCGCGCGCAGGCGGAGAAGATGAAGGCCGAGATGCTCGAACAGACTCACGCGCAGCAGGCGGAGCTCCTCGAGCGCGCCCGTCGCGACATCGACTCGGAGAAGACGAAGGCAATTGATGAGCTTCGACGTGAAGCGATCGATCTGGCTCTCGCCGGCGCGAGCAAGGTGATCGAGAAGAACCTCGACGACGCGCAGAACCGCAAACTCGTCGAGAGCTATCTCTCGTCGATCAAGTAAGCCAGATGCACGAACAATCGATTTCGCGGAACTACGCCGAGGCGCTCCTCGCGCTGGCGCGCAAGGCGAACGCGGCCGCGGACTGGGCGACGCTGATCAACGCGGTCGCGAGCGCGGTCGAGGAAGACATCACGCTGCGCCGATTCCTCGCGGCCCCGCAGATCAGCGCGGCCGCCAAGAATGCGGTGCTGGCCAAGGCGTTCGAGGGCAAGGCGCCGCCGCTGTTCATCAAGTTCCTGCAGAAGCTCGTGACGAACCGGCGGCAGGTGCTGATTCCCGACATCGCGACGGAGTACGGCAACCTTCTCGACGCCGCGGAAGGCCGCGTGCATGCGCGCGTGACCGTTGCGCGCGAGACGAGCGCTGCCGACCAGGAAGCGATCGTGAAGGAGCTCTCGCGTGCGCTGAAGAAGACCGTTGTCGCGCACATCGCGGTGAATCCGGCGATCCTCGGCGGGATCGTGGTTCGCGTGGGCGACACCGTGATGGACGGGTCGGTGCGGCGGCGGCTGGGTGCATTGCGCTCGAGGATGATTTCCGGACGCTAGCGGTGCGAATGCGCCGATGCGGCGCACGTGCACGGTGAGCGTCCCGGCCTTGCCGGCGCCGAGATTGACTTCGCCCTTGTCGGAGGAGCTGTCTCGAATGAGGCATGCTATCCGGCTACGGTTTTCGGCTGCCGGTCCAGAAGGCGATCACGCCGCAGCCGGGATCGGCCACTTGAAGGCTGACCGGCATATTCCCGCCGCGCGTGTACACTTCGATCGCCGACACGTCGTTGGCCTCGAGAATGCGGTCGATGAGCACCGCGGTCACCTCGCTCAGCGGCGGCTCCCTCCTGAGTGACAGGCTAGGCGCGTTGTTTCCACCCCCGCATCCGCCCCTTGGACACTGCTGTGTTCCGTCGACGACGATCGCCATCTTGCATGAACGGTTGAGCCCGAACGCCACCTGCTCGCCCTCGACCGATTTCCTGAACGCGACGCCGTTCAATCCGCGCAGCATGTTGGTGATCTTGTCCGGGTTCCGGAACTCGATCTCCTCGGGACCGATGAACGTCGCGCTCAGCAATCCCTTCTGGCGCATCGTCCAGCGGTCGTAAAAACCCTTCATCGGAAGCGACAGCGTCGAGGCGCTGCCGTATCCGGACACGCGGACTTCACCGAGTGTCTGCGCGATGCGCGGAAGCGTGACGGTGAGTACCGCCGCCGTGTCGGGAAGCTCGAGCTTGCCGAACCACTGCTGATATCCGATGCGCCGAACATTCACGGTGAGCGTCGTGGCCTTGCCGGCACCGAGGCCGATTTCGCCCTTGTCGTCGGTGATCTGCCCGTCGCCGCCATCCAGCGTGACGAATGCGTAGACGATCGGCTGGCTGTCGCTCGAAATGACTTTCAGTTTGCGCAGTTGGGCGTGCGCAGCTAACGGAGCTCCGACGGCGAGTGCGATCGCGAGCGCAGCGCAGATATTCGAACGGCACATGGGCGTCCTCCTGGGAATATCTGTTCAGCCGATCGGTCGACCTAACATGCAGCGCCTGCCGAACCGCTGCCAGCTTGAACTCCCGTGCGAACTGCTCCCGTTTCCGTCCCATGTGACACTTCTACCCTGAACATAGCAGGGCTGTTGAAGTGTCCATCAAATCGCGGGAACTTCATTACGCTCTTCTGCACGATGAAACGACTTGCGCCGGGTTTGCCGGATCGAAAGCACCCACCACAGAGCGCCGCGACGTGATGCTTGATAGGGAGGGGCCGGGGGACTCGCGGAGGCGGGCTTAGCGAAAAGCGAGAGATTCGCGCGCGAATGCGCGCGGCTCGAAGCGGTTTGAGCGGAGCCCGCCGCAGCGAGTCCCCCGGCCCCGACCAGGGCGCACCGAACCAAGAGCGCGCACCTGCAGTGCCATCGTATATTCCAATGCACGATGGCCGACCCCATTGACCGCCGATCGTTCTTCTCCACCGGCCTCCGCCGCGCCCTCGGCCACGCCGTCGACGCCGTCTCGAACAGGTTCTCGCCCGGCCAGTACACCCGCCCGCCCGGCGCACTGCCCGAAGCCGCGTTCCTCGCCGCCTGCACCCGCTGCGGCGAGTGCACCGCAGCCTGTCCCGCCCATGCGATCCGCCCGCTCGGCAGCGACGCCGGATTCGCCGCCGGCACCCCCTCGCTGAACGTGAACGTCACCGCGTGCGTGATGTGCACCGACATGCCCTGCGCGCTGTCGTGCCCCACCGACGCGCTCGAAGTCCCGCCCGATCTCTGGAAGCACGTGAAACTCTCGAGCATCGCAATCGACACCGAGCGGTGCATCACTTATCGTGACGTGGAGTGCGGCGTGTGCGCGCGGGCGTGCCCCGCGGGTGAGAACGCGCTGCGGATCGACTTTCGCCGGCATCCCGTCCTCGGACCCGACTGCACCGG